>NZ_JBSFNM010000073.1:0-43096 GCF_053587085.1 Kitasatospora sp. NPDC003701
GGCCGCGCCGCAGCTCGTCGAGGTCGACGTTGGGGCTGACGTTCACGCGGAGCTTGCGACCCCCGGTGAAGATGTCGGCGGTGCCGTCCTCGTTCTGGCTGAGGAAGGTGCCGAATCCGGCCGGGGGCTGTGCCAGCCGGTCCACTTCCTCCTTGAGGGCCACGATCTGGTCGCGGGCCTCTCGCAGGGTGGAGGCGAGCCGTTCGTTCTGGGCGGACACGCCGGCCAGGTTGGTCTGGAGCTCGACGATCCGCTCTTCGAGGATTCTCGAATTGCGCGGCGAGTCGGCGAGCTTGCGGCGCAGCACGGCGATTTCCTGCTCAAGGTACGAGACCTGAGCGGCCTCGTCGGAACCACGAGCGGGCCTGCCGGTGCTGCGGTTGTAGTCGTCATCGTGGGCTGCCACGGTCCTCACCTCCTCCGGGGAGCTGGACGCTTCCAGACCCTACCTGGGACCAGGGGTCCGTAAACCCCTAGATCAAGAAAGATGGAACGGGCGTGTCCGATCTTCGCCCTCGCGTGCTTCCCCTCTGCTAAGGAGATACCCAGCGCGCACCACCCAAAGCCGACCAGATGTATCGTCGAACGAGTCGATATCCGATCGCGACCGCGGGTCGCGGTCCGATCGTTGTACGAATGGCGGGATTGCCTCCCAATAAGGGGCGACCCGGGACAGAAACGGCAGGGGACCATGTCGGTGACCGAAGAGGCGACGACCGGCGAAGCGCTGGAGGTGTGGATCGACCAGGATCTGTGCACCGGCGACGGCATCTGTGCGCAGTACGCGCCCGAGGTCTTCGAGCTCGACATCGACGGCCTCGCCTATGTGAAGGGCTCGGACGACGAACTGCGCCAGCAGCCCGGCGAGACCGTACCGGTGCCGCTGACGCTGCTTCAGGACGTGGTGGACTCGGTGAAGGACTGCCCGGGCGACTGCATCCACGTGCGGCGCGTCTCCGACCGGGCCGAGGTCTACGGCCCGGACGCGGAGTAGCCCGCGGGTCCCGCCCCGAGCCGAAGGGCCGCGCCGATGCCGAAAGCGACGAGTGACAAGCGAGGCACGAGCGCCGGAGCGAGGAACGTCGGCACCGGGTCAAAGCGGCCCGGAGGCGAGCGGGCGAATAACAGTCAGACCTGCGCGAGTGGGGCGGCGGTCTGGGCACGGTCCCAGCCGCCGCCCTTGCGCGTCCAGGTGAGGTCCAGTGAGATGTCCGGGCTGAACCGCGGCACGTCGTCGCTGGAGTACCCCTGCGCGTGGCCGGTGATGACGCCGTCGCTGCGCAGGCCGAGCCGGCCGACGGTGAGGTTCTCGCGCTCGGAGAGCAGGGTGGCCACGACGGCGGGCCGGCCGTCGGCGCCGGGGGCGAGCAGGTAGACGGCGTCCGGCGGGGTGCCGTTCTCGGCCGCGCAGTGCGCGGCGGCGACGGTGCCGGGACGGCCGTCGCCGAGGTCGGCGGCGAAACTGACGGATATCTTGACCGGGAACGGGCCGCAGTCCAGCGGGAGTTCGGCCTTGGCCGGATCGGGCGCGGCCGCCGCCGGGAGGGCCTTCACGGTGGGGCGGGCGGGCTTCGGCGTTCCGGTGGCCGGGTCCGCGGCGAGCGCGGTGGCCACCACGGCGGCGCAGCCGCCGATCGCGAGGGCCCAGTGCCAGGGGGCCGATCGGGCGTGTCCGGGCCCGCTGCGGGCCTGCGGTGTCTGCTGCTCAACCGTCGCCGTGACCGCGGTCTCCACCAGGCGTCCCCTCCAGTGGGTCGGTGTGAGCGAGCATCGTCCCACACCGGGGTGGCCGGGAGGCGGCCCGGGTGCGCAGGTAGCACGAAGGGGTGGTACGCGGGCGTGAAACCCGCCGTACCACCCCTTGCGGACGTACGGTCAGCCGAGGTCCGACTGCTCCGGCTGCTCGGTCCCGCCGGCGCGGGCGGCGGCCCGGGCGGCGGCGCGCTCCTGCAGGCTCGGCTCGGCCGAGCCGTTGTCGTAGTCCTCGCCGTACGCGCCCTTGGCCGGGCGGCGGCGGCGCAGCGGCGGCTCGACGCCGTCGGCGAGGCGGCGGGAGGTGAGGAGGAAGCCGGTGTGCCCGATCATCCGGTGGTCCGGGCGGACGGCCAGGCCCTCCAGGTGCCAGGTGCGGACCATGGTCTCCCAGGCCTGCGGCTCGGTGAAGGTGCCGTGCTCGCGCAGCGCCTCGACGGTCTTCGACATCTGCGTGGTGGTGGCCACGTAGCAGCAGATGA
Source organism: Kitasatospora sp. NPDC003701 (assembly GCF_053587085.1). Classification (NCBI taxonomy): domain Bacteria; kingdom Bacillati; phylum Actinomycetota; class Actinomycetes; order Kitasatosporales; family Streptomycetaceae; genus Kitasatospora; species Kitasatospora sp. NPDC003701. The sequence goes on from NZ_JBSFNM010000073.1 coordinate 2,235, forward strand.
GGCCGCCGGGGACGAGCGCCTTGGAGGCGACGTCCAGGCACTCCCAGGGGGCCAGCATGTCGAGGATGACGCGGTCGACGTCGGACTCGACCAGGTTGTCCTGGAGGTCGCCGACGGTGAGCTTCCACGCCGGGTGGGGGCCGCCGAAGTAGCGCTCGACGTTGCTCTGGGCGATGTCGGCGAAGTCCTGCCGGCGCTCGTAGGAGGCCAGCATGCCGGTGTCGCCGACGGCGCGCAGCAGGTAGGTGGAGAGCGCGCCGGAGCCGACGCCGGCCTCGACCACGCGGGCGCCGGCGAAGATGTCGGCCATCGCCAGGATCTGCCCCGCGTCCTTGGGGTAGATCACGGCGGCGCCGCGCGGCATGGACAGGACGTAGTCGGGGAGCAGGGGGCGCAGCGCGAGGTACGGGACGTTCCCCGTGGTGCGCACGACCGTGCCCTCGGGGGCGCCGATCAGCTCGTCGTGCGGGAACGCACCCTTGTGGGTGTGGAACTGGTTCCCGGCCTGGAGCGTGAACGTGTAGTGGCGGCCCTTCGGGTCGGTCAGCTGGACCTGGTCCCCGACCTGGAAGGGCCCGCGTCGGCGGGTGGCACCGGTCGGTTCGGACATGCGGACAATCCTAAGGGAAGCGGGCGCTCCGGCCGACCACGATGATCACCGGCCGGCGATGGCGGTGGTCAACCGCTGCTCGATGTCGCTGAGCGTGGCGACGCCGTAGACCCGGCCGTCGGGCTCCACCACCAGGTACTCGCTGGCCGGGTTGGCCCGGATGGCGCGCAGCAGGTCCTCGCCAGCGAGTTCGGCGGACAGCCGCAGGCCCGGTTCGAGGTCGCGGGCCAGCGCGCCGACGGCGACCCAGGGGCGCCGGTGCTCGGGGACCTCGCGGACCTGGGCCTCGCGGACCAGGGCGATCGGGTCGCCGCGGCCGTCGATCACCACGAGGGCGCCGGCCTGCTCCTCGCGGACGCGGCGCAGCGCCTCGCCGAGCGGGGTGTCGGAGGTGACCTCGACGACCCGGCGGACGAGGTCGCGCAGCCGCAGGTCGGGCAGGACCTCCTTGAGCCGGGCCTGCTGGACCCCGGCGCCGGCGCCGTTCCAGATGATCACGGCGAGGACGGCGGCCAGCACGGCGTCGACCAGGGTGTCGGTGGTGGTGCGCTCGACGCCGCGGGCGGCGCCGAGCAGCGGCAGGCCGATCAGGACGGCGATCGCCAGCACGCGGCCGGCCCAGGCGGCGGCGACGGTGCCGGTCATCGGCCGGCCGGTGACGGCCCAGACGACGGCGCGCAGCATCCGCCCGCCGTCCAGCGGGAGGCCGGGCAGCAGGTTGAAGGCGGCGACGACGAGGTTGGAGACCATCAGGCCGGTGAGCAGCACTCCCGGGACGCTGGAGAGCTCGACGGCCTGGACGGCGAGGTAGAAGACGCCGCCGAGCACCAGCGAGAGCAGCGGGCCGACGAAGGCCAGCCAGAACTCCCGCCAGGGGCTCTCGGCCTCCCGCTCGATCTCGGAGACGCCGCCGAGGAACTGCAGCCGGATGCGGCGGACCCCGAGCCGGTAGCGGAGCGCGACCACGGTGTGGGCGAGTTCGTGGATCAGGACGGAGCCGTAGAAGGCCACCGCGAAGAAGAACGCGACCAGGTAGCGGGTGGCGCCGAGCCCGGGCAGCACGTGCTCCAGCTGCCCGCCGAAGACCCAGGTGATCAGCGCGGCGATCACGAACCAGGAGGGGGTGACGTAGACCGGCACGCCGAAGGGCCGGCCCATCAGGATGCCGCTGTGCCGCTCCGGCTCCTCGGGCGGGCGGGGGCCGGGCCGGGAGCCGCCGTCCTGCGGTGGCTGCTCGGAGGTCTGTCGACCTCTGCTGTCGCTCACCGTGATCCCTTCGGTCGGTTCCCCGTCGTGCGGCCGTGCGCCCACGCTACGTGATCAGGGCCGCGTACCGTCGCGCGCCCCTCTCGCAGGCTTCATACCCACTGGGAGCGCGGTGTGGCAGCACCGTGGCAGCGGGATGACAGCTCGGGGCAATAGGGTCGGGGTATGCAGCAGACCGACACCAGCAGCGCCGTCGCGGCCCCGGCGCGTCCACCGGCGCCGCCGACCGGCCTGTCCCCGTCCCGCGCGGGGGACTTCCTGACCTGCCCGCTGCTGTACCGGCTGCGGGTGATCGACAAGCTGCCGGAGCCGCCGAGCGCGGCGGCGACCAGGGGCACGCTGGTGCACGCGGTGCTGGAGCGGCTGTTCGACAGCCCGGCGGTCGAGCGGACGCCGGAGCGGGCGCTGGGTCTGCTGCGCCCGCAGTGGGAGCGGCTGCTGGGCGAGCGCCCGGAGCTGGTCTCGCTGTTCCCGGAGGACCCGGACGGCGCGGCGCTGACCCGCTGGCTGGCGGACGCCGAGAAGCTCGTCGAGCGCTGGTTCCGGCTGGAGGACCCGACCCGGCTGCACCCGGTGGAGCGGGAGCTGTACGTGGAGACGGCCCTGGAGTCGGGGCTGCTGCTGCGCGGCTACATCGACCGGGTCGACGTCGCGCCCACCGGCGAGGTGCGGCTGGTGGACTACAAGACCGGCCGGGCGCCCTCGCGGGACTTCGAGGGCAAGGCGATGTTCCAGATGAAGTTCTACGCGCTGGTGGTGTGGCGGTGGAAGGGCGTGATCCCCAAGCGGCTGCAGCTGGTCTACCTCGGCGGGGGCGGGGACGTGGTCAGCTACGACCCGGACGAGGCGGACCTGCTCGCGGTGGAGCGCAAACTGCAGGCGCTCTGGGAGCGGATCTCCGAGGCGGTGGCCACCGGCGACTTCCCCGCGACCCGCAACCGGCTCTGCGACTGGTGCGACCACCAGGCCAGCTGCCCGGAGTTCGGCGGCACTCCCCCGCCGTACCCGCTGCCGGTGCCGCCGGCCCGTACGTCTGACGAGGACGATCCCACGGGGGATCCGATGAGCAAGGAGTCCTAGGTGACGATCCGAGTGCTGCTGGTCGACGACCAGCCGCTGCTTCGCACCGGTTTCCGGATGATCCTGGAGGCCGAGGCCGACCTGGTGGTGGTCGGTGAGGCCGGCGACGGCCAGCAGGCGCTGGACCAGGTCCGGGCCCTGCAGCCCGACGTGGTGCTGATGGACATCCGGATGCCCCGGATGGACGGCGTGGAGGCGACCCGCCGGATCGCCGGCCCGGGTCGGGACGGCCCGGCGAAGGTCCTGGTGCTGACCACCTTCGACCTGGACGAGTACGTGGTGGAGGCGCTGCGCGCGGGTGCCAGCGGCTTCCTGCTGAAGGACGTGCCGGCCGAGGAGCTGGTGCAGGCGATCCGGGTGGTCGCGGACGGCGCGGCGATGCTGGCGCCGAGCATCACCCGGCGGCTGCTGGACATGTACGCCACCAAGCTGCCCTCGGGCGAGGAGGCGCCGCCGCAGGCGCTGAACGCGCTGACCGAGCGTGAGCTGGAGGTGCTGAAGCTGGTGGCGCGCGGCCTGTCCAACGCGGAGATCGCGGCGGAGCTGTTCGTCAGCGAGACCACGGTGAAGACGCACGTCGGCCATGTGCTGACCAAGCTTCAGCTGCGGGACCGGGTCCAGGCGGCGGTGTACGCGTACGAGAGCGGTCTGGTGCGCCCCGGCGCGCTCTGAGCCCGGCCGGTCCGGTACCGGACCGGAATGTGACGGTGGCCCGTCCGCTCCCCTTGCACCCTGGGGGGAGTGGACGGGCCACCGTGCTGAGGGTCGCCCGGGTTACTTGCCGAGCCGGCCGATCTCCCAGAAGCGGAAGAAGCCCGTGGTGTCGACGGTCGACTCCACACCGGTGATGTTCGAACGCGAGGCGAAGAAGGCCTTGTTCTGGAACAGCGGGATCAGCGGCGCGTTCTCGGCGACGATGCCCTGGATCTGCGTGTAGCTGGCGGCGGCGGCCGCGCGGTCGGCCTGCTTGAGGCTCTCGGGCACCAGCTTCTGGCTGATCCGCGGGTCGTCCCAACCGTGGTGGTAGGCCCCGCCGTCGACGATCAGCGGCGCGACGTAGTTGTCCGCGTCCGGGTAGTCGGCGAACCAGCCGATGGTGTAGGCCTGGTACTTGCCCTCGACCCAGCCCTTCTTGTAGACGTCCCAGTCCGCCTCGTGCTGGACGGTCACCTGGAACACGCCGCCGGCCTCCAGCTGCTTCTTCAGCGCGTCGGCCTCGGCGCCCTCGGCGCGCGAGCGCGACCAGGTGAGGTTCAGCTTGACCGGCATCTGGACCTTGGCCGCGGTCAGGATCGCCTTGGCCTTGTTGACGTCCTGGTCGCCGTACTTGTCGAAGAAGGCGGTGTTGTGGCCGGCGACACCGGCCGGGACCATCGAGTAGAGCGGCTGGACGGTGCGCGCGAAGACGTCGCGGGCGAGCGACTTGCGGTCGATCAGCTGGGCCGCCGCCTGCCGGACGGCGACGTTGCCGCCGGTCGCGTCCTTGGTGTTGAAGACCAGGTAGCGGGTGTCGTTGCTGTCGCCCTCGACGACCTGGAGGTCGCTCTTGCCGCCCTGCTGGTCGGCCAGGACCTGGGCCGCGGTGTTGGGCTCCAGGCTGTTGTCGGCCAGGTCGATGTCGCCCTTGTCGAGCGCGGCCTTCAGCTCGGCCGGCTTGTCGAAGTACCGGAGGGTGAACTTCTTGTTCCGGAGCTTGGCGTCGCCGGTGTACTTGTCGTTGGGGGACAGCACGACCTTGCCGGGGACCTTGGCGCCGCCCTCGACGGCCGTGGTCTCGATCGAGTCGATCTTGTACGGGCCGGAGCCGACCAGCTTGTCGTTGGACAGCAGCTTGTCGGCCGGGAAGACCTCCTGGTCGACGATGGCGCCGGCCGGGCCGGCGAGCTTCGCCGGGAGCGTCGCGTCGGGCGCGGAGAGGTGGAAGAGCACCTCGGTGTCGCCCTTGGCCTCGACCGACTTGATCGACTCCAGCAGGCCCGACGGGCCGCTCTGGTCGGCGATCTTCTTCGTCCGCTCGATGGAGTAGACGACGTCGGCGGCGGTGAGCGCGTGGCCGTTGGAGAACTTCAGGCCGCCCTTGAGCGTGCAGTGGTACTGGGTGGCCTCGCCCGCGGTGAACTCGCAGGACTGCGCGGCGTCCGGGCCGGGGGTGCTGGAGGCGGCCGGGTAGGACAGCAGCGACTGGAAGGTGTTGCGCAGCAGCAGCCAGGAGCCGGCGTCGTACGCGCCGGCCGGGTCCAGCACGTTGGTGACCGAGGTGGTGCCCATCGTGATCGCCTTGTCGCCGTCCCCCTTGACGGCGTCGGTGACCGAGCCGCAGCCGGCCACCGAGACGGCCACCAGGCCGGCGCAGCCGAGCACTGCCAGTCGTTCAGCTGAAGTCTTCACGGGTCGCGTCCTTCGGGTGCGGTCCGGCCGGGGGGCCGGCGGCCCGCGCTCGGTTAATCCTCCGGGGTCGTGGAGGTCGCGCACGGACCGGGCGCCGTGCGACCGCGGGCAGGACGGGGTTGCCCGTCAGCGGCGATGGCAGGGCTCGGGGGTGGGGAACGAACTGGAGTAGCGTGCCATATCGAACACACCCCACCGATACGTGTACAGGTGACAGTTGGGACACGAGGGGACGGTGTGGGCGCGGCCGTCCCACGAGTTGTCAGGCAATGCCCGATTTCTCCCCGGGGACGCGCCGTGAGCGGACGACACCGACCACGTACCGGTCGGTAAGAGGTCTCCGCAATGAGACGACAATCACACTCGCGAGGCGACCAGCGAGCGGAGCAGTTCAAGATCGACGTGCTCCAGCGAGGGCAGCACCAGCCGCCCGGGGGCGGGCTCGATCGGCGCCACCGACGGCACCGCGATCACCGGGCAGCCGGCCGCCTCGGCCGCGCGGACGCCGGTCGGCGCGTCCTCCACCACCACGCAGCGGCCCGGCTCCGCGCCCAGCCGGCGCGCCGCCTCCAGGTACGGGTCCGGATGCGGCTTGGTCCGCGGCACCTCGTCCCCCGCGATGGTGAAGGCGAAGTGGTGGGCGCCCAGCGACTGCAGCACGATGTCGATGACGTGCCGGTGCGAGGCGGACACCAGCGCGGCCGGGACGCCGTGCGCGGCAAGGGTGTTGAGGAGCCGCTCGGCGCCCGGCATGAGCGGCACGCCGCCGCCCAGGAGGTCCACGAAGCGCTGGTTGATCAGGACGGTCAGGTCGGCCGGCGAGATGTCCACCCCGGTGGCGGCCAGCAGGTAGTCGATCACCCGGCTCATCGGGCCGCCGACCACGTGGGCGCGGTCGTTCTCGTCCAGCGTGTAGCCCAGCTCGGCGAAGAGCGAGGCCTCGGACTTCCACCAGAAGTCCTCGGTGTCCACCAGGGTCCCGTCCATGTCCAGCAGCACCGCCTGCAGGCCCCGGCCGTCGCCGTGGTCGAGGGTACGGGTGGCGGTGGAGATGGTCGTCATGGCGGGGTCCTTCCGTCCGTGCCCCGGGGCGCTGCCCCTGGGGATGGCACGGGCCGGCCCGCTGGTGAGCGGACCGGCCCGTTCAGGATGATCCAGGATACGCCCCGCCCTGCGGAAAGGAGCGAACGGTGCGCGACGCGGGGGTTACCGCGCGTTGAAGTACTTGGCCTCCGGGTGGTGGATCACGATCGCGTCCGTGGACTGCTCGGGGTGCAGCTGGAACTCCTCCGACAGCACCACGCCGATCCGCTCGGGCCGCAGCAGCTCGGCGATCTTGGCGCGGTCCTCCAGCTCCGGGCAGGCCCCGTAGCCGAGCGAGAAGCGGGCGCCCCGGTACTTGAGCGCGAACATGTCCTTGACGTCCTGCGGGTCCTCGCCGGAGAAGCCCAGCTCGAAGCGGACCCGGGCGTGCCAGAACTCGGCCAGTGCCTCGGCCAGCTGCACCGAGAGGCCGTGCAGCTCCAGGTAGTCGCGGTAGGAGTTGTTGGCGAACAGCTCGTTGGCGGCCTCGGAGACCCGGTTGCCCATGGTCACCACCTGCAGGCCGAGCACGTCCCGCTCGCCCGACTCCTCCGGGCGGAAGAAGTCCGCCAGGCAGAGCCGCCGGCCGCGCCGCTGGCGCGGGAAGGTGAAGCGGGTGTGCTCGGAGCCGTCCTCGTTGTAGACGATCAGGTCGTCGCCCTTGGAGTTGGCCGGGAAGTAGCCGTAGATCACGGCCGGCTCCAGCCAGCCCTCGGTCTGCAGCCGGTCCAGCCACATCCGCAGCCGCGGCCGGCCCTCGGTCTCCACCAGCTCCTCGTACGAGGGGCCCTCCCCGGTGCGCGCGGCCTTCAGGCCCCACTGCCCCTTGAACAGCGCGTCCTCGTCCAGCCAGGAGGCGTAGTCGGCGAACGGGATGCCCTTGACGATCCGGTCGCCCCAGAACGGCGGGGCGGGCACGGTGTTGTCCACCGCGACGTCCGAGCGGATCTGGCCGAGGTTGACCTCGTCCGGCTCCTCGACCTCCACCCGGGCGTGCCGGCGCTGCTTGAGCTCCGGCAGGGTCGCGCCGGGCACGCCGCGCTTGACCGCGATCAGCGCGTCCATCAGCCGCAGGCCCTCGAAGGCGTCCCGGGCGTAGCGGACCTCGCCCTCGTAGATCTCGTGCAGGTCCTGCTCGACGTAGGCGCGGGTGAGCGCGGCGCCGCCGAGGATCACCGGGTAGTCGGCCGCCAGCTTGCGCTGGTTCAGCTCCTGCAGGTTCTCCTTCATGATCACGGTGGACTTCACCAGCAGGCCGGACATCCCGATGACGTCCGCCCGGTGCTCCTGGGCGGCGTCCAGGATCGCCGAGACCGGCTGCTTGATGCCCAGGTTGACCACGTTGTAGCCGTTGTTGGACAGGATGATGTCGACCAGGTTCTTGCCGATGTCGTGGACGTCGCCCTTGACGGTGGCCAGCACGATGGTGCCCTTGCCCTCGTCGTCGGACTTCTCCATGTGCGGCTCCAGGTGAGCGACCGCGGTCTTCATCACCTCGGCGGACTGCAGCACGAACGGCAGCTGCATCTGGCCGGAGCCGAACAGCTCGCCGACCACCTTCATCCCGGCCAGCAGCGTGCTGTTGACGATCTCCAGCGCCGGACGCTCCGTCAGCGCCTCGTCCAGGTCGGCCTCCAGGCCGTTGCGCTCGCCGTCGATGATCCGGCGCTGCAGGCGCTCCTCCAGCGGCAGCGCCGCCAGCTCCTCCGCCTTCGACGCCTTCATCGAGGTCGAGGAGACGCCCTCGAAGAGCTGGAGCAGCTTCTGCAGCGGGTCGTAGCCTTCGCTGCGGCGGTCGTAGACCAGGTCGAGGGCGACCTCGCGCTGCTCCTCGGGGATCCGGGCCATCGGCAGGATCTTGGAGGCGTGCACGATCGCCGAGTCCAGGCCCGCCTCGACGCACTCGTTCAGGAAGACCGAGTTGATCACCATCCGGGCGGCCGGGCTCAGCCCGAAGGAGATGTTGGACAGGCCCAGGGTGGTCTGCACGTCCGGGTGGCGGCGCTTGAGCTCGCGGATCGCCTCGATGGTCTCGATGCCGTCCCGGCGGGACTCCTCCTGGCCGGTGCCCAGGGTGAAGGCCAGGCAGTCGACCAGGATCGAGCCCTCGTCGATGCCGTACTCGGTGGTGAGCTGGGCGATCAGCCGCTCGGCGATGGCGACCTTGGTCTCGGCGGTGCGGGCCTGGCCCTCCTCGTCGATGGTGAGGGCGATCAGGCCGGCCCCGTGCTCGCGGGCCAGCGAGGCGATCCGGCCGAACCGGGTGTCCGGGCCGTCGCCGTCCTCGTAGTTGACCGAGTTGAGCAGCGCGCGGCCGCCGAGCGCCTCCAGGCCGGCCCGCAGCACGTCCGGCTCGGTGGAGTCCAGCACGATCGGCAGGGTGGAGGCGGTGGCCAGCCGGCCGGCGATCTCCTTCATGTCGGCGACGCCGTCCCGGCCGACGTAGTCCACGCAGAGGTCCAGCAGGTGGGAGCCGTCCCGGATCTGCTCACGGGCGATCTCCACGCAGGCCTGCCAGTCGCCGGCCAGCATCGAGTCGCGGAACTTCTTCGAGCCGTTGGCGTTGGTGCGCTCGCCGATCGCCAGGTAGGAGGTGTCCTGGCGGAACGGCACCGCCTGGTACAGCGAGGCCGCCGAGGGCTCCGGGCGCGGGTCGCGGGCGGTGACCGGACGGCCCTGGACGCGCTCGACCACCTGGCGCAGGTGCTCGGGCGTGGTGCCGCAGCAGCCGCCGACCAGCGAGAGGCCGTACTCGCGGGTGAAGGTGTCGTGCGCCTCGGCCAGCTCCTCCGGGGACAGCGGGTAGTGGGCGCCGTCCTTGCCCAGCACCGGCAGGCCCGCGTTCGGCATGCAGGAGAGGCCGATCTTCGCGTTCTTGGCCAGGTAGCGCAGGTGCTCGCTCATCTCGGCCGGGCCGGTGGCGCAGTTCAGGCCGATGTAGTCGACGCCCAGCGGCTCCAGCGCGGTCAGCGCCGCGCCGATCTCCGAGCCGAGCAGCATGGTGCCGGTGGTCTCGACCGTCACCTGGACGAGGACCGGGAGGTCCAGCCCGGCCTCGGCGAGCGCCCGCTTGGAGCCCAGGATCGCGGCCTTGGTCTGCAGCAGGTCCTGGCTGGTCTCGACCAGCAGCGCGTCGGCGCCGCCGGCGATCAGGCCGGCCGCGTTCAGCTGGAAGCCGTCGCGCAGCACCTCGTACGGGGCGTGGCCGAGGGTGGGCAGCTTGGTGCCGGGGCCGATCGAGCCGAGCACCCAGCGGGTCCGGCCGTCGGTGAAGGAGTCGGCGGCCTCGCGGGCGATCCGGGCACCGGCCTCGGACAGCTCGAAGATCCGGTCGGGGATGTCGTACTCGCCGAGCGCCGAGAAGTTGGCGCCGAAGGTGTTGGTCTCCACGCAGTCCACGCCCACCGCGAAGTACGCGTCGTGGACGGAGCGGACGATGTCGGGCCGGGTGACGTTGAGGACCTCGTTGCAGCCTTCCAGGTTCTGGAAGTCCTCCAGGCTCGGGTCCTGGGCCTGGAGCATGGTTCCCATCGCGCCGTCGGCCACCACCACCCTGGTGGCGAGCGACTCACGCAAAGCGTTCGCGCGGCTCTGCTGAGTGATGGACGGGTCGGCTGCAGTGGCCATGGGGCTTCTCCCTGGGTGCGACGGCTGTCGGCTTTGCGCGCCCGCTGAATCGGGCACGCACGTGGCCAGGGTATCCGGCCGGTGGCGTGCGCCGGTGGAGCATTTCGTATCCTGAGCACTCGGCCGCGAGGGGGAGCGACTGCATGGCGGGGATCGGCGCACGGATACGACTGCTCGGACGGGCCCTGGCGGCACCGCCACGGGCCCTGCGAACGCGCTGGCGGGGCTGGTCCCGATGGCGCCGCGCCCTTGTGGTGACGCTGGTCGCGGCGGCCGTGGCCGTGCTGCCGGTCGGCTCGGCGGCGCTCGCCCTGCGGCTGCAGTACGCCGGAGACCCCTCCCCCGAGGCCCGCACCCGCGGCAAGGACGCGGTCTGGCTGGGCCACGCCTGGGTGGACGGCCGGAAGAGTGACGCCGACGTCGCCGACCTCGCCCGGCGGCTCGCCGGGACGGGCGTGCGCGACCTGTACGTCCACACCGGTCCGCTGGAGCACGACGGCTCGCTGCCGCCGAGCGTCCACCCCCGGGCCCGGTGGTTCGTCGAGGCCGCGCACCGGGCCGTGCCCGGCATCCGGGTGCAGGGCTGGCTGGGCGACGAGGTCAAGCCCGAGAAGGACGCCCTGGACCTGGAGGACGCCGCCACCCGGGACCGGGTGACCGCCTCCGCCCGCCAGGTGCTGGACCTCGGCTTCGACGGGGTGCACTTCGACATGGAGCCGATCCGCCCCGGCTCCCGGGGCTGGCTCGCGCTGCTGGACCAGGTCCGCCCGGTCACCGCCGAGCGCGGCGCCCGGCTGTCGGTGGCCGCCCCGCAGATCGACCCGCTGCCCTTCCAGCACGACATCGCCATCGCGCTGACCGACCACGGCAAGTGGTGGGACCAGGCCTACTTCGCCCAGACCGCCCGCCGGGTCGACCAGATCGCGGTGATGACCTACGACTCCAGCATGCCGACCGAGTCGCTCTACGGCGGCTACAACGCCTACCAGACCGAGCTCGCCCTGGAGGCCACCCCGGAGGACGTGGACCTGCTGATGGGCCTGCCGTTCTACTGGGAGGACAAGTGGGGCCACTGGGGGCACGCCGAGACGGTGGACGCCGGCATCCGCGGCATCCGGCTCGGTCTCGGCCGCTACGACCTGGACCGGAAGAACTTCGGCGTCGGCCTGTACGTGGACTTCGCCGCCACCGAGCAGAACTGGGCCGACTACCGGAGCGGCTGGGTGCGCTGAGCCCCGGCGCCCGGCGGCGGCCGGACGGCTTCACGACGGGGCGCCCGGACGGCCGGACGGCCGCACGACGGGGCGCCCGGCCGCGGCGGGCCCGGCTACGCCATCCGGTGCGCGAGGGCGCCCAGGTAGCGCCGGACGGCGACGCTCTCGCCCAGCACGTAGTGCGAGACGGCGCGGTGGAACGGCCGGTACACCTCACCGCGCTCGGTGACCGTCAGCGAGCAGCCCCCGCCGGCCGGCGTCAGCACGAGCGTCCAGGTGCCGCCGTAGGGGAGGTCCGGGTCGGCGACGCCGGTCACCAGACGGTGCGGGGCCTCGCTCTCCACCACCTCGTAGGTGGTGTGGCCGTGCCGGCCGTACTCGCGCCAGCGGGCCCGGCCGCCGGCCCCGGCCGGCAGCCGCTCGACGTGGGACAGGCCCGGGCGCCACGCCGGATAGAGGTCGACGTCGGTCAGGACGTCCCACACCGCGCCCGGCGGCTGGGCCAGCTCCAGACCGCCCTCGCTCACGTGCTCCACCGGCAGGCGCCGGCCCGCCGCCAGCGCCGCCACCACCACCGCCGCGGCCCCGGCGGCCATCACCGCGCCGGCACCGATCCACCGCCGTCCGTCCATCCGCCCGGCTCCTCACACCCGCCGTCCGGCCCCTTCCTCCATCATCGCGCCGCCCCGCCGCACGGGCGCGGCACGACTCTGCGTCACCACTCCGATACGATCCGTGCCCGATGGGCCGAGGCGGACCGCGCCCGGCCGCCCGGACCTCCGGAGAACCGCCGTGCAGCGCCACCCCTTCCTGGCCGCCCTGGCCGCCGTCCCGCTCCTCCTCTGCGCCGCCCCCGCCGTCGCCGCGCCCGCCGACACCCCGCCCCGGTACGCCGCACTGGGCGACTCCTACGCCGCCGGGGTCGCGGCCGGCGCCTACGACCCGGCCGCCGGGGACTGCCACCGCAGCGCCAACGCCTACCCGGCGCTCTGGGCCGCCGACCACGGCGCCACCGGGTTCCTCGCCGCCGCGTGCAACGGGGCCACCACCGCGGACGTCCGGAGCGGGCAGCTGCCGCAGGTCGGCGCGGACACCACCGTGCTCACCCTGACCGTCGGCGGCAACGACCTCGGCTTCGCCGGGGCCGCCGTCGACTGCCTCCAGCCGCTGACCACCGAGGCCCGCTGCGCCGCCACGCTGGACGAGTCCGGCCGCCTGCTGCGCGAGGAGCTCCCCGGCCGGCTCTCCGCCCTCTACGACGCGGTACGCGCCGCCGCCCCCGCCGCCCGGGTGGTGGTCACCGGCTACCCGCACCTGCTGCGCACCGGCACCACCTGCCTGATCGGCACCGACGCGCGCCGCCAGCGGTTCAACACGCTCACCGACGAGCTGGACGAGCTGATCCGCCGGCAGGCCGACGCGCACGGATTCGCCTTCGCGGACGTCCGGACGGCGTTCGAGGGCCACGGGGTCTGCGCGGGTGCGGGACAGGAGTGGATCACCGGCATCACGCTCCCCCGGCTCTGGGAGTCCTTCCACCCCACCCCCGACGGACAGTCCCTCGGCTACCTGCCGGCCGTCACCGCGGCGACCGGGCCGCGCTGAACCGCCCCGGGCCCCGGCAGGCGCCCGGGGCCGTGCCGTCACCGTCCGGGGCGCCGCCCCGGACGGCCCGGAACCCGCCGCGGCGATAACCGCTGGATCCCGGCGTCCCGCTCCCCCAGACTGTCCCGGTGCCCGGCCGGGCGGCGCATCAAAGCCCGTAGGCTGGGCAGGTAGGGACCATGGAGCGAGGCGTTCCATGGGTGACGAGAGGTTCGACAGTCGGCAGCCGGCCCGCCGGCGCCTCGGCAGGCCAGCCGGGGCGGGGTACGTCCGTCCGCCGACCGGAGGGAGACGCTGGGTGATCGAGTTGGAAGATGTTCCCGAGTTGATCGACCCGGTGATGGTCTGCGCCTTCGAGGGCTGGAACGACGCCGGGGACGCCGCCTCGGCGGCCGTGGCGCATCTGGACGAGACCTGGGGCGGCAAGGTGTTCGCCGCCCTGGACGCCGAGGACTACTACGACTTCCAGGTCAACCGGCCCACGGTCTGGCTGGACGGCGGCATCCGCCGGATCACCTGGCCGACCACCCGGCTCTCGGTGGTCCGGGTGACCGAGCCCACGACCCGGGACATCGTCCTGGTGCGCGGCATCGAGCCCAGCATGCGCTGGCGCTCGTTCTGCAACGAGCTGCTCGGCTTCGCGCACGAGCTGGGCATCGAGCTGGTGGTGATCCTGGGCGCGCTGCTCGGGGACACCCCGCACAGCCGCCCGGTCCCGGTCAGCGGGGTCACCTCCGACCCGGAGCTGGCCCAGCGGCTGGACCTGGAGGAGAGCCGCTACGAGGGCCCGACCGGGATCGTCGGAGTGCTCCAGGAGGCCTGCACGCACGCCGGGGTGCCGGCCGTGACGCTCTGGGCAGCGGTGCCGCACTACGTCGCGCAGCCGCCGAACCCGAAGGCCACGCTCGCGCTGATCAACAAGCTGGAGGACCTGCTGGACCTGCGCATCCCGCCGGGCGAGCTCGGCGAGGACTCCCGGGCCTGGCAGCTGGGCGTGGACCAGCTGGCCGCCGAGGACACCGAGGTGGCCGAGTACGTCCAGCAGCTGGAGGAGGCGCAGGACACCGCCGAGCTGCCGGAGGCCTCGGGCGACGCGATCGCCCGCGAGTTCGAGCGCTATCTGCGGCGCCGGGAGAACGTCGGGCCGGCCGGTGAGAAGCCGGTCGCCGGGCATGCCACGGCGGAGCGGCCGAGCGATCCCGAGCCGCCGGCCGCCCGGGAGAGCCAGGACGGCGGCGAGGAGGACTGACCCTCCCCGCCGGATCGCCGAAGGGGCGCCGGGACCACTGGTCCCGGCGCCCCTTCGTGCGTTCTGCCGCGTGCGGTCCTACAGCGCGATGCCGAGCAGCGCGTCCACCGTGCGGGAGACCAGGCCGGGCGCGCCGATGTCCGTGCCGCCCCCGGCCTCCTGGCCGGCGGCCCAGCGGTCGACCGCGGCCAGCGCCGCGGGCGCGTCCAGGTCGTGCGCGAGCGCCTCCCGGACCTCGGCGAGCAGGGCCTCGGCCGGCGGGCCGTCCGGGCGGGAGACCGCGGCGCGCCAGCGGGCGAGGCGCTCGACGGCCTCGTCCAGGGTGGCCTTGGTCCACTCCCAGTCCTCGCGGTAGTGGTGCGAGAGCAGGGCGAGGCGGATCGCCGCCGGGTCGACGCCCTCGCGGCGCAGCGCCGAGACGAAGACCAGGTTGCCGCGGGACTTGGACATCTTGTGGCCGTCCAGGCCGACCATGCCCGCGTGCACGTACGCCTGGGCGTACGGGTGACCGCCGGTGGCGACCTGGGCGTGTGCGGCGCCCATCTCGTGGTGCGGGAAGGAGAGGTCGCTGCCGCCGCCCTGGATGTCGAAGGACATGCCGAGGAACTGCAGGGCGATCGCGACGCACTCGATGTGCCAGCCGGGGCGGCCGTGGCCGAGCTCGGTGTCCCAGGCGGGCTCGCCCGGGCGGGCGGCGAGCCAGAGCAGGGCGTCCAGCGGGTGCCGCTTGCCGGGGCGGTCCGGGTCTCCGCCGCGCTCGGCGAAGATCGAACGCATGGCCTCCCGGGTCAGGCCGGACACCTCGCCGAAGTGCGGCTCCGACTCGATCGAGAAGTAGACGTCCTCGTCCACCTTGTAGGCGGCGCCGCTCGCCAGCAGCTTCTGGACCAGCGGGACGATCCACGGGATCGACTCGACGGCACCGATGTAGTGGGCCGGCGGGAGCAGCCGCAGGGCGGTCATGTCCTCGCGGAAGAGCGCGGTCTCGCGCTCGGCGAGGGCCACCCAGTCCTGGCCGGTCTCGATCGCCCGCGCCAGCAGCGGGTCGTCCACGTCGGTGACGTTCTGCACGTACAGGACGTCGTGGCCGGCGTCCCTCCACACACGCTGCACCAGGTCGAACGCGTTGTACGTGGCGGCGTGGCCCATGTGGGTCGCGTCGTAGGGGGTGATGCCGCAGACGTAGATCCGGGCGGTGCCGTCCTGCGGGACGACCTCGCGGATACAGCCCGCGGCGGTGTCGTGGATACGAAGGGGGAGCCCCTGACCAGGCAGGGCGGGAACCTCGGAGGCGGGCCAGGCATGCATGGGAATGACTTTAACCGCGCGAACATTTGAAAGCCTAACCAGTGCGCAAGATCGACTGGATTCGCTTCCTATCGTTGCCTGAGCGCTTCTGGACTGATAGAGACCGGCGCTTGACGTGGTCCGCCCGCCGGAGCGCCCGGTTCCGGGCAGGCGGATGAGCGCCCGGCCGGCCCTGCCGCCGACCGGGCGCCCGACCCCCTGGGGGACGCGGCTGGAGCCGCTACAGCCGCTGCCAGAGGGCCGGCACGTTCGGCGGCTCCCAGCCGGTGATGGCGGTGTGCCCCTGGAGGCAGCGGTAGGAGGCGCCGGCGTAGGTGACGCGGTCGCCCGCGTTGTAGAGCGTGCCGGCGGTCCAGGTGCCGCCGGGCGGGGTGGTCGGGGGCGTGGTGGGCGGGGTGGTGGTCGGCGGCGTGGTCGGCGGCGTGGTGGGCGTCTGCGGCACGTTCAGGACGAAGTCGTAGGTGCCCTCCTTCGCCGAGCCGACCTGGCGGACGTTCATCAGCAGCCGGGCGTCGTAGATGGTGTCGGTGCTGTTGCGCGGCTCGCCGGGGAAGTAGAGCTGGGTGGTGAGCACCGGGCGGCCGGGCGCCTGGAGCTTGACGTGGATGTGCCGGGTGCGGCCCGGGTACAGGCCCGGCACGATGGTGGTGAGGGTGAACGCCCCCTGGGCGTTGGTGAACTGGTGACCGCGGAAGGCGAAGCCGGTGTTGTCGTAGGCGCCGTTGACGTCGGCCTGCCAGAAGTCGAGCAGCACGCCGGAGATCGGCAGGCAGGCCCGGCCGAAGACGTAGCCGCTCACGGTGAGCCGGGTGCCGGGGGTGCTGTCGGTGATCAGCGAGGTCCGCAGCGGGGAGTTCGGCTTGAAGTAGGGGCCCTCGGTCTGCTCGATCGTCGGTTCGTCGCCGTCGTGGCAGGCGGGGGTGAGGCCGGGTGCCTCGCCGGTGCCGGCCCGGTCGCGGGCCAGCGCGACGCCGCCGCCGATCAGCAGCGGGGCCGTGCCGAGGGCCGCGGCCGCCTTGAGGACGGTCTTGCGGCTGATCCGGCGGTCGAACAGGCCCTCCGGCCGGGTGGGCTCTTCGGACGCGGGCATGCGCCGACTCCTTCGGTGGGGGTGTGGGGGTGTGGGGGTGGTGCCGGTGTGGGGGTGGCGCCGGTGTGGGGGGCGGCCCTTGTCATGGTGGGGGCATGACAAGGACCGGGCCGACGACCCGCCCGTTCCGTACGGGCCGGCCATCGGCGGCCAACAGCCAAGCTACGGGCCCCCCGGGGCCGCCGCGATGGACATGATCCGGGGATCGTGGTGATTTCCTCCGACCCGGGCCCGGAACTCCCCCGGCGTCATCCCGGTCTCCCGCCGGAAGAAGCGGCAGAAGTACGCCGGATCGCCGAATCCGGCCTCCCGGGAGACCTGGCGGATCGTCAGTTCCGTCGATGCCAGCAGCCGTTTCGCCTCCAGTGTCTGCTGCTGGCGGATCAGCCGGCCGGGTGTGCAGCCGGTGGCCTGCTTCACCAGGGTCTGCAGATGCCCCGGCGAGACACCCAACTCCTGGGCGCAGGAGGCCACCGAGCGGTGCAACCCGCCCGGGTCGGCGATCAACCGGCCGAAGGCGGCGGCCAGTTCGCTCACCCGGCCGGGCGCCGCGCCGTCCGCGCCCGGGGCACAGGCGCGCAACGCCCGGACGACCAGGATGTGCAGGCTGGCCCGCAGCACGCCGGGGTAGCCGGCCGGCCGCGTCCGGTACTCCTGCTCCATGTCGGCCAGCAACGCGGCGATCGGCCCGGCGTGTTCGCCCAGGGCCAGGGCCGGCCGGGCGGACAGGCCGCGGAGCGCGGCGAGGTCCTCGGGATGGGAGAGCAGGAAGTCCTCGTTGAAGAGGACGACCTGGCCGGTCAGGCCGTCCGCGTCGGCCCAGTAGTGCACCTGGCCGGGCGCGATCACGCACAACTGCGGGGGCTGCAGCGTCCGGTGGACCAGGTCCAGGACGTGGGCGCCGCGGCCGCCGGTGACGTAGACGATCTCGTAGAAGGAGTGCCGGTGGGGGAAGCCCGCGCGGGAGAGCGGGCCGATGGCGTCGAAGCTGCCGATCGCGAACGGGAGCAGATGCGGCAGCGGGACCTGTAAGCGATGCAGCGGCAGGTCCAGGTGGGGGGTGGTCCGTCGCTCGTCCATCGGAGCAGTCTGCGGCCGAGCCGCCGTACCGGTCCAGACCATTGCAGGCCGGGTCCGGTGGCCGCGGTCCGGGCCGGGCAGGGCCGGCCTGCCCGACCCGGCCGGCCCGGGCAGGGCTGAGCCGGGCTGGCTGGTCCGGAGGCCTAGATGGGCGGCCAGGGGATGGACGGCCAGTCCTGCGACGGCAGCGGGTGGCGGCCGGTGCGGAGCAGCTCGGCGACCCGCTCGCGGGTGGCGGTCAGCTCGGCGGCGGTCAGGTGCGGGGCGAGCAGCTCGCCGAGCGCGCCGTCCAGCTGCTCGGCGAGGCCGCCCAGCACCTCCAGCGCCTCCGCCGTCAGCGGCGCGCCGGCCCAGCCCCAGAGCAGGGTGCGCAGCTTGCCCTCGGTGTTGAAGGTGACGCCGTGGTCGATGCCGTAGATCCGGCCGTCGGCGGCGGCGATCAGGTGGCCGCCCTTGCGGTCCGCGTTGTTGAGCACCGCGTCCAGCACGGCGAGCCGGCGCAGCCGCTCGTCGTCGGGGTGGACCAGCAGCGCCGTCCGGCCGTCGCCGACCTCGGCGCGCACGATCGGCAGCCAGCCGTCCTCGGCTCCGCGCGGGTCCTGCAGGGCGAGCAGCGGGTCGGCCTGCGGGTCGGGCTCCACCCAGAGCTGCACCATGCCGGGCCCGTGCGGGCCGTCGCGCAGCACGGTGGGCGGGATCGGCGCCCAGCCGGTGGCGGCGGCGAGCTCGTACGCGGCGACCTCGCGGCCGGCCAGCGTGCCGTCCGGGAAGTCCCAGAGCGGGCGCTCACCGGCCACCGGCTTGTAGACGGCCTGCGCGGTCGGTCCGTCCGGCCCGTCCAGGGTGACGCTGCAGTACAGCGCGGCGTTGGAGGCGTCGGTGAGCCGGCCGTGGACGGTCAGTGCGCCCTCGCGCAGCAGGCGCAGCGCGGTCGGCACGTCCGCGGCCAGGGCGGCACCGGCCACCGGGTCCGCCTGCGGTGCGGTCTCGGTGTTCAGCGCCGGTACCCGTTCGCGCGCGGGCACAGGTGGCCCTCCGGGTCGAGCGGCAGGTTGCAGAACGGGCAGGGCTTGCGGCCGGCCGCGACGAGGTCCAGCGCCCGCTTGGCGAACACCCGGGCCATCGCGCCGGAGAGCCGCACCCGCAGCATGTCCGGGCCGTTCTCGTCGTCCTCGAAGACGGTCTCGGCGGCGTCCTCGCCCTCTTCCTCCTCGATCACCGCCTGCGCCTCGACGACCAGGCAGCTGTCGATGCTGTCCCAGGCCAGGGCCATCGTGCCGACCCGGAACTCCTGCTCCAGCGGCAGGTCCAGCGGCGCGGTGTCGAGCAGGTCCACCGGAGCGGCGGCGGGGATCGCGGAGTCGCCGCCGCTGCGCCGCAGGGCCTCGTCGAGGACCTCCTCGATCCGCTCGGCGAGCGCGGCCACCTGGGTCTTCTCCAGCAGCACGCTGGTGATCCGCCCCCGGGCGCTGGCCTGCAGGTAGAACGCCCGGGCGCCGGGCTGGCCGACGGTGCCGGCGACGAACCGTTCGGGCTGGTCGTAGAAGAAGACCTGACGGGGCACGCTCTCGCTCCGGATCGTTTCGATCGTCGTATGTCGTGTGGGTCGTGTGGTGTCGTGCGGTCGTTCGGTCGGGCGTCCGGCGGTTGTCTGTCGGACGGGTCCGGCCCCCCGGACACCGGTGGGCCGGGTCGCGGCAGGCTCGCTAGTCACCCTACGACCTCCGGGCCCGGCCCGGGGAGCCGAGCCGGTGACGGGGGGTCCGGCGGCGTCGGCGGGGCCTGCGGGCCGTGGCGGCCGGGACCGGCCGGTGGCGGCTCCGCGCGGCGGTCGCCGGGCCGGTGCCGTCGCCGGGGCGGTCGGTCAGGCCGTGCCGCCGACCACCGCGTCCCCGGCCGGGGTCGCGGCCCCGCCGCCGTGCCCGCCGCCGCTCGGCTTCGGCGCGAGCGAGGTGAGGTCGCCCGTGTCGCCCATTCTCAGCACGAAGGGTCGCTGCGGGGTGTAGCGGATCGCGGTGACCGAGCAGGGCTCGACGCTGATCCGCTGGAAGTGGTCGAGGTGCAGGCCGAGTGCGTCGGCCACCACCGCCTTGATCACGTCACCGTGCGAGCACGCGAGCCAGACCGCGTCCTCGCCGTGCTCGGCGGCGATCTTCGCGTTCCACTCGCGGACCGCGTTCACCGTGCGGTGGCTCAGCTCGCGCAGGGACTCGCCGCCCGGGAAGGCGGCGGCCGCGGCGTGGTCCTGGACGGTGCGCCAGAGCGGCTCCTTGGCCAGTTCGCCGAGCGGGCGGCCGGTCCACTCGCCGTAGTGGCACTCCCCGAGGCGCTCGTCCTCGGCGAGCGCCGCGAGTTCGGGCCGGACGGCGAGCAGCGGCTCCAGGGTCTGCCGGCAGCGGTCCAGCGGGCTGCTGACGGCCTGCACCAGCGGGACGGCGGCGAGCCGGCCGGCCAGCGCGGCGGCCTGCTCGCGCCCGGTGTCGTCGAGGTCCACTCCGGGGGTCCAACCGGCCAGGATTCCGGCGGTGTTCGCGGTGGATCGGCCGTGGCGGACGAGCAGCAGCGTGGGCATGGGGCCCAGCGTAAGGCCTCGCGGGCGGCCCGTGGGGCCCGGCCGCCGTCGCCGCCCGCTGCCGCTGTCCGGTCGGCGGGCCTGCTCGGCCCGGTCCGCCCTGCTCTGCCTGCACTGCCTGCGCTGCTGGTCGGCCTGGTTCGCCTGCTCGGTCCGGTCCGGGCGCCGTGGCGAGCCGGCGGGGGCGGGAGCGGGCCGGCGAGGGCGGGAGCGGGCCGGCGGGGGCCGGAGGAGGAGCCGGTGAGGCCGGTGCGCCGAATCCTCACGCTGGCCGATGTGCCGTCGTCGCGGCCGTCGAGGGGCCAGAATGGCCCGCATGATCGTCCATTGCGCCATCTACCGCGACGGCCGCCGGATCGAGGCGCCCGAGGACTACACCGGCGCCCTCACCGCCGCGCGGGCGGCCGGCAAGGGCAGCTTCGTGTGGATAGGCCTCTTCGAGCCGACCGTCGAGGAACTCGACCGGGTCAGCGAGGAGTTCTCACTGCACCCGCTGGCCGTCGAGGACGCCGTCAGCGCGCACCAGCGCCCGAAGGTGGAGGCCTACCAGGGCTCGCTGTTCGTCGCGCTCAAGACGCTCGGCTACCACCCCGGCGGGCACGCGGTGACCAGCGGCGAGGTGATGCTCTTCGTCGGCGAGGACTTCGTGATGACGGTCCGGCACGGCGCCGACAACCCGCTCGGCGAGCTCCGGGAGGACCTGGAGCGGCAGCCGGACCTGCTGAGGTTCGGGCCGAGCGCCGTCCTGCACTCGGTCTGCGACCTGGTGGTGGACGGGTACGTCGACGTGGCCGTCGGGCTCCAGGCCGACCTCGACGAGCTGGAGGCCGACGTCTTCGCCCCGACCCGGATCGGCCGCGACACCGCCGGGCGGATCTACGGCTACAAGCGCCAGCTGGTGACCGTCCGCCGGGCGACCGGCCCGCTGCTGGACCCGATGCTGCGGCTGGAGCGCGGCGGCGTGCCGTTCGTCCGCCCCGAGGCGCTGCCGTACCTGCGGGACGTCGCCGACCACCTCGCCAAGGCCAACGACCAGGTCGAGGGCATGGACCGGCTGCTCTCCGACATCCTGAGCGCCAACCTGGCGCAGGTCAGCGTGCAGCAGAACAACGACATGCGGAAGATCTCGGCCTGGGCGGCGCTGGCCGCCGTACCGACCATGATCGCGGGCGTGTACGGGATGAACTTCGAGCACATGCCCGAACTGCGCCAGCCCTGGGGCTACCCGGCGGCGGTGGCACTGATGGTGGCGGTCTGCACGGTGCTGCACCGGGTGTTCAAGCGGCACGACTGGCTGTAGCGCGACGGGGCGCGGGCGTGGGCCCGCGCCCGCGGGCGCCCGGATCACGCCAGCCCGGCACGCTCCATCGCCTCGACGCCGGTGCGCAGCGCCTTGACCCGCTCCTCCAGGGTGAACCCGGCCGGCGCCAGGGTGAGCGTGGTGACGCCCGCGTCGGCGTAGGCCTGCATCCGGTCCGCGATCCGGGCGGTGTCGCCGACCAGCGAGGTGGCGTCGATCAGGTCGTGCGGCACGGCGGCCGCGGCGCCCTCGTAGTCCCTGGCCAGGTACTTCTCCTGGATCTCGTCCGCCGCCTGCTCGTAGCCCATCCGCCGGGTGAGCTGGTTGTAGAAGTTCTTCTCCTTGCTGCCCATGCCGCCGATGTAGAGCGCGGCGTAGGAGCGCTGGGAGTCGACCCCGGCCTTGACGTCGTCGCCGACCGCGATGGTGACGGTCGGGCAGAGGTCGAAGTCCTCGTCCAGGGCCTTCCCGGCCTTGGCCCGGCCGGCCCGCAGCGGGTCCAGGGAGAGCGCGGCGTGCTCGGGCGAGAAGAAGATGCCGAGCCAGCCGTCGGCGATCTCGCCGGTCTGCTCCAGGTTCTTCGGCCCGATCGCGGCGATGTACAGCGGGATGTGCTCGCGCACCGGGTGCACGGTGAGCTTGATCGGCTTGCCGGGCCCGCCGGGCAGCGGCAGCGTCCAGTTCGCCCCCTCGTGGACCAGCCGCTCGCGGGACATCGCCTTGCGGATGATCTCCACGTACTCGCGGGTGCGGGCCAGCGGCTTGTCGAACTTCACGCCGTACCAGCCCTCGGAGACCTGCGGGCCGGAGACGCCGAGGCCGAGCCGGAAGCGTCCGCCCGAGAGGGTGTCCAGGGTGGCCGCCGTCATCGCGGTCATCGTCGGCGTGCGGGCCGGGATCTGGAAGATGGCCGAGCCGACGTCGATCCGCTCGGTCTTGGCGGCGACGTAGGACAGCACGGTGGCGGCGTCCGAGCCGTAGGCCTCGGCGGCCCAGCAGACCGAGTAGCCGAGCCGGTCCGCCTCCTGGGCGACGGCGGTGTTGTCGGCGTCCATGCCGAGTCCCCAGTAGCCGAGGTTGATACCGAGTCGCATCTGCCATGCCTTCCAGTCGGGTTGTCCGTGAGGGTAACCGCACGTCCGGCGGCAATGCTACTGGCCGGTAGCTATGGGCTGGGCCACATCCGGATCGGCCGGTCGGGTGGTGATCGTTCTGCGGGTCTGCACACCTGCCCGGGCACCGGCCGCTACGCTCAGCCGACGTGGGGACGCCTCTTCCCACCTGCGCGTTTGCCGGGCCCGCCGATACCGCCGGATTCCGGTGCGCCACCGGTCCGGGCGGCGCGGGCCGCGTGGGCCGCGCGGACGGGGTGAGCGGTCCGAGTGGCACAGGCGGTGTCGGCGGCACAAGCGGTGTCGGCGGCACGAGCGGTGTCGGCGGCACGAGCGGTTTCAGCAGGACGAGTGGTTTCAGCGGTACGAGCGGCATCAGCCGTTCCAGCGGTTCAGCAAGACGAGCGGTATCAGCGGTATCAGGTGTTGTCGGCCAGTGGAGGGCCCGTCCGATGGAAAAGCGCCACCTCGGCCGTACCGGGCTGCAGGTCTCCCGGCTCGGTCTCGGAACCATGACCTGGGGCCGCGACACCGACGAGCACGAGGCCGCCGATCAGCTCAAGGAGTTCGTCGACGCGGGCGGCAACCTCGTCGACACCGCCGACGTCTACGGCGACGGCGGCGCCGAGTACCTGCTCTCCCGGCTGACCGACAACCTGATCCCCCGCTCCGAACTGGTCATCGCCACCAAGGCGGGCAGCGTCCCCGACTCCCCCCGCCGCTTCGACGGTTCGCGCGGCCACCTGCTCGCCGCCCTCGACGCCTCGCTGCGCCGGCTCGGCACGGACTACGTCGACCTGTGGCAGGTGCACGCCTTCGACCCGTCGACCCCGGTCGAGGAGACGCTCAGCGCCCTGGACATCGCCGTCGCCTCCGGTCGCGCCCGGTACGTCGGCGTCTGCGACTACAGCGGCTGGCAGCTCGCGCGGGCCGCCACCTGGCAGCGCGCCCACCACGGCCGGGTGCCGCTGGCCGGCGCGCAGCTGGAGTACTCGCTGCTCCAGCGCGGCATCGAACGGGAGGCGCTGCCCGCCGCCGAGGAGGCGGGCGTCGGGCTGCTCGCCTCCTCGCCGCTCGGCCGCGGCGTGCTCACCGGCAAGTACCGGCACGGAGTCCCGCAGGATTCGCGCGGCGCCTCGCCGTACCTGTCCGGCTTCGTCCAGCCGTACCTCGGGGAGCGCTCGCGGCGGATCGTGGACGCCGTCGCCACCGCCGCCGACGGGCTGGCCAGCAGCCCGCTCGCGGTGGCGCTCGCCTGGGTGCGGGACCGGCCCGGCGTGGCGAGCGCGCTGGTCGGGGCGCGGACGGTGGCACAGCTGCAGTCGGCACTGTCGGTGGAGGCGCTTACGCTTCCGGGTGAGATCCGCGGTGCGCTCGACGACATCTCGTCGCCGGTCCACCGCTATCCGGACCAGGGGTGGAGCGAGCTCTAGGGCTGCGCCGCCCCCCGGTGCGGCCGGATCTCGACGACCGACGACCGATGACCGACAGCTGCTGACGACTGATGGCTGATGACGACGTGACCGACCCGGCTCGACCTGATCCGGCCGGGCCGGACCCGACCGTGCCGACCGCGCGTGCCGCGGTGGCGGCCGCACCCGGCCGCCTCCCCGGGGCTCGGCACGGTCGGCGCCCCAGCAGTGGAGTGACCTTTCTTGGAGCGAACGATGAGTGACACGGAGAACGGCGCTCCGGAGGAGACCTCGGCGGCCCCGGGTACGGACGGCCCCGACAAGGCGGCCGCCGTGGCGGCGCTGGCGGAGGCGATCCGGGTGGTCGGGCAGCAGTCGAGCCGCCCGGCGGGCTCCCCGGAGACCCCGGCGGGTGCCCCCGACGCACCCGGGGCGCCGGCCGCCGCCCGCCCCGCCCAGCTCCGGGCCGAGACGGACGAGCAGCGCGCGCAGGCCCTGCGGGCCACCGCCGAGGTGCTCGCCGCGGGCGGCGCACCCACCGACCTCGCGCCCGCCGCCGTGGCCGCGTTCGGCGACGCCGCCGCCGAGGAGTTGCGCGCCGACCCGTGGGCCGTGCTGGCCCTGCCCGGTGTCCGGCCCGAGCACGCGGACGGGTTCGCCCGCGGGCTGCTCGGCCCCGCCGCCGGCCCGGGCGACCCGCGCCGGGCCCAGGCCCTGGTGCCGTGGCTGCTGGAGCAGGCCACCCTGCGCGGCCACTCCGCCGTGGAGATCGGCGAGGTGACGGCCGGGCTGGAACGCCTCGGCCTGCCGGACCCGGCCGCCGCGCTGCAGTCGGCCGTGGTCGACGGCCGGGCGATGCCCTTCCAGGAGGAGCTGACCGGCGCCGAGGCGCACGGCGCGGGCGGCGACGAGGACGACGAGCCGCCGACCCGCACGGTGCTCGCGCTGGAGCGGCTGGCGCTGGCGGAGGAGAGCCTGGCCGACGGGCTGGTCCGCCTGATGTCCACCTTCGTCCCGGGAGTGGACGAGGCCGAGGGCGACGGCGGGACCGCCGAGGAGAGCGACGGCGCCGAGGCCGGCGAGGAGGGCGACGGCGCCGAGGCCGGCGAGGCCGCTACGGCGAACGCGCCGGTCGAGGGCGAGGGGGAGGAGGCCGGCGACGGCTCCGACCCCGCGGGTGCGCCCGTCGCGCCCGGCCCGGCCGCCTGGGAGGCGGCCGCCGTCGCGGCGTCGTCCTCCTCGGCGACCGCTCTCGTCCGGGCCGTCGCGGCAAGCGCCCTGGTCACCCACACGGGTGGCGAGGCGGCCCGCGCCGAGCCGGTCGCCCTGGTGCGCGCCGCCGCCGGTCTCGGCCTGCGCGCCTGGGCCGCCACCTGGACCGAGCAGGGCCGGGACAGCCTCGCCGCGCTCGCCGACGGCCCGGTGTCCGTCGCCACCCTGGCCGAGCTGCTGTCCGGTGCGACCGGCCCCGGCCGCTCCTCGGACGGCACGCTCGCGCTCGACGTCCTCGTCGTGCTGGACGCCCCGCTGCTGGACGTCGAGCTGGCCGCCACCCTGCTGGAGTCGCTCGCCGACGGCACCCGGCTGGTCCTGAGCGGCGACCCGGGTCAGCTCTGGTCGGCCGGCCCGGGCCGGTTCTTCGCCGACCTGCTGGCCGCCAAGGTCTGCCCCTCGGTGGCCTCCCGCACCCCGGACTTCGGTCCGATCGGCGAACTGGTCTCCGGCATCGGCATCGGCGAGCTCCAGCCGGTGGAGGCGCCGGACAAGGAGGTGGTCATCCTGACCGCCAAGGACGGCGGCGAGGCCGTCCACCGCGCCATCCAGCTGCTCACCGACTCCATCCCGCGCGCGCTCGGCATCCCCGCCGAGCAGGTGGTGCTGCTGACCCCCGGCCACGGCGGCGCCGCCGGGACCCGGGCGCTGAACGCCGCCGCGAAGGCCCGCCTCAACCCCGGCCCGGGCCGCTTCGGCGGCTTCGACCCGGGCGACCGGGTGGTGGACTCCCCCGCCCCCGGCGTCGTCCGCCCCGCCCGGGTGCTCGACGGCGACGCGGCCGGCCTGCACCTGGAGTACCCGGACGGCTCGCGCCGCAGCGTCCCGCCGGCCGAGGCCGGTCGGCTGCGGCACGGCTGGGCGCTGACCGTCCACCAGGCGGTCGGCCGCCGCTGGCCGGGCGCGGTCGTCGTCCTCCCCGAGGACGCGGGCGCCGCCCTCACCCGCCAGTGGGTCTACACCGCGTTCGGCCGCGGCGAGCGCCACCTCTCGGTGGTCCACGCGGCCGGCCCGGCCCTCCCGCAGGCCGTCGCCGAGCGCCCGGCCCCGCCCCGCACCACCCGGCTGCGGGCGATCCTCGCCGAGAACGCCGCCGAGTCCTCCTAGGACCGGTCCGGCGCCCTGTGCGGCGCCCCGGGTGGCCCGGTCGGCGACGTGCCTCGTCGACCGGGCCACCCGCTCCACTGCCCGGCCGGCCCTGTCAGGGGGTGGCTCTACGGTGTTCCGGGGCCACCACCGGTGGCCGGCTACGGGCAAAGGGGAGAGCATGACCACACTCGAAGGCCGTCCGCACACCGCGCTGCTCGTCGTCGACGTGCAGAACGGCGTCGTCGAGGGAGCCCACGAGCGCGACGCGGTCGTCGCCAACATCGGCCGCCTGGTGGCGAAGGCCCGCCGCGAAACGGTCCCCGTCATCTGGGTCCAGCACTCCGACGCGGACCTGGTGCCGGAGAGCGACGGCTGGCGGATCGTCCCCGAGCTGACGCCGGGCGGGACCGAGCCGCTGGTCGGGAAGAACTACGGCGACTCCTTCGAGGACACCGCCCTGGAGACGGTGCTGTCGGGTCTCGGCATCGGCCGGCTCGTCGTCGTCGGCGCGCAGACCGACCAATGCATCCGCTCGACCCTCCACGGCGCCCTCGTCCGGGGTTACGACGCGGTCCTGGTCGCCGATGCCCACACGACCGAGGACCAGACCGCCTGGGGGGCGCCGCCGCCTGCCCAGGTCATCGCCCACACCAACCTGTACTGGACGTACCAGACGGCGCCCGGGCGGACCGCCGGGACGGTCGCCACCGAGGACGTCGACTTCGGCGCCACGCCCTGACGCCCGCGCCGGCCCGGCCCCGGCCCTGCTGTCCGCTCGGTCCTGACGCCACGCCGTCCTGGCCTCGCGCCGTCCTGGCCTCGCGCCGTCGGAGCGGAGGTCCGCCGGCTACCGCGGGGCCGGGTCGGGAGCCGTCCATAGACAACGGTCATGGCTCCGGTAGAAATCAAGCCTTGGACGCATACTCCCAGGTCGACGGAGGGTGGAGACAGTTCCCCACGCAACCGAGGAGTGCTGTCCCATGGATCTTCAGCTCACTGGCAAGGTGGTCGTCGTCACCGGTGCCTCCGCCGGGATCGGCGCCGCCGCCGTCCGGCTGCTCGCCGCCGAGGGCGCCACGGTGGTCGGGGTGTCCCGGTCGCCCGAGGGGGTGGCGGAGCTCGGGGAGCGGGTCGAGGCGCTGGCCGCCGACGTGACGGAGCCCGGCGCGGCCGGCCGGGTCGTCGAGCGGGTGCTGGCCCGGCACGGACGGCTGGACGCGCTGGTCAACAACGTCGGCGGGCTGGACGCCCGGGCAGGCTTCCTGGAGGTCACCGACGAGCAGTGGCTGGCCACCTTCGACCTCAACTTCCACGCCGCGGTGCGGATGAGCCGTGCCGCCCTGCCCGCGCTGCTGCGCGAGGGCGGCGCGCTGGTGCACGTCGCCAGCGAGGCGGCCCGGCTGCCGGACAGCCCGCTGGTGGACTACGCCGCGGCCAAGACCGCCCTGCTCTCGCTCTCCAAGTCGCTCGCCGTGGAGTTCGGCGTCCACGGGGTCCGGTCCAACGTGGTGTCGCCCGGCCCGACCAGGACGCGGCTCTGGGACGCGCCCGGCGGCTTCGCCGGGCAACTCGCCGACCGCTTCGGCCTGCCGGTGGAGGCGGCCGTCGAGCACTTCGTGCGGGAGGTCCGGCGCCTGCCGAGCGCTCGGCTCGGCACGCCCGAGGACGTGGCCCGGGTGATCGCCTACCTGGCCTCGCCGCTCGCCGGCCAGGTCACCGGTGCCGAGTGGGCCGTCGACGGCGGCGCGCTCCGTCAGCTCTGAGCTCCCACCCACCCCACCGGCACCGCACAACCCACCTGTGCGGGTGCCCGCACCCGAAGGGAAACGTCCGAAACCATGCGCTCGCAGAAGCGTTTCCGCACCGCCGCACTCGGCCTCGCCGGCCTGCTCCTCACCGCGGTGGGCGTCTCCGCCGCGAACACCGCCGCCGCCCACGGACCGGACCGGCCCGCCACCGACCGGGCCTGGCGGCTGGTCGACCGCTCGCCCGGCCTCGTCCAGCCGCGCGCGCTGACCGTCGACGGCTCGCTCGGCACCCGCCGGGCGGCCCAGGAAGTCCGGCTCGCCCAGCAGCTCTACACCTTCTGGAACACCGGTGAGCAGCGCCACCTGGACGCCGCCGTCGCCCCGGACTTCCGGGACAACACGCTCCCGGCGGGCCGCCCGCAGGGTCCCACCGGCCCCGCCTTCGCCTCGCGCGCCTTCCGCGCCGCCGTGCCGGATCTGACCTGCGAGCTGTCGGACCTGCTGGTCACCGGTGACAGGATCACCGCCCGGCTGGTCTTCCGCGGCCACTTCAGCGGCGTCTACGACGGCCGGCAGGGCGATGGCCGGCGCGTCGAGTTCAACGCGATCGACATCCAGCACGTCGGCACGGTGCGGATCACCGAGGACTGGCACATCGAGGACAACCTGACGCTGATGGCGCAGCTCGGCGCGGCCGCCGGCCACTGAGCGCCCGGCCGGCGCCGGTCCCCGCCCTGCCGCCCCGGGCAGGGCGGGGCGGCAGGGCGGGGACCGGGTCACAGGGCAGGAACCCGGTGGCAGGGCGGGAACCCGGGTGGCAGGACGGAACAGCCCGGGTCAGTCGTCGGGGTCCTCGTCGTCGTAGACCTCGCTGACGTCGAACCGGCAGATCAGCAGCTGCGGGTCGGCGTGCTCGAACGGCTCCGGCAGCCACTCCCCCGGCTCGGTCGGCTCGGCGGCGGCGACCCAGAGCGTGGAGTCACCCTCCTCCAGGCCGAACTCCTCGCTCCGGGCGGCGATCTCGTCCGGCTCGTACTCGCCGAACAGCACGCCGATGGCGGCGTTCACCTCGCCCGATCCGCCCCCGCCGGGGGTCAGCGAGTCGTCCAGCCGCTCGGCCTGGGCGCGCAGCCGCTTCGGGTCGACCACGTGGTAGTCGCGGCGGATCAGCACGCTGATCGCCTCGGGCTGCTCGGGGCCGTGGTATCCGCCCGGCCCCTCGTCCCCGGGGACCTCGAACGGGGTGACCTCGTCGTAGACCTCGTAGAGGAGTTGGTCGTACGCGATGGCCGCCGTCGCGAGCTGCTCGTAGGCGGCGAACACAGCGGGATCGTCCGCTGCGCTGGGGCTTGACACCGCTTCCAGATGACGGTCGATGGCGGCCTTGACCGCCTCGGCGGCGGCGCGTACCTCGGCAATGGTGGGCTGCGCGGCATCAGACATGGTGCAGACGCTATCTCCCCGCGGTGTCGGTACGCACAGCGGTTGTCACCTACACCCGCGATTTCACCGCAACTTCCCCCCTGATGTCCGATCCGCGTGGTTCTGTACCCGCGCACGCCCGCGCAGGGCGCACGTACCCGGCGCCGCCGGGCCGTCCGCGTGCCGCTTCCGCGAGCCGTGATCGGGGTATCCCGTCCGCAGTGGAAACGGAACTGATGCACTGTCAGGAGCACGGGTCCGGGGCCCGCCGGGAGGGCGGCCGAAAATACCCGGGCCCGTTGTCGGAGGCAGGCCGTAGGCTTGCCCGAAGGTGTCCCTCAGGAGGAGCGTTTTGACCCCACCGAAGCCGGTCCGGCAGCCGGAGTACGAGTACCAGTCCCTGCGCATGCCGCGCGGCACCTCCCGCAACGCGGCGCGCCAACTGCTCACCGAGCATGCCGAATACGGGCATTGGGAGCTGGACAGACTCCGGCTGTTCCCCGACGGAAGCCGAACGGTGCTGCTGCGGCGGCGGATCATCCGGCAGGTCCGGAGCTGGTGACGGGCCCCGCGCGCTGATCGGTCCGGCCCGCCCGCGCCCCCGGCCGCTCGCCTGCCGGATCGCGTGCCGGCTTCGCGGGCGCGCGGCTGTGCACGCTGGGTAGCCTCGCGGGTCGTCCTCGTGAGCACCCGCCGACGCGGCGACCGCGCCGACGCTGCTCGGCCTTCGGCACGGCTCCGACCTCCGGCCTCCGACCTTCGGCGCAGCGCGCTCTCCCGCGCGGCGCGGCCGCCGGGTGCCCGCGACCGTCCGTTCGACCGACGGCCGCGGGCACCCGGCGCTCACCACCGGGCCCGCACGGCGCCCGCTACCGCCGGCAGCCCCGCCGGGCCCTCCCGGGATGCTGCGGCACTACGGGCGCCGCCTCAGGCTTCGACCCCTCGGGGAGCGGGCCCCACCCAGGGCGAGGATGCCTCGCCCGGCGCCCGGCCTCCGATCAGCGTGCGCCGGCGCGGGCGCGACGGTAGAGCACGCCTCCACCGAGCAGCAGCGCGAGGCCGGCCGCGCCGAGCAGCTCGGTGCCGCCCGCACCGGTCGAGGCCAGCTGGCCGCTCCCGGCCGCCTCCGGCGCGGCGGTGCGAGCCGAGGCCGGCACGGCCTGCCCGCTCTGACCGCCGCCGGCCGCGGTGGTCGCCGCCGGCGTGCTCGTCGTGGTGGTCCCCGCCGGGGTGGTGCTACCCGCCGGGGTGCCGGTGGACGGGCCGCCCGTCCGGGGGTTGCCGGGCGTGGTCTCACCGCCGCCCGGGTGCTGCGACGGCGGGGTGGACGGCTGACCGGTGCCGGGCGGCGGCGGGTTGTGCGAGCCGTGCCCCTCGGGGCAGTCCTCGTCCGGCTTGGCGGGCGGGGTGGCCACGACCGGGCCCTCGTTCCCGCAGGCGTTCCCGAAGGCCGGGTTGCCGACGCCGACCACGTCGACCGAGTTGCCGCAGGCGTTGACCGGGATGTGCACGGGCGCCTGGACGTTGTTGCCGGAGGCCACGCCGGGCGAGCCGGCCGCCGGGCCGGAGGCGGAGGCGCCCGAGGCGCTCTGGCCGCTGCCGCCGCCGGGGTGCCCGCCGACGTTGGCGCAGTGGTTGCCGTACGCCGGGTTCAGCACGCCGATCACATCGACGGTGTTGCCGCAGGCGTTGATCGGCACCTCGACCGGCACCTGCACCGAGTTCCCGGAGGCCACGCCCGGTGAACCGACGGCGCCCCCCTGCGCCTCGGCGCCCGCGTAGGCGTAGCCGGCGGTCGAGGCCAGGACACTGCCGGTGGCCACGGCCGTGAGGAGCCCCTTCTTGGCTACATTCCTCATATTTTCCCCTGACGTATCGAGACGACGTGATGACCTACTGAAAGTCGGAATTTCCGAATAACGAGCAAGGTCTTCGAGTGCACAGGGGACAACGAGGGGCAAGCGGCGAGGTTGAGCCAAAAGAACCCGCTTCACCCGATCGAGCGACACATCTCGAACAGGGCGACACGGGGTGGACAGCACCACCGGCCGACCGCCCGTCGGACCGGCCCCGCGCCCCCGACCTCCGCGCCCCCGGCCGGCTCCGGACACACAAGTGCCCCCGGCGTGGCGCGTCCGCCACCCGGGGGCCGAGTGAGTCGATCCGATGACCGGCCCGTCGACCTGTCGGCCGGTGCTACACCGGCCGGTCGACCCGTCGACCGATCACGCGGTCATCGCGTGCTCGAACGAGCGGCGCGGCTCAGAAGTTGGCGCAGTGGTTGCCGAACGCCGGGTTCAGCACGCCGATCACGCTGACGGTGTTGCCGCAGAGGTTCACCGGGATGTGCACGGGAATCTGCACCTGGTTGCCCGCAACCACGCCGGGGGAGCCGGCGGCCACACCGTTGGCGGCGGCGCCGCCGTGGGCGGACGCGACACCGGCGGCGGCCAGCACCAGGCCACTGGTGGCAGCGGCAACAGCGGCGATCTTCTTGACCTTCATCATTCCTCCTGTATGGACAACGCAACCCGTTCGGCGGGCTGCATAGGAGTGAACGACGGTGTGGCAAACGGGGTACGGAACCTTTTCCCCATTCACCCGCAACGGTGATGTCTCGCACAGACAGTCGATGCGTGGATTCATGCAGAATCGTTTCTCTCGATCTCCGTTTCGCCCTCCCTAATCATTAGCTCGGACAATGCGGACGGCCCGCCCCCGGTAACCCCGGGAGCGGGCCGCGGTCCCGCGGGCGGGACGGTCGTTCAGCAGGCGTCGATGAAGCGGTCCAGCACCCGCACGCCGAACTTGAGCCCGTCCACCGGCACCCGCTCGTCCACGCCGTGGAACATCCCGGCGAAGTCCAGCTCCGGCGGCAGCTGCAGCGGCGCGAAGCCGAAGCAGCGGATGCCGAGGTCCTGGAACGACTTGGCGTCCGTCCCGCCGGAGAGGCAGTACGGCACGGCGCGCGCGATCGGGTCCTCCGCCTGCAGTGCGCTCTGCATCGCCTCGACCAGCGCACCGTCGAAGCTGGTCTCGATCGCCTTGTCCGAGTGCAGGCTCTCGCGCTTCACGCGCGGGCCGAGCACGCTGTCCAGCTCGGCCAGGAACTCCTCCTCGTAGCCGGGCAGGAAGCGCCCGTCCACGTGCGCGGTCGCCTGCCCGGGGATCACGTTCACCTTGTAGCCGGCGCCGAGCATCGTCGGCTGGGCGGTGTTGCGCAGCGTGGTGCCGATCATCTTGGCGATGCCGCCCAGCACCCGCAGCGTCTCGTCCATGTTCTCCGGGTCGAGCCGCACGCCGAGCGCGTCCGACAGCTCGTCCAGGAAGGCGCGGACGGTCTTGGTGATCCGCAGCGGGAACGTGTGCCGCCCCAGCCGGGCCACCGCCTCGCACAGCTCGGTGATGGCGTTGTCGTCGTTCTCCATCGATCCGTGCCCGGCCCGGCCCTCGACCGTGAGCCGCATCCAGTGCATGCCCTTCTCGGCCGTCTCCACCAGGTAGAGCCGGACCTGGTCGTTGACGGTGAAGGAGAAGCCGCCGACCTCGCCGATGCCCTCGGTCACCCCTTCGAAGAGGTCCGGGTGCTTGTCCACCAGGTACCGGGCGCCGTACGTGCCGCCCGCCTCCTCGTCCGCCACGAAGGCCAGCACCAGGTCCCGCGGGGGCTTGCGCCCGGTCCGCAGGCGGTCGCGCACGACGGCCAGCGTCATCGCGTCCATGTCCTTCATGTCGACCGCGCCGCGCCCCCAGACGCAGCCGTCCGCGATCTCGCCGGAGAACGGGTCGTGCGTCCAGTCCGCCGCGTTGGCCGGCACCACGTCGGTGTGCCCGTGGATCAGCAGGCCCGGACGCGAACGGTCCTCGCCCTCGATCCGGACGACCGTCGAGGCCCGCCCCTTGGCGGACTCGAAGATCTGCGGCTCGATACCGAACTCCGCGAGCTGCTCCGCCACGTACTCGGCGGCCTTGCGCTCGCCCGGGCCGGAGCCGTCGCCGTAGTTGCTGGTGTCGATCCGGATCAGGTCGCGACAGATCTCGGCGACCTCCGACTCGGCCGTCACCTTCGGCACCGCCGCCCGCCCCGCCGCCGACTCGCTCCGCTCGCTCACGGTCACTCCTCGTCTCAGCCCCGCACCGACGCACCAGCGCGCCACCCCCGGGACCTGCACCCGGGCCGTACGAGCACGTCCGCCCATCCTCCCCCAGCCCCCCACCCGTATCCACCCCGCGGGCACCCGGGAAACGACGCGAAACCCCCTGGTCACACCCCCGCCACAGAGCACCCCTTGCCCTGGTCACCGCCCCCGCCCGCTGCTCCGGAGCCGTTTTGGGAGCGCAAGCCGATCTTTGCTACAGTTACATCTGTCAGCGCGGCCGACGAGGCCGAAGAGACAACACCCGGTCCGGGTGGCGGAATGGCAGACGCGCTAGCTTGAGGTGCTAGTGCCCTTTATCGGGCGTGGGGGTTCAAGTCCCCCCTCGGACACAGCAGGATCGTCGGCACGGTCGGCGAGGAGATGCGGGTCAGGAGCAATCCTGGCCCGCATTTCGCGTTTGCACGGGGTCCTGCGGGAGTACGGTCCGCTGCCGCCGGATCGTCGATCACACCGCGCTCACCTGACACCCCGGTGACGGTCGCGACCGTCACCGGGGTGATGCGCAGACTCGTCGCGGCTGTGAGAGGCCCGGGGTTCAGGGGGTTCGTGAGCGGGACGGAGCAACGGCTGCCTCCACTGCGAGCGGGGCGTCAGCCCGCCGGCGTTGCCTTGCTGAACATGCTGGACGACCCGAGAGCTCCTCACCTCTGTGTCGTTTCCGGAGCGCGAGGCATCGGCAAGTCCTACTTGCTGGTCTGGTTGGCAGCCTCTCTCGGCGGCTCCGACAGCCCGGTCGGCCGGCGGCCGGACGCCGCGTTCTCGCTGGCCGGGATGACGGCGGATGCGGCGATCTGGCGATTGGCCGCCCGGTTGGGGGTTTGCGCGCGCACGGCGTCGGAGCTCGTCCTGGCACTGCGGGAGAGCGATCGTCCGAGACTGTTGCTCCTGTGGGATCTCGACCGCTCGGCCGAGCCCGCGGCCATCGCGGCACGGGTACTGGACCGGCTGACGGACGTACCGGGCCTGCGTGTGGTGGCCGAGGGAGCGGAGGGCATCTGGGAAGCCTCCCCAGGGGCCGCCGTCATGGCGTTGGACGAGCCCGGATGGACCGATCCGGCACGGTTCTCGGCCTGGTACGAGAAGCGGCGCGGAGCTTCGCCCCTGGAAGCTGCGGACGTCTACCCCAGCCCGGGGCTCGCCCTGCTCGCTGCCACGATCCCGGCCGAGGCGCCCCGGTCGACGGGGGTGGGAGTACACGCCGTCTGGTGGGCCGCCGCGGGAGACGCGGCCCGAGGAGCACTTGCCGCACTCGCCGGTGCCCAGCAGCCGCTGTTCAGGGTGCAGGGGCGGCTGAGTCGGGTGCACCTGCTGCGACGGCGCGGCCCGGGCCAGGCCTGACGCGTCCGCGCAGGTGGCGGGGTGTTTCCGGGCGCCCGGATACCCTGGGTCGGTGAACGAGAACCTGCCCCCGTGCCCCCGGTGCTCCAGCGAGTACACCTATGCGATGGACGCGCTGATGCTCTGCCCGGAGTGCGGGAACGAGTGGACGCCCGTCGAGGGCGGCGGCCCCGACGGGGCCGCCGGGGAGCGGGTGGTCAAGGACGCCGTCGGGAACGTGCTGAGCGACGGCGACACGGTGACGGTCGTCAAGGCGCTCAAGGTCAAGGGCAGCCCGTCGGGGATCAAGGCGGGCACCAAGGTCCGCAACATCCGCCTGGTCGACGGGGTCGACGGACACGACATCGACTGCCGGATCGACGGGTTCGGCGCGATGCAGCTCAAGTCGGGCGTGGTCAAGAAGGCCTGACCGGTCAGAGGCCGTGCTCGTCGAGGATCCGCAGCAGCTTGCGCCTGCGCCGCTGCTCGGTCCTGAGGGCTTCGAGCTCGTCCGCGAACGCCGCCTCCGTCCCCAGGGCCCGGTGGCAGGCCCGGGCTTCGAGCAGCAGCCGGGCCAGCTCCCGGTACGGGCCGTCGCCAGTGAGCGGCTTGAGGCGCTCGATCGCCCGGCGGTGCTCCTCCAGTGCCTCGGCGGGCCGGCCGGCACCGCCGCGGCCGAGCTGCGCCGGCAGGGGCGGCTTGAGGGCCCGCTCGGCCTTGGCCAGTTGCTGCATCAGGTGCTTCTCGGCCCAGCCGGACGGGTTGCGCCGGCCCGCCTCCTCCGCCCGCTCCCGGACCCGGCGCAGGCCCGGCGCGCCCAGGAGGTCGCGGTAGTCGCCCAGTTCGGCCTCCAGCAGGTGGTCGTGGTCGCCCAGCAGCCGGTCGACCAGCCAGTCGGCCAGCTCGGTGCGGTCCGGCGGTGCCGCCCGGCAGGCCTCCAGGTGGGCCTCGTCGAGATCGGCGGCGACACCGCCGACGCACCCGGCGGAGTCGTCGATCCGGTCGTAGGACCGGCCGAGCAGCCTGATCGCCTCCCGGGCCAGGGCGACCGCCCGCGCGGCCTGACCCTCCGACGTCAGGGCGCGGACCGCGGCCACCGCCTCGCCGGCCTGGAGCGCGTAGGCCTGGGCGTCCGCGTACTCGACGTACCCGTACCGGCTGAAGCGGCCGACGGCGAGCAGGTCGGTGATCCGGGCCCGCAGTTGGGCGGGGTCGGCCCGGGCGGTCGCGGCCCGGAGCTCCAGGCGGCGGCGCAGGCTCCGGTCGCCGTCCATCAGTTCGCGCACCAGGAGCAGCAGGTCGTCGCGCGAGCGCGAGCCGAGCCAGGACTCCAGGGCGCCGGCCCGGGCCTTCCCCTCGGCCTTGAGCCGGGGCAGCTCGTCCCACTTCTCCAGCACCACCAGGCCGACCGCGACGCAGTGCTTGCAGAAGTTGCCGTCGAGTCCGTAGGGGCAGTCGCACTCGCCCGACAGCCCGTACTCCTCGTCCAGCTCCAGCACGACCTCGTAGGCCTCGGTGCCGCTCACGACGGCGGTGAACCGCTGGGCCCCGACGTCGAGTTCGGCGACCGCGTCCCGGTAGCCCAGGCCTCGTTCGAAGGAGCGCGGCCCGGCCAGCCCGCTCAGGTCGTCCTCGGTGAATCCGGCGCTGCTCGTCACACCGGTCATTCAAGCAAACCGCGGCGGCCGGCCGGCGGCCTTCCGTCCCGTCAGCGGGCCGTCCAGACGGGGCAGGCGGGGTGGTGGCGGTGGGTGCGGATGATGGTGCCGCCGAGCGAGCGGTGCTCGGTGGTGGAGACGGCGCAGCAGCGCGCCCACGCACCGGCGGGGGCGAGGCCGCGTGGGGAGGACGGCGCCGGCACGGCGGGTGCGGCGGACGGGGCGAAGGTGTGCGTCGCGGCCGGCGTCCGGTGCGGGGTGCCCGGACGGCGGCGGCGACGGCGGGGAGCAGAAGTGGTCACGCAGCGAGATTGCCCCGGCCGCGGCCGGTGAATCCGGGGCTCACCCGGATGGGCGACCGGGTGCCGGGGCGGGAAGCGGGCCGGGCGGGCGTCAGAAGGCGATCGTCCGGCCTTCGGCGGCGGCCTGGCGGGCGGTGTAGGCGACGCCGTGGACCTTGAGGCCGCGGGGGTCGAGGAGGGTGATCGCCCCGCCGTGGTTGCCGAGCGTGAAGCCGCCGGCGGCGTGGACGGTCAGGGCGGCGCCGGCGGCCAGCGGTCCGGCGGGCAGGGCGAGGCGGTGCCCGGCCTGGTCGGCGAGGTGCCAGCCGGTGAGGTCGGCCGCCACGGGCGAGGTGTTGAGGACGGTGACGGTCTCGTCCTCGGGGGCCGGGCCGAGCGGGTTGACCAGGGCGGCGACGATCCGCAGCGCGGCGTTGTGGCCGGTCGGGTCGGTCGGGCGGGGCGGGGTGCCGGGGAGGGGGTGGCCGGTGGCGTCGTCGGTGTGCCAGGCCTGGGACTGGAAGGCGAGGAAGACCGCCACCCAGCGGTTCTCGGCGGGCAGGTGGATCAGCAGGCCGCCGTCCTGGCGGACGCCGTTGTCGGAGCGGAACCGGCCGCTGTTGCCCTGGTTCATGTGGATGTCGTGGACGCCGTTGCCGGGCCGGAAGCCGAACACCTTGTCGGGGACGGCCGGCTCGGGGCCGAAGCGCTGGCCGAACAGGTACAGGGCGGTGGCCGGGTCGTCGATCGCGCGCTGCACGTAGTGGTCCAGCAGGTCGGCGAGGTCGTTGTCGGCGCCCGGGAGGCCGGGCGGCAGGACGCGCAGCGCGGCCGGGTCGAAGAGGTTGCCGCGGACGAAGTCCAGCGCGGCCGTGCCGGGCTTCGGGGGCAGGTCGGTCCAGCCGCTGCCGGCGGCCGGGAGCAGCCCGGTGACCGGGTGCCGGAAGTCGTCGACGACGATGTGGAGCAGTTCCGAAGGGGCCTGCTGGGATTCGACGTTGACCGCCGCCCGGTACTCGGTGCCGGCCGCGTCGCGGAGGTGGATCTGGTAGTGCGGGGTGTCGCTGCCGTCCTCGCGGCGCCGGTCGACGGCGGTGGCGGCGAGCACGCCGTAGTTCTTGAGGGGCATGGGTGGGGTGTCCTTCGGCCGGGTTCGGTGATCGGAGAGCACTCCGTTGTCCCGCACCCGGGGCCGCCGGTACCGGCGAATCGACGGATGTTCACCTGCTGTCCGCCCGCACCGCCCGCACCGCTCGGACCGCCCGCACCGCTCGGACCGCCCGCACCGCGCCGGCGACCGGCAGCCGCCGAGGGGCGCCCGCTCCTCACCCTCCGGTCGCAGGCCCGGCCCCGGCCCGGGGCCCGCCGCCGGGCGGCGCCGCAGCCCGTCGGCGGCCGAGCGCGTGGAGCATCTCGGCGACCACGAAGCCCGTCACCGAGGCGACGATCAGCAGCGGCATCGCGTCCGCGGAGTCGGCGCCGAGCAGGGCCGCCCCGAGCACGCTGCTGGTGACCGGCAACCGGGTGACGGCGGCGGCCGAGGCGGCGAGGCCGGCGGCCAGCCCCGGGGTGTAGCCGAAGCCGGGCAGCGAGCCGCAGGCCACCCCGAGGGCCCCGCCGATCAGGAGCGCCGGGAAGATCGGGCCACCGCGCAGGCTGCCCAGCGCGATGCCCCAGCCGAGCGCCTTGCAGACCACCAGCGCCAGCAGCACGCCGACCGGCCAGGACGCCGGGTCGGCGGCCAGGTTGGCGAGCGTGATCTGCCCGGAGAGCGCCGCCTCCTCCGGTGAGCGCCCGGTGAGCAGCGCGTACGCGCAGATGCAGACGCCGACCGCGACGGCGCACAGCACCGTCCGGACGGCCGTCGTCCGCACGGTCGGCGCGGGCCGGTCCGGCCGGCCGGTGACGTACCCCTTGACCCGCCCGCCGAGGGACCGGCCGGTCACGCAGACCGTCGCGACCGCGATCGCGACCGGGATGCCCCAGAGGAAGTCGCCCGGGTCGGGGATGCCGGACGCGGGCACCGACGGCAGCGAGAGGGCGCCGATCGACAGCCCGGTCCAGTGGCCGAAGCCGGTGAACACCAGCGCACCGATGCCGCTCGCCAGCAGGCACGGCAGGATCAGCACCGTCAGCTGCGGGCCGCCGAGCCCGGCCGCCTCGATGATCATCACGGCGGCGACCAGCGGGCTGCCGAAGATGGTGGAGATCGCCGCCGCCGAGCCGGCCGAGCCGAGCACCGGCCCCAGCTGGGGTTTGGCGATCAGCCAGGCGGGCCGGACCGCGAGCAGGGCGAGGCCGCTGCCCAGGCCCATCAGCGGCGCCTCGGGACCGAGCACGACACCGAGCGGCAGA
Source organism: Kitasatospora sp. NPDC003701 (assembly GCF_053587085.1). NCBI lineage: Bacteria > Bacillati > Actinomycetota > Actinomycetes > Kitasatosporales > Streptomycetaceae > Kitasatospora > Kitasatospora sp. NPDC003701. The sequence goes on from NZ_JBSFNM010000073.1 coordinate 41,533, forward strand.
CAGGCCAGGGCCGCCAGCACCACACCGGGCACCGCCTTCGGCAGGATGGGCGGGCCGCCGAGCCCGTCCACCGGGATGTGGCCGCCCCGGCCCGGCAGCCGGGTGACGATCGGGACGAGCAGCAGCCCGGCGAGCAGCAGCGCGGGCAGCGGCCACCACCAGGGCGCGCGGTCCAGGCCGAGGGTCTCCGGGAGGCTCTCCCAGATCCAGTGCTGGAGCTCGTGCTCCAGGCTGACGAAGCCGAAGGCGGCCAGCGAGACCGGGATGCCGACGAGGGCCGAGATCAGCAGGAGGCCCAGGTAGCCCTTCTTCAGCAGCACCGCGCGGACGGCGTCGGGGCCGCCGCTCTGCCTCCCGGTCTGCTGGCCGGTCTGCTCAGGCATGCCCGCTCCTCGCGCTCACCGGGGCCGGCCGCCGCCCGGTCCCGTCCTGGGACCGAGTCTCGCCCGGGGGCGCGGGGCCCGCGCCCCCGCACGGCGCGCCCCCGGGCGGGTTACGCCGTACGGGTGAGCCGCCGTCAGTCCGGGGCCCGAAGGCCGGCGGGCGCGCGGACGGGGCCCGCCGGGCGGACGCGTCAGCGCGGAGGCGTCAGCGCGGACGCGTGAGGGCAGACGCGTCAGCGCGGTCCCGTCAGCGCGGACGCGTCAGGGCTGCGGGACCTTCCGGGACTCCTCCAGCGCGCTCTCGATGCCCTGCACCATCCGCCAGAGCGGCGCCCGGCGGCTGGCGACCAGCACCACGACGTCGTCCGCCTCGGCCCCGCCGGCCGGTGCGCCCTCGGCCGGCCGGTCGCTCCAGGTACCGGTGACGAAGGCCATCGCCGCGTCCACCTCGGCGGTCCAGTCGCTCTCGCCGCCGGAGCGCAGCCAGGTGCGCAGCGCGTGGTTGTGCGCGGAGACCACCGCGGCCGCGATCACGTCGGCGCGCAGCGCCCCGTCGGGCTGCTCGGCGAACCGGCCGCGCAGGTAGTGCGCGAGCATGTGCTCGTAGCGCCAGACCACCGACAGCTCGTACGCGCGCAGGCCGGGCACCTTGCGGGTGAGCCGGTAGCGCTGGACGGAGAAGGACGGCTGCTCGGCGTACATCTGCAGGACGAGGCGGGCGGCGTCGCAGGCGTGCCGGACCGGGTCCTCCTCACCGGTGCCGGACTCCAGGAACTCCGTCATCTCGGCGAGGCTGCGCTCGTGGTCGGGGAAGACCACGTCCTCCTTGGCCGGGAAGTAGCGGAAGAAGGAGCGCCGGCCGACTCCGGCGAGCGAGACGATGTCGTCGATGGTGGTCTGTTCGAAGCCTCGTTCCAGGAAGAGCTCGAAGGCGGCGGCGACGAGCGCCTCACGCATCGCCGGCTTCGGCGGACCGTCGTTCATGGGCTGGTCCTGCTCTTCCTTCTCGCTCATTCCCGGAACATACCTCGGCTTCGAACAGCCGAGCCAGCGTGTGCGGCGGGGCCCGGGGGCACCCCGCCGGTGCCCGCTACGGCAGGTTGCGGGCCATCACGATGCGCTGGACCTGGTTGGTGCCCTCGTAGATCTGCGTGATCTTCGCGTCCCGCATCATCCGCTCC
>NZ_JBSFNM010000074.1:0-41745 GCF_053587085.1 Kitasatospora sp. NPDC003701
GGCCCAGCAGATCACCATCGGCGAAAAGGTCCTCGCCGCCCAGGGCCCCGGCGCCTGGCCCGTCTGCTCCGTCAAGGCCGGCCTCACCAAGTAACCCCCCTGCAACACCCCGCCCCACCCAGGGCCGCACCACGACAACGCCGCTGCACCCGACCCGATCACCCATCCGGTCCGGTACAGCGGCGTCGCGGCATTCCCGGACCCGTCCAGGACCGAGCGTCGAACCCTGGCCTGTCACGCCCTCCGACGGGCGGTCGCAGCCGGGTCCCGCCCTGCCCCCGGTGGTGGCAGGATGCTTGCGGTAGCGGGTGTCCACGTCACGGGTCCCGGCGGAGCCGCCCGTCCGGTCGGCGGGAGGGAAGGGTCCGATGGCTCGCAGGAATCACCGCGTCGCCGTGCTCGTACTGGAGGGCGCGAAGCCGCTCGACGTGGGCATTCCCGCTCAGGTGTTCTCCAGCCGGCCGAGCATGCCCTACGAGGTGCGGGTCTGCGGAGCGGCGCCCGGGCTGGTGACCGGCGGGGACGGGCTCGCCTACCACGTGGCCGACGGGCTCGACGCCCTGGAGCAGGCGGACACCGTGTTCGTGCCCGGCTACCGGGATCCGGCGACCACCGAGCCGCCGGCCGCGGTGGTCGCGGCGCTGGTGGCCGCGCACCGCCGGGGGGTGCGGCTGGCGGCGATCTCGACGGGGGCGTTCGCGCTGGCGGCGACGGGGCTGCTGGACGGCCGGAAGGCGACCACGCACTGGCACTACACGAAGGCCCTCGCCGAGCAGCACCCGCTGGTCTCGGTGGACGAGAACGTGCTGTTCGTGGACGAGGGCGACCTGCTGACGTCGGCGGGCGCGGCCTCCGGCATCGACCTGTGCCTGCACCTGGTGCGGCGTGACCACGGGGTCGGGCTCTCCAACCACGTGGCGCGGCGCCTGGTGGCCGCGCCGTACCGCAGCGGCGGGCAGGCGCAGTACGTCCCGCGGAGCGTGCCGGAGCCGCTCGGCGACCTCTTCGCCGGCACCCGTGAGTGGGCCCTGGCGCATCTCGCCGAGCCGCTGACCCTGGAGACGCTCGCGGGCATCGCGCGGGTGTCGGCCCGTACGTTCTCGCGGCGGTTCGTGGAGGACACCGGCTACACGCCCATGCAGTGGGTGCTGCGGGCCCGGGTGGACCTGGCGCGCGAGTTGCTGGAGCGGACGGACCTGGGGGTGGAGCAGATCGCCGACCGGGTGGGGCTCGGTTCCGGGGCGAATCTGCGGCTGCACTTCCAACGGATCCTCGGGACCTCGCCGACGGAGTACCGCCACACCTTCGCCGCCCCGGGCTCCTGATCCTCCGGCGCCGGCCCGGTTGCCGAAACCGTCGAGGTCCTCGCTGGCGGGATCCTTGCGGGCGGTGGCGACGGGTGTGGCGAGATCCTTGCGCACCCTGTCGATCCAGCCCCTGTCCGCGGCTCGTTCGAACGCCGAGCATGGAGAGCGAAACGAACGGAACGGAAGGGACGACCCCCATGACCCGCATCGCCATCAACGGTTTCGGTCGCATCGGACGCAACAGCCTGCGTGCCCTGCTCGAACGCGGCAGCGACCTCGAAGTGGTCGCCATCAACGACCTCACGGCGCCCGATTCCCTTGCCCACCTGCTGAAGTTCGACAGCTCGCTCGGTCGCCTCAACCGCCCGGTCTCGGTGGACGGAACCGACCTGGTGGTCGACGGCCACCGCATCAAGGTCCTCGCCGAGCGCGACCCCGCCGCCCTGCCGTGGAAGGAGCTCGGTGTCGACCTGGTGCTCGAGTCCACCGGCCGCTTCACCTCGGCCGACGCCGCCCGCGCGCACCTCACGGCGGGTGCCCGGCGGGTCCTGGTGAGCGCCCCCTCCGACGGCGCCGACGTCACGCTCGCCTTCGGCGTGAACACCGACGCCTACGACCCGGCCGAGCACGTCATCGTCTCGAACGCCTCGTGCACCACCAACGCCCTGGCCCCGCTGGCGTCGGTGCTCGACGAACTGGCCGGCATCGAGCACGGCTTCATGACCACGGTGCACGCCTACACCCAGGAGCAGAACCTCCAGGACGGCCCGCACCGCGACCTGCGCCGCGCCCGCGCCGCCGCGGTGAACATCGTGCCCACCACCACCGGCGCCGCCAAGGCCATCGGCCTGGTCCTCCCGAACCTCGACGGCAAGCTGTCCGGCGACTCCATCCGCGTGCCCGTCCCGGTCGGCTCGCTCGTCGAGCTGAACACCACGGTGGCCCGCGAGGTCACCCGTGACCAGATCCTCGCCGCCTACCGCGAGGCCGCCGACGGCCGGCTGAAGGGCATCCTCGACTACGCCGACGAGCCGCTGGTCTCCGGCGACATCACCGGCGAGCCCGCGTCCTCGATCTTCGACGCCGCCCTGACCCGCGTGGACGGCAAGCACGTCAAGGTCGTCGCCTGGTACGACAACGAGTGGGGCTTCTCCAACCGGGTCATCGACACCCTCGAACTCCTCGCGCAGAACTGAACCCCGGCGGACGCTCGTCCGCCGGGAGGAACGCCCCCGACCGGAGCCGACGGGGGTCGGCGGGCCACCGCCCCGCTGCCGGCCGGGGCTCCGGGCGGCAGCGGGGCGGTCGGGTCAGGCGCCGAGGCCGTGGACCATGGCGGTGATGGCCCGCATCTGGGGCGCGGACTTCACGGCGAAGTCGTGGCCGGTGTAGCCGAACCAGTCCCAGCAGCCCTGGGGGTTGACGGGGACGAGGCCGGCGACGGCCTGGGGGTAGAGGACGACGAGGTTGTTGGTGTCCGCGTAGGTGTCGAGGTTGCCGAGGCGCGGGAAGAGGTCGCCGAGCAGGTACTGCCCGGAGAGGCAGCCGTGCAGGGCGACGACCAGCTTGCAGGGCTGTCCGGCGGCGCAGGCGGGCGGGGTGTAGAGCATGCCGGTGGTGTCCATGCTCAGCCGGGACGCCGAGCCGCCGGGGGTGTAGCGGTTCTGGTCGAAGTGGGTGAGGGTTCCGGCGGGGGCGCCGTCGTTGGGCGGGTTCACGCGTCCGAGCCAGTGGGTGAGCATCTCGCGCTGCGGGTCGTCGCCGCAGTCGTTGACGAACGGGGGCAGGGTCAGCCCGCACGGCACCACCCCGTGCGGGCTGGGCCAGGAGTGCCCGGCCCAATCCCAGTCGTGGTAGCGGACGTTGGCGCCGAAGTCCTCGTAGAAGGCGACGCCGCTGTCCGAGAGCAGCGGGTTGACGAGCGGGTCGAGCCGGCCGTGGTAGACGTACACGGGCTTGCCGGCGAGGTTGCCGACCGGGTCGATGCGCCCCTGGTCGGACCAGTCGACGGCCTGCTGCTCCAGTTCGGGCAGCCCGTGGCCGACCAGGCAGACGGCCGCGTCGACCACGTTGCCCCGGCCGCAGTAGTAGGGGCCGGCGGCGACGATGCCGGCGCCGTCGAAGGTGCCGGAGTAGGCGACCTGGAGCTGGGTGGCCAGGAAGCCGCCGGAGGAGACGCCGGTGACGTAGGCACCGGTCAGATTGAGGTGCGGCAGCGCCGGCGCGGGGTCGGCCGCGGCCCGGGCGGGGGCGGCCGGGCCGAGCGCGGCGAGGGCGCCGGCGGCGGTCAGGACGGCCGCCTTCCTGAGCGCCCGGGTCAGACGGGGCAGGGAGCGGAACACCATCGAGCACACTCCGTGGGGTGGGTGGGGTGGGGTGCCGTGACGTGGTGCTTCGACCGCCGCCCCGGCTCGGGGCGGCAGCGGGTGAAGGCCCGGCCGGGGGCGCGACTACAGGGGCGGGGGCGCGGGTGCACGGGCGGCTCCTCCGGGCATGCGCCGAACCGACCGATCGATTGATTGGTAACCGGCCGACTATGGAGTACCGTCCTGCTTCAGCGGTACGTTGTCAACCAATCGATTGGTTGGAACTTCGACGTCCCGCCGTTCCGGACCCTGGAGGAACCGCATGGAGCACCCCGGCTGGCAGCCTCGCCGGACGGCGGCCGTCGAGCCCGACCTCCCCGCCGGCGTGACCCCGCCCGGGACCCGGGGGCGCATTCTCGAAGAAGCCCTGGGCCTGTTCGCGGAGGCCGGGTTCGCCGGTACCTCGATCCGCCGGATCGGCTCCGCCGTCGGCATCAACTCGGCGACCCTGTACGCGCACTACCCCTCCAAGGAGCACGTGCTGGCCCACCTCGTGCTGATCGGCCACGAGGAGTTGCACGCCCGGCTGACCGAGGCCGTGCAGAGCACCCGGGGCGCCGACGCCGCCACCCGGCTGGTGGCTCTGGTGCGCGCACACGCCGACGTCCACACCCGCTTCCCGCTGCTGGCGATCGTGACGGACGGTGAAATCCACTCCCTGGCCCCGGACCTGGCCGCACCGGCCCTGGAACTGCGGCACTCCTGCTGGCAGTTGCTGCTGGACGTCATCGAACAGGGCGTCGCCGACGGGGTGTTCACCGTCTCCGAGCCGCTGCTGGCGGCCACCGCGATCAGCGCGATGGGGGTACGGGTCGCCCACTGGTTCGGCCCCGACCAGCCCTACACCCGGGAGCGGATCGCCCGGGCCCACGGCGAGTTCGCGCTGCGCATCCTCGGCGCCGCCCATGCCGATGCGGTGGCGGGCGCCGACACCGCCGCCGCCGCCGACACCGATGCGGTCGCGGGCGCCGACCCGGGCGCCGACGCCGACCGCTGACCAGACGACGAGGAGACCCACCCGTGCATCCGGTCGTTCGCACCACCCAGGGCGCGCTCCGCGGCGCCCGCGCCGCCGACGGCGTCGCCGCCTTCCGCAACATCCCCTACGCCGCACCGCCGACCGGCCCGCTGCGCTTCCTGCCACCGCAGCCGCCCTCGCCGTGGAGCGGCGAGCGCGACGCCACCCGCCCGGGGCCCACCGCACCCCAGGCGCCGTACGCCCCGCCGCTGGACACCCTGCTGCCCGAGACCGCCGTCCCCGGCGAGGACTACCTCAACCTCAACGTGTGGGCCCCGGACCCGGCCCCGGCCGCCCTCCGGCCGGTCATGGTCTGGCTGCACGGCGGAGCCTTCACCAACGGCTCCGGCTCCCTGCCGATGTACGACGGCACCGCCTTCGCCCGCGACGGCGTCGTCCTGGTCACCCTCAACTACCGCCTGGGCGCCGAGGGTTTCCTCCACCTGCCCGGCACCGTGCCCAACCGCGGTCTGCTCGACCAGATCGCCGCCCTCGGCTGGGTCCGGGACAACATCGCCGCCTTCGGCGGTGACCCCGGGAACGTCACGGTGTTCGGCCAGTCGGCCGGTGCGATGAGCATCGCCGCCCTGCCGGCCGTGGAACGCGGCCGCGGGCTGTTCCACCGCGCGATCCTGCAGAGCGGCGCCGCGCACCACACCCACGGCCTGCGCACCGCCGACCTGGTCCGCGAGCGGCTGGCCGAGCTCCTCGGCGTCGAACCCACGCTCGAAGCGATCGGCGCCCTGCCCGCCGACGCACTCGTCACGGCGCAGCAGCGGCTGCGCGCCGCCGTCACGGCCGACCCGGACCCCGACCGGTGGGGCGAGGTCGCCCTGAACCTGATGCCGTTCGAGCCCGTGGTGGACGGCGAGGTCCTCCCCCGGGATCCGCTCGCGGCCGTCCGCGCCGGGGCGGCGGCCGACATCGATCTGATGGTCGGAACCACGACCGAGGAGTTCCACCTCTACCTCGCCCCCACCGGCCTGCTCGACGCCCTGCCGGAGGCCGCCCTGCCGGCCCTCGTGGCCCGCTACGGCCTGCCCCCGGAGGCCGTGGCCCGCTACCGCGCCGACCGCCCCGGCGCATCGCCCGGGGAGGTGCTCTCCGCCGTCGCCACCGACTGGTTCTACCGGATCCCGGCCGTCCGCCTCGCCGAGGCGCACGCCCGGCACCGTCCGGACGCCACCCACGTCTACGAGTTCGCCTGGCGCTCCCCCGCGTTCGACGGACGGCTCGGGGCGTGCCACGCGGTGGACGTCCCCTTCGTCTTCGACGCCCTCGGGGCCCCCGCTCTCGCGCCCCTGCTCGGCGACCGGGCACCACAGCGGCTCGCCGACGCCGTACGCCGGGCCTGGATCGCCTTCGCCACCGACGGCCGTCCGGGCTGGCCGGCCTACACCCCCCACGACCGCGTCACCCGGATCTTCGACACGCACCCCACGCTCGTCTCCGACCCCCGCCCGCACGAGCGCACCCTGTGGGACTCCCGCCGCTGAGGCCGACCCGCCGGCCGCCGTGCCGTTCGTGCGGGCCGCGCCGGGCAGTCCCCCCGCCGTCCTGATACACCGTCCGCGCGCCCGGACGCGCGGAGAGTTCACGGCGCGACCCCCGCACGGTTCACCTCCGTGCGATAGGGCTGACCGTCATGAACCCTTCCAGCGGACGATCCCCTGTCAGCAGGCGCGGGCTCCTGGCCGGCGCCACCGGTGTCGGTCTCGGCGGCGCCGTCTCCCTCTCCGGCGTCGCGGCCGCGCCCGCCGCCGCCTCCCCGCTGCTGCTCCCGCGACCGGACCGCTCCGGCGCCCCGCGCGTCGCCGGCCTCCACCTGCAGTTCGGCCGGGACGCCTCGCGCGAGGTGGTGGTCTCCTGGCACACCACCGCCTCGGTCTCCGACCCACGGGTCGTGTACGGCACCGCGCACGGCGGCTTCGGCCGGACCGAACAGGCCTCGACCAGTACCTACCGCGACGGCGCGTCGGGCACCGAGGTCCAGGTCCACCACGCCCGGCTGACCGGCCTGTCCGCCGACACCGACTACGTCTACGCCGCGGTCCACGACGGAGCCGCCCCGGAGCTCGGCACCGTCCGTACCGCCCCGCGCGGGCGGGCAGCCCCCTTCACCTTCACCAGCTTCGGCGACCAGGGCACCCCCACCCTCGGCAAGCGGACCGCGGGCGGCTTCGTCAACGACAACCTCGGAAGCCCCGCCGCCGGCGACACCACCGCCGGAGTCGAGCGCATCGCCCCGCTGTTCCACCTCGTCAACGGAGACCTCTGCTACGCCAACCTCGCCACCGACCGGGTCCGCACCTGGTCCGACTGGTTCGAGAACAACAGCCGCTCGGCCCGCCACCGCCCCTGGATGCCCGCCGCCGGCAACCACGAGAACGAGCGCGGCAACGGCCCGATCGGCTACGGCGCCTACCAGGCCTACTTCGACCTGCCCGCCTCCGGCGGCGACGACGAACTGCGCGGCCTCTGGTACGCGTTCACGGCCGGCGCGGTCCGCGTCATCAGCCTGAACAACGACGACGTGGCCTACCAGGACGGCGGCGACTCCTACGTCCACGGGTACTCCGGCGGATCCCAGCAGCGCTGGCTGGAGCGGGAGTTGGCCGCCGCCGACGCGGATCCCGAGATCGACTGGATCGTGGTCTGCATGCACCAGGTGGTCATTTCCACCGCCGACAGGTTCAACGGTGCCGATCTCGGCATCCGCGAGACCTGGGTCCCGCTCTTCGACAAGTACGGCGTCGACCTGGTGGTCTGCGGCCACGAGCACCACTACGAGCGCTCGCACCCGATCCGCGGCCAGCAGCCGACCGACACCCGCACCCCGATCCCGGTCGCCACCGACACCGGGACCGTCGACACCACCCGCGGCACCGTCCACATGGTGATCGGCGGTGGTGGCACCTCCGCCCCCTCCAACGGGCTCTTCTTCGACCCGGCCAAGGCCCGGGTCATCACCGGCGTCGGCGCCGCCGACCCGGCCACCGGCAAGCGGCCCCCGGTGTACGTGATCGAGGACGCGCCCTGGTCGGCCTTCCGCGACGCCGACCACCCGTACGGCTTCGCCGCCTTCGAGGTCGACCCGGGCCGGCGCGGTGGCCGGACCACCATCGCCGTCACCTACTACGCCGTCAGCGGCCCGTACGGGGACCTCGTCCCCGTCGACCGCTTCACCCTCACCCGCCCACGAGGCGCCCGCGGCGGCGGCCACCGGCCCTGACGTACGGCCACCCCCGCGCGCGGCCGGACCGCGACGGCGCCGCACCGGTGCCGGGACGCCCGGTCCGCCGGTCGAGGCCGCGGCCTCCCGGTGCTGCGGCAGGCGGCCGCAGCACCGGTGGCCGTCATCCGGTCAGCCCGGTCCGCTGGGCGAGCCAGGGGATCTCGCGCTCGAAGGCGCCACCGAAGACGGTCCATCCGTGGCCGCCCGGGACCAGCTCGAACGTGGTGGTCATCCCGGCCGCCTCGACGGCCGTCCGGACGTGCTCCAGCTGCGGTCGGAACTCGGAGTCGTCCTCGCCGACCAGCAGGGCGATGGCCGTGTCCGGGAACTTCCGGCCGGCCATCACCTGCAGGGGGTCGACCGCGTCGAAGCTGGCGCTGTCCCCGCCGTAGGCCTCCTCGACGGTCTCGTCCCTCGTCCCCAGGGTGGGCTCGTCCTGGCCGGAGATGTCGAGCACGGTGCCGAAGTGGTCCGGGTCGTTGACACCCAGCTGGAGGGCGCAGGTGCCGCCCATCGACGCCCCACCGATCGCCCACGAGCCCCGGCCGGTGGCCGTCTGCAGGTTCTGGTGGATCCAGTCGGGCACGTCGACGGTCAGGTAGGTGTACGTGTTGGCGATCCGCGAATCCAGGCAGAGCGTGTTGTTCCAGGTCGAGCCGAGCTGGTCGGCCATGACCACGATCGGGGCGAGCCCTCCGTGCTCGGCCGCGAAGGCGTCCAGACGCTCGTTCACCTGGCCGCCGAAGAGCCAGTCGCCCGGTGTCCCCGGCTGCCCGGAGAGCAGGATCAGCACCGGCAGCAGCGGCCGCGGGGTGGCCTCGTAGGCGGGCGGGAGGTAGACGTACGCGTCGCGGGCCTCGAAGCCGGACCTGGTCCCGGGGATCGGCACCTCCCGGATGCTGCCCTTCTCCGGCAGGTCCGCCGGAGGCACCCAGACCTCCGACAGCGGCCTTCCCGGGGGAGCGTTCGTCGTCGAGGCCACGTGGGGTGGAATCGACCGCTCGGTCCGGACCAGCCAGGGCGCGAGGATGACCCGGCCGGTGGGGAACTGCCCGAACCCGATGTTGACCTGCACGACGGCCATCAGCGCCACCAGGGCGCCGGCACCGATCGCGAGCAGCCGACGCCGCCACGTCAGACCGATCATCCGATGGACGACAAGCGAGACTCCCAGCAGGGCGACGCCCGTCCAGCCGACGACCCGCAGGGGTATTCCCCCGGGGAAGGGGAACCACCATTCGTCGACCACGAAGGCGAGCACGGCGAGCAGCGCCGCGGCCGAGCCCAGCGCGGAGGGCAACCGGACCCTCCACCAGTTGCGGCCGCGACCGACGGCGAGGACGAGGAGCGCGGCCCACCCCATCACGAGGACGACGTACGGAACCGGGCCGGTGGTGAGCGGCCAGTCGATCGGGTTCCAGGGGGCGGCGAAGGTGGATGCTGTCATTCGGCTGTGTGCCCGGGCGGGCCCCGCACCGTGCGATCACCGACGACAGTGCGGACCCGCGTCCTTGTCGCCGCCCGGCCCGGCCCGGACGGAACCCCGGCGTGCTCAGCGGCTCAACAATGACTTCTCCGGGAAGTCCTTCCGGTCGGATTGTCGAGGTGGTTGCCTCCCGTGCACGGCAGTGAGCCGTGCACCGGACATATGCGCCGTACACGGCCGACATTGACACGCGGTCGGAACCACGGGTCGGCCGGACGACGGCTGCGCCACCAACCTACCGGGGGCCCGGAGGCGTCGACGGGGCGGGTGGGCGGCTGCTCAGGATACCGGGCGCGCTCCCCGCGTGCGCGGTCCGCGCCCGGTACCCGCCGGCCCGCGCCGCGCCCCGCGTGGCCGGGCCCGTTCCGATCCCGAACGGGCCCGGCCACGACGGCGGTTCTACTTCCAGGGGTCGCTGAACGACCGGCCCGGCACCGGCTTGGCCACGAGCGCCACCGCGATGAAGAAGTTCACCTGCCCGATCGCGAACATCAGGGTGGTGAGCGCCCTGGCGTCGAAGTGCTCGGACACCCGGGCGTAGAGCTCGTCGGAGACCCTCTCGCCGTGGGCGGACGGCTGGAGCACCGCCTCCACCAGGGCCAGCGCGGCCCGCTCGGCGCCGGTGAAGTACGGCGAGTCCTGCCAGGACGCCACCGACGCGATCCGCTCCTCGGACTCGCCGGCCTTGTTCAGGAAGCCCGTGTGCAGCACGGTCAGGTAGGTGCTGCCGACGATCTGGCCGGCCCGCAGCTGGACCAGGCTGATCGTGCCGCGCGGCACCGAGCCGTTGCCGGTCGCCCTGAACAACGCCGCCGACACCTCCGCCAGCTCCGGGACGAGCTGCCCCGGGTCCTCGGACATGCGCGGAACCATCGGTACCTCCGCCGTGATCGATCGTGTTTCCATGGCCGTCTCCTCCGGTGCTCCGTCATTGCTGTCACTGCTGTCACTGCTCCGACGGATGGCGGCCGGAAAGTGTGACAGGGCCGGAGAACTCCCCCGCCCTCCCCGATCGCGACCCTCCGCGCGCGGACCGCTCCGGCGCGCGGAGGGTCGCGGAGGGTCGCGGTGGGGGCGTGCGGAAGCAGTGGGCCGCCTTCCGCTGGCCACTGGTCCCGCCGCCCCTGCACCCTGGTGCCGGAGACGGGCAGCCGGCCGTCGGAGGAGGGGCTTGATGGGAACGCGTGCGCACGGGTCGGACAGCCGTTGGGAAAGGGCCGTGGTCGTCGGCGGCGGATACAGCGGTCTCGTGGCGGCCCGCGTGCTGACCGGCTGCTTCCGCGAAGTCGTCGTCCTGGAACGGGACGAGGTGGACGAGGACACCGGCGTCCACCCGCACGCCCCGCAGGGCAGCCACGCCCACGCCATGCTGGCCAAGGGCGCGGAGGTCCTGGAGACGCTCTTCCCCGGCCTGCGCGCCGAGATGCTCGACCTCGGTGCGCCGGTCTACGACTACGGGGAACGGCTGAGCTTCCTCCAGCCGGCCGGCTACGCCCCCCGGCACCGGACGGGCGTGCTGATCCAGTCGTTCACCCGGGAGGAGCTGGAACGCCGCCTGCGGCGCCGGGTGTTGGCGCTGCCCGGCGTGACGTTCCTGGCCTCGGCGCGGTGCGAGGGCCTGCTGACGGAGCGCCCCGGGGCCGTGAACGGCGTGCTGTACCGCGCGGCCGGGTCCGCGGAACCGACCCGTCTGGAGGCGGACCTGGTGGTCGACGCCTCGGGGCGGGCCGGCGGCCTGGACCGCCGGCTCGAGGCGCTGGGCGTGACGGTGCCCGAGCCGCGCGTGGTGAAGGCGAGGATCACCTACACCTCGATGAACTTCGCCGGGCCGGAGCAGGACCGTCCGGACTTCGACGGCGCCTACCAGATGATGTTCGCGCCGGACATCCCGCGCGGGGGCGTCGTCCTGGCCGTCGAGCGGAACCGTTGGACGTGCTCGCTGTTCGGCTTCGACGACCAGGTGCCGCCGACCGACGACCAGGGCTACCTCGACTTCGCCCGCAGCCTGGCGAACCCCCGGCTGGCCGACCTCATCGAGCACCGCACCCGCCCGGAGCCCACCCACCGGTACGTCAACCCCAACAACCAGTGGAGCCAGTACCACCGGATCAAGGCCTGGCCCGAGCGCCTGCTCGCCGTCGGCGACTCGGTCTGCGTGTTCAACCCGGTGTACGGGCAGGGGCTCACCGTGGCCGCGCTGGAGGCCCAGCTCCTGGACGGCATGCTGGCCGCGCGGCGGGCCGCCGGCGAGGGGCTGGACGGCCTGGGCCGCGGGTACCAGCGCCGGGTCGCGCGCCTGCTGCTCGTTCCCTGGACCCTGTCGAGCAATTCGGACCTGATGTGGAACCCGCACGAGCGACCGGTCTCGGCCAGGATCGCCCACTGGTACAACACGCAGGTCTTCGCGGTGTCCGTGCACGACCCGCAGGTGTGGGCCCGGTTCGTCAGGGTGGCCAACATGGTCGCACCGCCCGGTCTGCTCTTCCGGCCCCCGGTCCTGGTGAAGGTCCTCGGCGCTGCGCTGCGCCGCCGCCGCACCCCGTCGGCGACCCGTGCCGGCCAACCGGTGCCCGGGCCGACGGAGCCGGTCTCCCCCGGGGCACGCTGACCCGGCTCCGTCGAACCCGCCGGGGCAACCGGCCACCGCTCAGGCCTCCTTGACCACCACGGTCTTGGCCGCCTTGTCGTGGAAGCACTGCTGCAGCGGCTTGTCCCAGAGCAGCGACAGGACGTTCACCAGGGCGAACAGCGAACCGATGCAGTAGACCGCCTGGGGCAGCCCGTAGACCGCGCTGCGGGCCCAGAGCTCGTTGTCGGAGGGACGCCCGCCGTGCACCGCCGAGACCACCCGCAGCTTCATCGCCTTCTTGCCGACGGACTGCTGGCCCTGGCTGAGCATCATCACCGCCTCGTAGCCGAAGACGACCACGGCGCCGATGACGGCGGCCACGATCGAGCCGACCGCGGTCGCGACGACGAACTGGACCACGAGCAACGGAATCAGCAGCACGCCGCAGTCGATCAGACGGGCCAGGAACCGATCGGCGGCAGTGGCCAGGGTACGGCTGCCCGGCGGCGGCGGGCCGTACGGGCTCGCCGGGCCCACCCACGGCGGGAGCCCGCCGTCGCCCTGCGGGTAGCCGGCGGGGGCGCCCTGCGGGTATCCGGGCGGCGGGTAGCCCGTGCCCGGCGGCGGGTAGCCCGCACCGGGCGGCGGGTAGCCGGGGGCACCCTGGGGGTGGCCGGGCGGCGGGTACTCCGCCTGCGGCGGGTAGCCGGCACCGGGCTGCGGGTCGTACGGGCCCTGCGGCACGCCGTAGCCCGGCTGGGCCGGCGGAGGCTGCTTGCCGTAGGGGTTCTGGTCCTCGGGGTAGCCGTAGCCGGGAGGTGGGTTCGTCATCGTCCTACTCGTCTCGTGGCGGCTTGTCCCTCGGGTCTAGTGGCTCCGGCGATCTCTTAGGAAGTAGTTGGGGCCAACCGTTACATGAACGGCAAGGACGCGGCGCCCGGGCCCGGCGCGCAGCTCATGGAGTGGCCCCGATCGGAGTCGAGAGCGCGGTCGGCAGGATCCGGGCGGACTTCATGGCATGATCGACAACCGCATCGGACGCGATCGGCACCGCCTGCCGTCGCCGTCCCGCCCCTCGACCGCCCCGACCGTCCGCACACCGCCCCGCCCTGCCACCACCAGGCCACCGGCCGCCCGACAGCCGGGGAATCGCTCCCCGCCCCTCGGAGCACCGCGGCCACCACCAGGCACGTCGCACACGACGTAAACTTCAACCACGACGACAAGGGACCAGCTGTGGCAACCGACTATGACGCCCCCCGCAAGACCGACGACGACGGGTCGCACGACAGCATCGAGGAGCTGAAGACCCGCCGCACCGACACCTCCAACGCCGCCATCGACGCCGTCGACCAGCTCGAATCGACCGACGGCGTGGAGCTGCCCGGCGCCGACCTCTCGGGCGAGGAACTCACCGTCACCGTGCAGCCCATGCTGTCCGACGAATTCACCTGCGTGAACTGCTTCCTCGTCCACCACCGCAGCCGCCTCTCGCGCCTCAAGAACGGCCAGCCCATCTGCCTCGACTGCGACTGATCGCCGGCAGACCCCGCCCGTCGGGCGGGCACCGCGTTTCCGCCGGGCGCCACCGGGAGCCGCACCACGCGCGTCCGCCCGCGGTCCGTGCATCGCCGCACCCGGGGCGGGGCGGCACGGAGCGTGCGGGTGCCCGGCCGCCGGCGAGGGGTCGGCGACGGGGCAGCACGGCACCGGGACCGCCGTCGCAGTGTTCGTCGACGGCGGTCGGAAGCCTCCCCGCGCTCCGTCTCGTGACACCCGGTTCGTGACTCCCGGTGACCCCGCCGCCCCGGGTCGCACCGGGTCGTGCCGTGACGCCTGGGTCGTGCCGACCGTCGACGGCCGGCACGGGGGCTCGGACGGCGCCGTGCCGGCGGGCCGCACCCCGCTCAGGCGGAAGGGGCGAGCTGCTCCCGTACCCACGCGGGATCGGGGTTCACGTGCGGCCGGCCCGCCACGAGCACCGTCGGTACGGTCTCGTTGCCGTCGTTGGCCGCCCGCACCACCGCGGCTCCGGCCGGGTCACGCCAGATGTCGACCCAGTGCACCTCGCGGGCGCGACGACCCAGCCGGATCCGCAGGCGGATGCAGTACTTGCACCCCGGCCGCCAGAAGACCACCGGCCGGCCGTCGACCGCGCTGCGGCGCTGTGCCTCCGGCGCGCCGAGCGACCTCGGGAAGACCAGGGGCGAGTGCACGACCGCGAGCAGCACGAAGAGCGCCAGGAGTGCCGCGCCCCCGACGACGTCTCCCCGGAGGATCAACCCCGCCCCGACGAGGGAACCGGGCAGCAGGAGCAGGAGTGGCAGGGTCCAGGCGCGCGTCATGAGAACGAAGGCTAACGGCGGGCCGGACACCCGCTCCCACCGGGCCCGCTGCCGGCCGACCTCCCGGTCCGTAGCCCGACGGATCAGGGCTGGTCGTACCAGGAGAACGCCGCGATCCGCCAGCCCTCCGGGGAGCGGACGAACTGGATGGTCTTCGTCCCCCCGCCCTCGTACGGCTCGCCGTCCAGGACCCCGGACTTGCGGTACTCGCCGAAGCGCGACGCGATGTCACCCGCGATGTCGGTTCGTTCGGAGGTCTCCCACTCGGAGAACTCGACCAGCCGGCCCTCCGTCAGCAGCCGTCGGCGGGGCTCGATGAACTCGTCCACGGTGTAGACGGTGAACTTCGGGCCGGTCACGACGATCACGCCGCCGGGGATCATCAGCCGGCGGAGCCGGTCGACGTCGGCGGTCCTGCCGTCCCGGTTGTCGAAGGACCCGAAGAATTCGGCGGTCACCATGTCGATCTCAGCCTTGGACATGGCGCGACGGTAGCACCGGGCGGGCGGCGGGCCCAGCGGGTTTCGGCGGGCGGCCGCCCCACCCGGCACCCCACCCGGCACCCCGCCCGGCCGTCACATGCCTGAGGCCGTACGCCTGCGGTCGGGACGGGGGTCACACGCCGGCGGTCGGGACGGGGGTCGGGACGATCCAGAGCTCGGCCGGGCCGTTGACGACGGCGGACCGCAGCCGCACGGGAGGCGGTCCGTCCGGGGCCAGGACGGCGTCCGGGTGGGCTCTGAAGAATCCGTCCAGGGCCACTTCGGCCTCCAGCCGTGCCAGCGGGGCGCCCAGGCAGAAGTGCGGGCCGTGGCCGAAGGCCAGGTGGTCCTTGACGGGGCGCGTCGGGTCGAAGTCGTCCGGCCCGTCCGGGTGGACCTCCGGGTCGCGGCCGGCGGCGCCGAAGGCCAGCAGGATCGGCTCGCCCCGGCGGATGACCACGCCCTCGCCGAGCTCGATGTCCTCCAGCGGGTACCGCAGCGGGAGGTGCATCACCGGGCCCTCGTGACGCAACGTCTCCTCGATGACGTCCGCCCACCCGAGGGCTCCCTCACGGACCAGGGCGAGGTACCGGGGGTGGGTCAGCAGGGCGTGGACGGCGCTGGTGATCAGGTTGACGGCGGTCTCGTAGCCGGCGCCGATCATCAGGAAGAGGGTGTCACGGGACTGCTCCTCGGTGGGCTCCGCGTCACCGCCGGTGCTGACGGCCGCCACGTCGCTGGCGAGATCCGGTCCGGGCTCGCGGCGCTTGAGGTGCAGCAGTTCGGTCAGCAGCGCGTTGATCTCCACCTGGGCGCACCGCATCTCGTCGGGCGTCGACGCCGTGATCAGCAGGCTGTCCATCGCCCTGCCGAGCGGTGGCCGCATGGCGGCGGGCACCCCGAAGAGGTCGCAGATCACCGTCATCGTCAGCGGGAGTGACAGGGCCCGGCGGACGTCGACGGCCTTGCCCGGGCCGAGTCCGCCGATCGCGCCGATCAGGTCGGCGGCCGTCGCCTCGATCCGGGGGCGCAGCGCGGACACCCGGCGGGGCGCGAACGAGCGCGTCATCCGCCGCCGTGCCTCGCGGTGTTCGCTCCCGTAGAGGTTGAAGAAGGTCTGTTGCAGTGCCAGCGGTGCCAGTGGCCATCCCTCGGGCACCTCGGCGAGGCCGGGCCAGTGCTTGCGCGGGTCCCGCGAGACCCGGGGGTCGCCGGCCAGGGCCCGGATCACCTCGCTCCGGGTGACGGACCAGGCGATGATGCCGCCGGGCAGTTCGACCCGTACGGCGGGCCCGGCGGCGCGGAGCCGTGCGTTCTGCAGGTGCGGGGCCCGGGCCGCCATGTCGAGTACGGGGCAGCCGATGTCATCGGGAGTCATGGGCGTGCTCCTCGGGGTTCCTGGGGCCCCGGGCGGGGCGGTGTCACCGGCCCCGGCCTGCCGTGCCAGCGGTCCACGTGTTCGTTGTAGGGGGGCGGGGTGCGGCCGTCAACGGCCCCTCCGCCCAACCGCTTTCGCTGCGGCGCGGGCGCTTCGGCACGGCCGGCCTCCGCCGGAGGGGCTCACCTGCCCGTTCGGCTCCGCGCGGGGGTACGCCCCGCACCGGAGGTAGCGTCCGGCGGCCGGTCCGTCCGCCGCAACGGCATGACCCGCCCTGGACGGTCGCGCGGAGCCGGCCTCGTTCGGCTGCACGACAGGCCTTCCGCCGGAACGGCGTGGTCGGACAGGCACCCGGTCGACCCGTGAACCGGGCCACCGGCGTCGGCGTCGGGAGGGATCGGGCGGGCGAGGCGTGGGAGGAGAACGCCCGGGCGGATCTTCACCGGACCGCGCCCCCACGGCCCACCCCGTCGTCAACGAAGCGGTGCAGGGCCCCACGTGGCGGGCTCCGGGGCTCGAAGCCCGCCACGCACACGGCACGAGGCGACCCGACCGGACCACACAACGGCCGAGCCGGTCTCAGATGTGCCGGAGCGTGTACTCCGCGCCGGCATAGACGCCACCCTGCGGATCACTCGCAGCCGGTTCTCCGTCCGTCGGAAGAGACGCGTCGAAGGCCTCGGCATCGTCCAGGGGCACGTATCCCAGATCCGCCCCGGCATCGATGTCCCAGAAACGGCGGGCGTTGGCGGAGACCGCGTACACGGTCGCGAAGCGCACCTCGGGAGCGGTGAGGGCCGCGCGGACGAAGCCGAGACCGTCGCGCGGGCTCAACCAGGTCGACAGATGCCGCCGCTCGCTCGGCGCGTCCTCGAAACTCCCGATCCGCAGGCACACCACCGACAGGCCGAACTTGTCCGCATACAGGCGCCCGAGAGCCTCCACCGCAACCTTGCTCACCCCGTAGAGGCCGTCCGGGCGCGCGGGCATCGCGGGCGTCACGGTCTCCGCGACCGGGTAGAAGCCGCTCACCCGGTTGCTGCTGGCGAGCACCACCCGCCGCACCCCCTGCCGGCGCGCGCCCTCCAACACGTTGTGCGTCCCGCGGACGTTCCCCTCCAGCAGATCCGGCAACGGCGCCTCATCGGGGACCCCGCCCAGATGCACCACCGCATCCACGTCCTTCAGGGCGGCCGCCACCGCGTCCGCGTCCCGCAGGTCGAGCCGGTGAACCTCTTCCGTCGGCGACTGCGCGGTGAGCCCGACCCGGTCGACGAGCACCAACCGCGACACCTCGTCGCGCAGGCCGGCCCGCACGACCGACCCGATCCGCCCGGCAGCGCCGGTGATCGCCACAGTCCCAAGTCTCGTTCCCATGCCGACCACCCTGCCTCATCCCACCGACATCCGGACCCCGCGGGTGCCGGAAGGCCCCCGTCACCCGATGCACCGGACGGAGTCATCGGTCCGCCCCCGCTCATGGGTCGCAGCGGGTCGTCGCGGCTTGCCGGTCAGCACTCCGGCCGGTCAGCACTCCGGCCGGACGGGATCCGCCGGGGAGGCCACGGACGGCCGCCGTCCGCCCCCCGGTTCAGTCCGCGTGACTCGGCCAGCAGTTCATCAGCTGGTCGGCGACGGCGTGGAGTGCTTCGCGCGGTACACCCGAGGCGGCCTGGACGGCGAGTCCTTGAACGACGGTGACCAGGAGCCGCGCGAGGGCCCGGGAGTCGGAGCCGGGAGGCATGCCGCCGCCGTCGGCGAGGGACTCGAGCCGGTCGGCCAGGCATTGCACCCCGTCCTCGCGGAGCCCGGTCAGGTATTCCTGCACCGCGGCCGAGCGGGGGTTCACGGCGAGCGCACTCTGCACGACCAGACAGCCGTGCGGGGTGTGGTCGCCGGCGACGGCCTCCACGGCGGAGTGCACGAGCGTGCGCGCCAGCGCCTCGGCCGTCGGCTGGTCGAGGGCGGCCTGCAGGTAGGAACCCGGGCCGGCCATATAGCGTTCGACGACCTGGCGGAAGAGCTTCTCCTTGTCCCCGAACGCCGCGTAGATGCTGGGGGCGCTCATTCCCATGGCCGTCGTGAGGTCGGACATCGCGGTGCCCTCGTAGCCGCGGGTCCAGAAAGTGAGCATGGCCGCGTCCAACGCCCGCTCGGGATCGTAGCCGCGAGGTCGACCACCCGGCATGAGACGTGCCCGCCCTTCTCGCGCCCATGTGCCGCGCCGCGCCCTCGGAGCGGGCCCTCGGGCCGCCTGCTGAGGCCGTGTTGACACGTCGGCGTGCGCACGGAATAGTTTATTAACGATCGCTAGGATACTCCCGTTCGGCAACGAGGAGAGCCATGAGCCTGATCGATCCCTACGCGACGGACCCCCGGTACACCAAGCGAAGCGCGGTCTACGTGCCCAGTGAGCAGGGGAAGACCGCCTGGGTGTTCGCGGATACCTACACCCTGAAGGTCGGCGGACAGGAGACCAACGGCGCACTGACCTTCGTCGAGGCGACCGTGCCGCCCGAGGGGGGCCCGGCACCGCACGTCCACAATGATCACGACGAGGCGTTCTACGTGATCTCCGGGGAGCTGGAGTTCCTCAACGGGGACGAGACGGTGACCGCCGGTCCCGGCGGGTTCTTCTTCGTCCCTCGGGGCACGCGGCACCGCTTCCGCAACCGCGGTTACCACGCCGCCAAGATGATCTTCTTCTTCACTCCCGGTGGCATCGAGGAACTGCTCTTCGCCAACGCCATACCGGCCGAGCCGGGGGTCGCCCCGCCCATCCGGCAGCTCAGCATCGCCGAGCCCATGGCCGAGCTGATGGAGCGCTACGCCACCGAGAACCTCCCCGACCCCGAATAGTCCGGCCGGAGGCCCCGCGGAGATGTCGCCGGATCAGGCGAGCAATCCGTCCCCGGGATCGAGGGAGGAGCCGAAGCCGGCCAGGGCGGCGAAGTCCTGGTCGAGCAGCCCGACCCGTGGGTCGACGTGGTGCAGAAACGCCCGTCCGGGGTGGGCGGCGGCGATGTGGGCGTGGTCCGCGTCGGTCTGCTCGTCGTCCACCCAGACGAAGGGCCGGCCGTCGGCATGGGCGACCAGCGGCGAGGACTTCCAGTGGACTCCGTCCGGGCGCTCACGCATCAGGGCGCCCCCGAAGTCGACGAACGGCAAGGGCGGGAGGCCGAGGACGGAGCCGATCCACCGGTTCGCGTCGCTGCGGGGCGGGATGGGTGGCGCCCGGCGTCACTCGGTCGAGGCGGGAAGCAGGACCTACCGACCATCGGCACACCGGCGCCCTGACACTGAGCACCCCGAGCAGCCGCGCCGGTCCTTCGTCCGCGCTGCGGCGATGCCCGGACCCGGCCGTTGGAGGAGCCGGCCGGTCCGGGGACCGGACCGGGACGGTGCTTCGCGCCGACCCGGCAGACACCGACGCTCGCACGACAGGCACCGCACGTGCCCCCGTCGGCCGACCGGACCCGGTCGGCCGACGGGGGACGCAGTGGCTACCGGACGATCACCACACAGCCGTTGCCGCCCGCTCTGCCCTTGGTGGCGCCGTCCCCGGCCGGGCACCTGCCGCCGGGTTCCTGGGGGCGTTGTGGAGCGTGGGGTCGACACCGCGGCCCTCGGCCCCGGCCCCGGGGGGCGCTCGCGGGGTTCGCCGCCGGGCCCGGGACTTCAGCCCTGCCGGCTTGTCTCGACGACCGGCACGCCGAACGGCTTGCTGTTGTTGCCGAGGTGGAGGATGTCGTCGATGCTGCTGACGCTGACCCGTCCGCCGGTCAACTCCCCGAGAGGAGCATCCTCGGAGACCCTGATCGGGACGAGTGCGGTGACGCTCTGGACCGGGTCGAGGCCGGCCGGGAAGGTGCACCGGACGGTCCAGATGCCGAGCAGGCCCTGCGTCGCCTGGCAGTCCTCGGGGTAGAAGGGCTCCCCGGGTTCCACGTGGCGCGGCAGCCGGACGGTGACGGTGAAGCTGTTCGCGGTCTTCTGGGGGCCCCCGTTGGCGACGAAGGCGTGCACCGTCGTCGTGCCGCCCGGCGCAGCCGGGTCCGGGTCGAGCCGGATCACTTCCAGGTCGGAGTTCGATGGCAAGGCCGCCTGGGCCGTCGTCACGGGGACCAGGACGGCCATGAACGCCGCTCCGACCACCAGCGCCAGGCGCCCGGTCTTGATACGACGAGCTCTCGTACGAGTCACGTCCGCTTTCCTTCCGACAGGGTGGAGAGTTCAGGCGCGGCCGTGCGGCCGCGCCTGGTGTCCATCGTCTGCGGGGTGCCGAACTACCGCGCGGCCTGGCGGTTCGTGGTCACTCCATCGAGTGAGAGGGCGGCACCCTCCCCGGGCCGGCGTGGGCGCGGGCCCGGGCGGGGACGCCGGCCTGCTGCAACGGTGCGATCGACGAACCCGCGTCGACGGCGGCCTGGCTGCCGGTACCGTCGGTGCAGAAGCCCTGGCCGCCGCAGTGGGAGGTGTACCGGTCCCGCTGACTCCGGTCGACCCCGTACATCCCGTCCCAGCGGGCCGGCATCTGCCGCTGCCCCGGGTGGTCGTCGTAGCCGCCGGGCGAACCCACCACGGCCCCGAGGTGCCGGCCGCGCCGCGGGAGCGGCTCGCCGGAGCTGACACGGGTGCACCCGGGTCATTGAACCGGTATCAGGATCACCGATCTGCCACCGGAACCCGGTCCGGATCCTCCCCGGAGGCCGAGTGGGACGCA
This sequence comes from Kitasatospora sp. NPDC003701, assembly GCF_053587085.1. NCBI lineage: Bacteria > Bacillati > Actinomycetota > Actinomycetes > Kitasatosporales > Streptomycetaceae > Kitasatospora > Kitasatospora sp. NPDC003701. Next base: position 20,910 of record NZ_JBSFNM010000074.1, read on the forward strand.
GACGGGGTGACGGCTGGTGTCCGGTGTCGTTGATCATGGCATGAACAGGAACCGGAACCGGATCAGGCGGGTCGCGCTCGCGGCCTGCACCGCATGGGTGGTCGCGGCCGTCGCCGCTCCCGCCGGTGCCTCCCCCGCCGTGCCCCCGCCCCCGGGCGCGTCCGCCGTGCCCGGGGCGCGGGCGGCGGAACCCGACCCGGGCGAGCTGGACGACAAGGCCCGCGACAGGCTCCACCACGCGATCGTCATGACGGACTCGGCCCAGGAGGTCTGGTCCGTCCTCCTGGGGTCGGGCATCGATCTGCGGGCGCTGATGGACGTCCCCCGCGAGGAGTTCCTCGACGAGGACGGCCGGGAAGACGTGAAGCGGCGCCTGGCCGAGGTCGAGGAGTTCTTCGCCCCCGGGGACGGCCCCGCGATGATCCGGGACATGACCTCGACACCGCAGTGGCAGGACGCGGTCGCCCACCGGATGATCGCCGCCGACGCTCCGGTGGGAGAGGACGTGCTGCTGCTGCTCGGCGCCCACAAGTACATGGACGCGCCCGCCACGGAGGGCCACGGCGAGCGGATCTCCTTCCAGGTCAACCAGGAGAAGTCCCCGGGCGTCGCGACGGCGGCGCTGGGGTTCTCCGGCGAGCTGACCTGGAGTGGACAGGGCGACCGCACCTACACGGTGACGGGGGTTCTGCACGCGCACTGCGGCAAGATCGGCAGGAGCACGACGTGGCTCCAGTACGGCGGCACCGACGAGGACTGGAAGGACTCCGAGGAAACCGGCTGCTCGGACCTCGGGAGGTCCTGGCGGGACATCACGGTCACGGGAACGCTCGCCCCGAACCAGAAACTGGAGCTGCGGCTCGGCACCTGGAAACTCGCGTCGTGGAAGTACTCCGAAACGAAGACCTACACCCCCGCCCCGGCCGAGTAGGCCCGTCCGGTTGCTCGGCCCTGCCGCCCGGCATTCCGCCCTGGTCCCGCCTCGCCCGTCCCTCTCTCCACCGGCCCGGCGCAGCGGTGCGGGTCGTGGGCGGCGCAGCGGTGCGGGTCGTGAGCGGCGCAGCGGTGCGGGTCGTGGGCGGCGCAGTGGTGCAGGTCGTGGGCGGCGCAGCACCCCTGGCCCCGGGTCAGTTCACCGCACCCTGACGCTGATCCAGGACGGCGAGGACCTGCTCGCCCCACCGGATGTTCTCCCGTTCGAACGCCAGGCCCCGCATCAGGGTGAGGTACGGGCCGATCCGGTCGGCGCGGGCGAGGTGGTCGGACTCGGTCCGGCCGTCGAGCAGGCGGTCGCGCAGCCGCTCGTACCGCGCCAGCTTCGCCCGGGACCACGCCAGTCGTTCGGCGACGCCCGCCCGCACGGCCCCGGCATCGCCCTCGTCGACGGCCTGGACCTTCACCAGCAGCTCGTCGCGGATGGCGGTCGGCTTCGAGGCCTCGGCCGTGAAGGCGGTGAGCGCCGCACGGCCGGCCTCGGTCAGGGAGAACAGCCGCTTGTTGGGTCGCCGTTCCTGGACGACCGTGCGGGCCGCGATCAGGCCGTCGCCCTCCATCCGGTCGAGCTCCCGGTAGAGCTGCTGGGGGGTGGCCATCCAGAAGTTGGCCACCGAGGCGTCGAAGCCCTTGGCCAGGTCGTACCCCGACGCCTCACCCTCCAGGAGTGCCGCGAGAACGGCGTTGCGCAGTGCCATGAAGGGAAGCTATCAGCAGGGCGATTACTCATGGAGTTGACTACTCGTCCTCTGGACGCCGGACAGGGCGGCCGTTAGCCTTCGACCCACCTAGTCATCGAATTGACTAATCAAGGAGGGGTCCATGCATCCGTTCCGCAAGGCTGTCGAGGCGGGCGACCACGACGCCCTCGTGGCGCTGCTCGCCGACAACGTCGTGTTCACCAGTCCGGTGGCGTTCCGGCCGTACGCCGGCAAGGAGACGACCGCCGCGATCCTGGGCCGGGTGACGCAGGTGTTCAGCGACCTCCGGTACGTCCGGGAGATCGCCGACCCCGGCGGTCGCGACCACGCGTTCCTCTTCACGGCGAGGATCGGGGACGTGGTCGTCAACGGCTGCGACTTCCTGCACTTCGACGAGGACGGCCGGATCGACGACTTCCTGGTCATGGTGCGGCCGCTGTCGGCGGCGAACGCCCTGGCCGAGGCGATGGCGCGGTTCGCGTGGCCCGCGAAGGGGTCGGCGGAGGCGTGACACCTCCGCCGGACCGGTGCTACGCCCCGCCCGCGCCGCCGAGGGCGTAGAGGCCGGGGAGGTTGACCACGATGGCCTCCTGGGTGCTGCGGGCGATGACGACGACCGCCTCCTCCTCCGGGTCGGGATTCTCCTCGCGGTGCGGGACGAACGGCGGCACGAAGATGTAGTCGCCGGGGCCGGTGCGCAGCCGGACCTCCTCGGGGGTGCCGGACGAGTCGTCGACGAAGACGAACTCCGGGTGGCCGCTGACCACGTGGATGGCGGTCTCGGACTCGCCGTGGTGGTGGTCGGAGGAGGCGGTCGCGGGGGCGACGTGGGTCTGGCCCATCCAGAGCTTCTCCGAGCCGACCGTGCGACCGCTGATCGCGGCGAAGCGCCGCATCCCGCCGGTCTGGGCGGTGCCGTCGTCGAGTTCGCCGGCGCGGATGTGGTGCAGCCGGGCCCGCAGTCCGGTGCCGGCGGGGGCGTCCGTGCCGTGCAGGTGCGGGTGGAACCCGGTGCCCGCCTCCGTGACGACGGCCGTCCCCTCGCGGGCGGGAGCGGGGGTGTGCGGGTGGGAGTCGGCGGACATGGTGCTCCTCGGACGGGACGGACGGGACGGACGGGACGGCACGGGAGGGCGCGGGGGCAGGGCACGCGCCGGGCCGGCGGGCGGCGGCCACGCGGGGCCGCGCGGGGCGGCGGGGGCGGCCCGGCGACCTCCCCCGGATGTCACCGGACGCTAGGCCCGGCGGCGAAAGGATGTCAAGAGGTGTCTTTTTGCGGCCATCGACCCCGCCCTTGGCGGACAAGGGACTTGAGCGACGCCGCGACCGGGGGATACTCGGGTGCATGCACATCTCCGCCAAGGCCGACTACGCCGCCCGGGCTCTGGTCGAGCTCGCCTGCGACACCTCGCGCCCACTCACCTGTGAGGCCATCGCCGCCTCCCAGGGTATCCCGTTCCGCTTCCTCAAGTCCGTGGTGGGCGAACTGCGGAGGGCCGGGCTGGTCCGCAGCCAGCGCGGCTGCGAGGGCGGCTACTGGCTCGGCCGGCCGGCCGAGGAGATCACCCTGCTGGACGTGGTCCGCGCGGTGGACGGCGAGGTGATCACCCTGCGCGGCGAGCCGTTGACCGCACTCGACTACCCGGGCCCCGCGCACGCCCTGCCGTCGGTCTGGCGCAGCGTCGAGGAGCGCGCGGTGGAGATCCTCTCGGGGACGACCGTCGCCCGGCTGGTGCGGTCCGGCGACCGGGTGGCGACGGCGTGAGCGCGGGCGCGGCGGCCGGGAGCGGGCCCGGGGCGGGGACCGCGGGCGCGGTGGAGGTCGTGGAGTACACCGACCCGATGTGCCCGTGGTCCTGGGCGGCCGAGCCGAGGCTGCGCGCCCTGCTGCGGGAGTCGGACGGGCACTGCCGGCACCGGCGGGTCTTCGGCATCCTGTTCGACGACGACGAGGAGCCCGCGCCGGATCCCGCCGCCGAGACGGCCTGGTACGCGCGGTACGTGGAGCAGATCACCGACCGCGCGGGTGCGCCGCGGGCCGCCCGGCTGGGCTGGGTGGCGGCGAGCAGCCGGCCGTCCTCGCTGGCGGCGGCAGCGGCCGAGGCGCAGGGCCCGCTGGTCGCCGAGCGGGTGCTGCGCCGACTGCGGGAGAGCGTCTTCGTCCTCGGCGAGCCCGCCGACACCCCGGAGCGGGTGCTCGCGGCGGTGGCGGGGGTGCCGGGGCTCGACGAGGTGCGGCTGCGGGCCGATCTGGCCTCCGCGGCCGTCCGCGAGCGGGTGAGCCGCGACCGGGCCGAGGCCCGGCGGCCGCTGCCGGAGGTGATCGGGCTGCGCGGGGACGGGCCGCACCCGGGGGCGGCGAAGGAGACCGAGGACGGCGGCCACCGGTACGCGCTGCCGACGCTGGTGTTCACCGGGCCGCGCGGGCGGCGGGTGGTCCCGGGGTGGCGGACGGCGCGCGAGTACCGGGACGCGCTGGCGGCGGTCTCCCCCGAACCGCTGCCGGCGCCGGGGCGCGCTCCCACGGTCGGGGAGCTGCTGGAGCGGTACCGGAGCCTGACGGGGCCCGAGCTGGCGGGTGCGACCGGCGGGCCGCCGGCCGGCGCCCTGCGCGTGCCGACCGCGAACGGCGACGTCCTGCTCCACCCGGAGGAGCGCTCCGGCCCGGCGTTCACGGCAGCGTCCCGGTCCCCCGGCGGCGGCTGACGACCGCCACCGGAGCGGCCGGCGACGGCCGAGGCCGGATGAACGCGTTCCGCCTGCCGGGACGCACCGCCGCGAGAGGCGAAGACGTCACACGCCGCCACCCCGCGGGCCGTCGGCGGGCCCGGGCCGGGTGGCGCAACGGCGCTCCGTGGGCGTCGCAACCGGTCGGCGTGAACGGCGTGTTGAGGAAGTGTTGCAGCACCCCCCGCGGCAAAGAGACACCTTTTGGTGTCCATTGACAGCAGGCCGCTGACCTGGCCAGGATGAGGCCATGACCTCCACGCACCCCCTCCCGGTGCGCCGCTGGACGAGTCACCGACGCACCAGCAGCGCCCTCTGTTGTTGACCGCGTCCGGACCCGGCGGCCACCGCACCGCCGGACCTCGGCCCGCCCGGCCGGACCGCCCGTACGGGGCCTGAGCGAGGGCCTCCGGCTCTCGGCCCCCGAGCGGCCCTGGGCCCGGCCCGCCGCCACCCCAACCCCGGTCCCCGGCGACCGCCCACGCACCGCCGCCCCGGCCCGCAGGGCCCGCCGACGGGCCCGTCCGCACCCGGCTCCGCCCCCTCACGCAACGCCCGGCCCCGGCCGGCCGGGCGCGGGACGCGCCGTCCACCACCGCGCCTCGCGCCCCGCGTCCCCGTACTCGCCGTTCCCCGTACCCGCCGTACTCCCCCTGCCGCCGGCCGCCCCCGCCGGTGTCCGCCACGCGCCCGCTCCCCGTGCCCGCCGCCCGGCGTCGCCGCGCACCCTCCGAAAGGTGACCAACCGCCATGACCAGCTCCTCCACCGACCGCCCGCAGCTCGGCAGACGCTCCCTGCTCGGTCTCGGCCTCGGCCTCGGCGCCTCCCTCGCCCTCGCCGCGTGCGGCGCCCCCGGGCAGGCCGGTACGGGCGGCGGCACCGGCGGCGGCACCCTCAAGTGGGGCTGGGCGCTGCCGACTTCATGGGACCCGGTGTTCTCCTCGGCCGGCTGGGACGTCCACGCGCTGTCGCTGGTCTACGCGGGCCTCACCAAGCTCGACGAGCAGGGCAGCGCCGTCCCGGCCCTCGCCACCGCCTGGACGTTCAGCGCCGACGGCAGCTCGGTCACCTTCACCCTGCGCCCCGGGCTGATGTTCTCCGACGGCAGCCCGCTGGACGCCGCGGCCGTCAAGAAGAGCCTGGACCGCGGGCGCACCGAGGCCAAGTCGCTGGTCGCCCCGCAACTCACCGGCGTCCGCGAGGTGTCGGCACCCGACGCGCGGACCGTGGTGCTCCAGCTCTCCCGCCCCGACTACCAGATCCCCAACCTGCTCGCCGGCAAGACCGGCATGATCGTCAACCCGAAGGCCTTCGAGTCGGACGCCGCCGGGCTGGCCACCCGGCCCGCCGGCGCCGGGCCGTTCACCCTCACCTCCTACACCCAGAACGCCAAGGCCGTCCTGCGGCGCAACCCCGGCTACTGGGACGCGACCGCGATCAAGCTGGAGAACTTCGAGGTCTACCCGCTGCCGGACGCCGCCACCGTGGTGGCCGGGCTGCAGTCCGGGCAGTTCGACGTGGCCCAGATCCCCGGCAGCCAGGTGGCCGCGGCCAAGGCGGCGGGCCTGGAGGTGCAGGTGATCCCGTCGCTGGTGGTGGCGGTGCTGGACGTCAACGTCGAGAAGGCGCCGTTCGACAACCCCAAGGTGGTCGAGGCACTGAAGTTCGCGATCGACCGCGAGGCCCTGGTGAAGACGCAGCTCTTCGGCTACGGCGAGGTCAACTACCAGCCCTTCCCCAAGGGTTACGTCGGCCACGACCCCGCCTCGGCCGACCTCTTCCGGTACGACCCGGTGAAGGCACGGGCGCTGCTCACCGAGGCCGGCCACCCCGACGGGGTCGACCTCACCCTGACCACCACGGCCGCCCAGGGGCTGCCCGAGCAGCTGCAGGCCCAGCTGAAGGAGGTCGGCATCCGGGCCACCATCGACGTGGTCCCGGCGGCGCAGGCCACCCAGATCGTCTACATCCAGCACGCCAAGGCCCTGTTCACCGACCAGTTCGCGGGCCGCGACTCCGCGGCGCAGGCCTTCCAGGTGCTGTTCGGCGAGCAGGGCCTGATGAACCCGGGCCGGCGCACCCCGCCGGAGCTGGCGGCCGCCGTCGAGCAGGTCTCGCGCACCCCGCTGGACTCGCCGGAGTACCCGAAGGCGCTCCAGGCAGCGACCGCGCTCGCGGTGCGCACGATGCCCAACACCTTCCTCTACAGCGTCCCCCGGCTGCTGGCGCGGCGGAAGTCCGTCTCGCCGATCCCCGCCTTCACGGTGGTGCAGCGGTTCGAGGGGGTGAGCGCGTCGTGAGCGCCGTCCTGCCGCACCCGGGGGCCCGGCGGGCGGGCCCGCTCGCCCGCCGGGCGGCGCGCGCCCCGCGCTCACTGGGACGGGTGCTCGCGGGCACCACCACCGTCTTCCTGCTCTCCTCGCTGCTCACCTTCGGCCTGGGCGCCGTCTCGGACGCCAACCCGGCCGCCGCCGTCCTCGGCGAGACCGCCACCGCGGCCGACATCGCCCGGCTGGACCACGAGTTCGGCCTGGACCGGCCGCTGCCCGCGCAGTACGGCGACTGGCTGGTCCACGCGGCCGGCGGCGACCTCGGGATCTCCTGGTTCACCACCGTGCCGGTCGCCGACTCGATCGCCACCGCGCTCCCGGTCGACCTCTCCATCGCCGGCCTGGCGCTGCTGCTGGCCGTCCTGCTCGGCGGCGCGGCCGGCATCGCGGCGGCGCTGAGCAACGGCGGCCGGCTGGACCGCGCGGTCACCGCCGTCTGCACCCTCCTCGGCACCCTGCCCGCCTTCGTGATCGCGATCGGCCTGATCACCCTGGTCGCCGTCCAGCTGCGGCTGCTGCCCTCCGGCGGGTACGTGCCGTTCTCCCAGCAGCCCGGCGAGTGGCTGCGGTTCGCCCTGCTGCCCGCGCTGGCCCTCAGCCTGGACGCCGCCGCCGGCATCGCCCGCCAGCTGCGGACCTCACTGGTCGCGGAGCTGCGCCGGAACTACGCGACCGGCGCCCTGATGCGCGGACTGTCCGGCCGCCGGGTGCTGTTCGGCCACGCGCTGCGCAACGCCGCCGGCCCGGCCGTCACCGTCCTCGGCATGAGCGTGCCCGTCCTGATCGGCGGCGCCGTGGTCACCGAACGGATCTTCAACCTGCCGGGGATCGCCCAACTCTCCCTGCGCGCCGCCGAACAGCACGACGTGCCGGTGATCCAGGGCACCCTGCTGGTCACCGTCGCGGTGGTCCTCGTGGCCAACCTGGCCGTCGACGCCCTGCTCTTCGCGCTCAACCCGGCGGCCCGCCGCGGGCCTCGGCCGGGCGGGCGCGCGGTAGCGGCGGCGGCGAGCGGACCGGCAACGGCGACCGGACCGACGGCGGCAAGCGGACCGACGGCCGGGCCGGCGACGGGAGGGGCCCGGTGAACCCGCTGCGCACCGCCCTGCGGGTGCCCGTCGCCCGCGCCGCGCAGGCCGTGCTGGCCGTCGTCCTGCTGCTGGCCCTGTTCGGCGGGTGGATCGCCCCGACGGACCCGCTCGCCCAGGACACCGCCCACATCCTGGGCGCCCCCGGCGCGGACCACCTGCTGGGCACCGACTACCTGGGACGCGACGTACTGAGCCGGCTGCTGGCCGGCACCGGGCTCTCCGTGCTCGCCGCCGTCGAGGCGGTGGCCGTCGCCGCCCTGCTCGGGGTCGTCCCCGGCCTGCTGTCGGTGCGGTTCGGATCGGCCGGGTCCTGGCTGGCGCTGCGCGCCGTGGACTCCCTGATGACGCTGCCGTTCACGCTCTTCGCGATCGCCGCCGTCGGCCTGCTCGGCAACGGGCTCCACCAGGCGATGCTGGCGCTCGGCGTGCTGCTCTCGCCGCTGTTCTTCCGCGTCACCCGGGCCGCCGCGCTCGGGCTGGACCGCGCCCAGTACGTCGAGGCCGCCGAGCTGATGGGCGCCTCCCGGGCCTGGATCCTGCGGGTGCACATCTGGCGCAAGGTGCTGCCGACCGTCGCCGTCACCACCGCACACGCGCTGGCCACCGGCCTGCTGACGGTCTCCTCCCTCACCTTCCTCGGGATCGGCGTCCAGCCGCCGGCCCCGACCTGGGGCGGCATGCTCGCCAGCGACCTCGGCTTCCTGGCCCAGCAGCCGTGGGCGCCGCTCCCGCCGGCCCTGCTGATCATGCTCACCGTCGGGGCGCTGAACCTGCTCGCCGACGTCCTCGCCGACGGCGACCGCACCGGCGCCCCCGCCACCGCCCGCACGCGGCGGGCGGGGGCGAAGCGGGCCGCGGCGGACGCCGGCGGGGCCCGGGCCCGGACCCAGGACGCACCGGAGCCCGCCGCCACCGGACCGGACCGGAAGGAGCACGACCATGTCCCACACCCCGCCTGAACCCACCGCCGCCGGACCGGCCCGGGGCCGTCCCGCGCGCACCGCCACCCTGCGGGTCGAGGGCCTGCACGTGACCGTCGGCCACGGCCGCACCGAGGCCGTCCGCGACGTCTCCTTCGAGGTGCTCCCCGGCGAAGCCGTCGGGCTGGTCGGCGAGTCCGGCAGCGGCAAGACGCTCACCTGCCGCTCGGTGCTCGGCCTGCCCGCGCCCGGGGTCTCCGTCGCCGCCGGACGGATCGTCCTCGGCGGCACGACGGGCGACGGCCCGACGGGCGGCGGCCCGACGGGCGGCGGCATCACAGGCGGCATCACGGGCGGCACGACGGACGCCGGCCCGACGGACCACGAGCCCGCGGACCTCACCGCCCTGACCGACCGCCAGTGGCAGCAGGTGCGCGGCACCCGGCTCGGCGCCGTGTTCCAGGACCCGGGCTCGTACCTCAACCCCACCCTCACCGTCGGGCGCCAGCTCGGCGAGCCGCTGCGCCGCCGCGGGCTCACCCGGGCCGGGGCCCGCCGGCGGACGCTGGAGCTCTTCGCGGCCGTCGGCCTGCACGACCCGGAGCGGGTCCACGACAGCTACCCGCACGAGCTCTCCGGCGGCATGCTCCAGCGCGTCCTGATCGCCGTCGCGATCTCCGGCGACCCGCAGCTGCTGGTCGCCGACGAGGCCACCACCGCCCTGGACACCGTCGTCCAGGCCGAGGTGCTGGACCTGCTGGGCGAGCTGCGGGAACGGCACGGGCTGGCCCTGCTGCTGGTCAGCCACGACCTGGCGGTGGTCGCCGAGGTGTGCGACCGGGTCCTCGTCCTCTACGCCGGCGAGATCGTCGAGGAGGGCCGCACCGCGGATGTGGTCGCCTCCCCCGCCCACCCGTACACCGAAGCGCTGCTGCGGGTCGCCTCGCTGGGCCGGCGCAGCCGCCGGGAGCTCGCCGTCATCCCCGGCCGGCCGCCCGAACCCGGCGCCGCCGGCCCCGGCTGCCGCTTCGCCCCGCGCTGCGAGTACGCCACCGCGGCCTGCACCGAGCAGGGCGTCCCGCTCACGCCGGTCCCCGGGGCCGACGGCCGGGCGGTGCGCTGCCTGCGCGCCGGAGAGCTGTCCCTCACCGGCGTCCTCGAACCGACGAACGCCCTCGAACGAACGGAGGTCCCGGTATGAGCACCGCCACCGCCTCGACGCTCCCGGCGGCCCCGGCCGGGCCGGCGCCCGCCGTCGGAGCCGCCACCCTGCGGGTCGAGGGCCTGGAGGTCAGCTACGGCCGCACCCCCGTCCTGACCGGGGTCGACCTGGAGGCGCGCTCCGGCGAGATCCTGGGCATCATCGGCGAGACCGGCTCCGGGAAGACCACCCTGGCCCGGGCCGTGGCCGGGCTCGCGCCCGTCGCCGCCGGCCGGATCACGGTGGCCGGCGCCGACCGCACCGCCCTGCGCGGCCGGGCCCTGCGGGCGGCCCGCCGCGCCGGGACCGTCCAGTACATGTTCCAGGACCCGCTGCGCTCCCTCGACCCCGACCTGACGGTCGCCCGCCTGGTCGGCGAACCACTCGCGGTGGCGGGCGTGCCCCGCGCCGAACGCGGCCCCCGGGTGCGGGAGGCGCTCGACCGGGTCGGCCTGGACCCGGCCCTCGCCGACCGCACCCCCGGCGCGCTCTCCGGCGGCCAGCGCCAGCGCGTTGCCCTGGCCCGCGCGATCGTCGGACGGCCCCGGCTGCTCCTGGCCGACGAACCGGTCAGCGCCCTGGACGCCTCCAACCGCAACCACGTGCTGCGCCTGCTCGACCGGCTCCGCCGTGACCTGGGCCTGGCCGTGGTGGTGATCTCGCACGACCTCGACTCGCTGGCCGGCATCGCCGACCGGATCGCCGTGCTCTACCGGGGCCGGATCGTCGAACAGGGCCCGGCGGAGGCGGTGCTGGACAGTCCGCTGCACCCGTACAGCGCGCTGCTGGCCGCCTCGGCGCCGAGCCCGGACCCCGCGCGGCGGGCCGAACTGCGGCTGCTGCGGACCCCCGCCCGGTCCGCCGTCCCCGGCGGGGGCTGCGGGTTCGCGCACCGGTGCCCGTTCGCGGACGCGGCGTGCGCGGTGCGCCCGGAGCTCGCCCCGACCGCCGCCGCCGGCCCCGCGCACGCCGCCGCCTGCCACCACAGCCCCGACTGGCGGGCCCGCCTACCGCACCCGGCGCCCGCCGTCACGACCGTCAGCACCCCTACGGAGCACGCCCGATGACCCAGGCACCGACCACCGCCGCCCGGCCCGCTCCCCCGCCGCCCGACCTCGACGGCCTGCCCGCCCTGACCGCCGCCCTCGCGGCACGCGCCGCCGAGCACGACCGGGACGCCACCTTCCCCGCCGAGGGGGTCGCGCTCGTCCACCGGGCGGGCCTGCTCACCGCGACCGTCGCCGAACGGCACGGCGGCCCCGGCCGCGGCCTCGCCGACACGGTACGGATCCTGCGCGCCCTCGGGGAGGGCGACCCGGCGGTCGCCCTGGTGACCGCGATGACCCTGTTCGTCCACGCGGCCGAGGCGCGCGAGGCCCACTGGCCGGCCGGCCCGCTGGCACAGCTGCTCGCCGAGTCCGCCGAGCGCCCGACCCTGGTCAACCACGTCCGGGTGGAGCCCGAGCTCGGCACCCCCGTGCGCGGCGGGCTGCCCGCGACCGTGGCGCGGCGGCGGGGCGACGCCTGGGAGCTGACCGGGCGCAAGATCTACTCCACCGGCGCCCCCGCGCTGCGCTGGCTGCTGGTGTGGGCCCGCACCGACGAACCCGAGCCCCGGGTCGGCTCGTTCCTGGTCCGCGGCGACCTGCCCGGCATCACCGTCGAACCGACCTGGGACCACCTGGGTCTGCGGGCCAGTCGCAGCGACGACGTGCTGCTGGACGCGGTACGGGTCCCGCTCGACCACACCGCCCGGCTGGCCGCACCCGCGCCGGACGCCGGGCGGGACGTACTCGGCGGCGCCTGGAACTCGCTCGGCCTGACCGCCCTCTACCTCGGCGTCGCCCGCGCGGCGCAGGCCTGGCTCACCGGCTTCCTGCACGAGCGGACCCCGAGCGCCCTGGGCGCGCCGCTGGCGAGCCTGCCCCGGTTCCAGAGCGAACTCGGCCTGATCGACATCGAACTCGGCGGCGCCGAGCGGCTGGTCGCCGCGCTGGCCGCGGCCGCCGACGCGGGCGACCCGCAGGCCGCCGAGGAGGCACCCGGCGCGAAGCTGCTCGGCACGCGCGCCGCCGTCGACTCCGTCCAGCGGGCCGTGGGGCTGGTCGGCAACCACGGTCTGACCCGGCACCACCCGCTCCAGCGGCACCTGCGCGACGTGCTGTGCAGCCGGGTGCACACCCCGCAGGACGACACCGTCCTGCTCGCCCGGGGCCGAGCCGCCCTGCACCGCCCGCCGCTCTCCTGAGCCGCTTCCCGAACCGCCGTACCTCCTGAGCACCACTCCCGCCGCTCTCCCGACCCGCTCCCCCGAACCTCCTGACCCACCACTCACGCCGCCCCGGCGTTCCTCCCAACCCCCTTGCCAAGAAAGGCACCTCGCCATGCCCGTCGAGTTCATCGGCATGATCTCCACCCACGACGTCTCCGAGACCCGCGCCGCGTACGGCCCGGTGGTCGACCCCGACTACACCCGCCGCTTCGCCCGGGCCCACGAGGAGGCCGGCTTCGACCGGATCCTGGTCGCGCACTCCTCCGCCAGCCCCGACCCCAACCAGGTCGCCGCGTTCGCCGCCGCCAACACCGAGCGGCTGGGCCTGCTGATCGCGCACCGCCCCGGCTTCATCGCGCCGACGGTCGCCGCCCGCACCTTCGCGACCCTGGACCAGTTCTCCGGCGGCCGGGTCGCCGTCCACATCATCACCGGCGGCCACGACGCCGAGCAGCGCCGCGACGGCGACTACCTGACCAAGGACGAGCGCTACGCCCGCACCGACGACTACCTGACCGTGCTCACCAAGGCGTGGACGGCCGAGAGCCCGTTCGACCACGAGGGCCCGTACTACCGCCTCGCCGCCTTCAAGTCCGAGGTCCTGCCCGCGCAGCAGCCGCGCATCCCGCTGTTCTTCGGCGGCTCCTCCGAGGCCGCCTACCGGGTCGGCGGCAAGCACGCCGACACCTTCGCGCTGTGGGGCGAGCCGCTGGCCGAGACCGCCCAGCAGATCGCCTCCGTCCGCGCCGCCGCCACCGCCGCGGGCCGCACCGACGTCCAGGGGATCAGCGTCTCCTTCCGCCCGATCCTCGGCCGCACCGAGGAGGAGGCCTGGGACCGCGCCCACCGCATCCTGGCCACCATCAAGGAGCGCGGCGACGTCTTCGGCGGGCGCCGTCGGATCCTGCCGACCGGGCCCGGCGCCACCCCGCAGAACGTCGGCTCCCAGCGGCTGCTGGCCGCCGCCGCCAAGGGCGACCGGCACGACCGCGCGCTGTGGACGGCCCCCGCCGCGGCGACCGGCGCCGCCGGGAACTCGACCGCCCTGGTCGGCACGCCGGAGACGGTCGCCCAGGCCCTGCTGGACTACGTCGACCTCGGCGCCACCACGCTGCTGATCCGCGGCTACGACCCGCTGGACGACGCGCTCGACTACGGCAAGGAGCTCATCCCGCTGGTGCGCCAGGAGGTCGCCCGCCGCGACGCCCGCGCGGCCCGGGCCGCCGAGGCGGAGCGGGCCGAGCAGGCCGCCGTCGCGGTGGCCGGTGCGGCCCGATGACCACCGCCGCCACCAGCCCCGCCCCTGCCCCCGCCCCTGTCCTCGCCGCTGCCCCTGCCGCTGCCCCTGCCGCTGTCCCTGCGCCCGACCCGGTCGTGGACGCCGGCCCGTCCGCCGTGGTCTGGGAGCCCGCCGCCGGGGTCACCGTGCGCGGCACCGTCCTGCTGCTGCCCGGCCGGGGCGAGCACCCGGGCGTGTACACCCGCTTCGGCCGGCGGCTGGCCTTCGACGGCTACCGCGTCGTCGCCCGGGTCGCCCCCGCTGCCCGGATCGCCCCCGCCGGCCAGGTCGTCCCCGGCGGCCAGGTTTCCCCCGCCGGCCAGGTCGCCCCCGCCGGCCAGGCCTCGCCCGCTGCCGGGGCCGGCCTGCCGGACCTGGCCGGCCCGGTCGCCGAGGCCCGCGACACCGCGCCACCCGGCACCCCCGTGGTCCTGGCCGGCTCCGACACCGGCGCCCTGCTCGCCCTGGCCGCCGCCCGCCACGCCGCCCCCGACGGGCTGCTGCTCGTCGGCCTGCCCACGGCACCCGTCGCCGGGTCCGCCGACGACGCCTGGACCGACGAGCTCGACGCCCGGACGTCCTGCCCGGCGCACCGGGGCCTGCTGGCCGCCGACCCGGACTTCCGGCCCGGCGCGCTCGGCGAGGACGTGCCCGCCGCTCTCGCCGAGGCCGCCGAGAACGCCGCCCCCGGCGTACCGGCCCTCGTGGTGCACGGCGCCGCCGACCCGGTGTCGCCGACCGCCACCGCGCGGCGTTTCGCCGGGCGGCTCGCGGCCGAACTCGTCCTGGTCGCCGACGGCCGGCACGACGCGCTCAACGACGCCGCCCACCGCAGCGTCGCCGCCGCCGTCGTCCAGTGGCTGGAGCGACTGCGCGGCGGCCCGCACCTGCCCGCCCAGATCCGCACCGACGACCGCTTCGCGGGCGGGCCCACCCCCGGCCCGCCCGCCCTGGAAGGAGACCGGGCATGACCACCCTCGACGAGCGGCCCGCACTCGCCGGCCCCCGCGCCGCCGACCTGCTCCGCAGCGCCCTGCGCCGGCACGCGGCCGGCGTCACGGTGATCACCGTGGCGGGCCCCGGCGGCCACGCCGGCTTCACCGCCACCTCGTTCACCTCGGTGAGCCTGGAGCCCGCCCTGGTGTCCTTCTACCTGTCGGCCACCGCCTCCGCCGCACCCGCGGTGCGGGACGCCGAGGCCTACACCGTGCACCTCCTGCGCGACGACCAGCAGGAGCTGGCGAACCGGTTCGCCCGCAGCGGGATCGACCGGTTCGCCGGCACGGACTGGCACACCGGTCCGTACGGCACACCCGTCCTCGCGGGCGCCGCCGCCCGGCTGACCGCCCGTCCGTTCCTGCTCCAGCCGGTCGGCGACCACCTGCTGGTCGTCGGCGAGGTGCTGGACGTCGACACCGCCGGCGGCCCGCCGCTGGTCCACCACGACGGCGGCTACGGCGGGTTCGCCCCGGCACGGGAGGGCTGAGCCGCCATGGCGCTGACCGCCCACTGGTTCCTGCCGACCACCGGGGACAGCCGGCACGTCGTCGGCGGCGGCCACGGCTCGACGCCCGGCACGGCCGGGTCCGACCGGCCGCCGAGCATCGCCTACCTGGGCCAGATCGCGCGCACCGCCGAGCAGTTGGGCTTCACCGGGGCGCTGACCCCGACCGGCGCCTGGTGCGAGGACGCCTGGCTGACCACCGCGATGCTCACCCGGGTCACCGAGCGGCTCAAGTACCTGGTGGCCTTCCGGCCCGGCCAGCTCAGCCCCACGCTGGCCGCCCAGATGGCCACGAGCTACCAGAACCAGTCGGGCGGTCGGCTGCTGCTCAACGTCGTCACCGGCGGGGAGTCGGCCGAGCAGCGCGCGTACGGGGACTTCCTCGACAAGGCCGGCCGCTACGCCCGCACCGGGGAGTTCCTGGACATCACCGGCCGGCTGTGGCGCGGTGAACAGGTCGACCACCGGGGCGCCCATCTGCGGGTCGAGGGCGCCCGGTTGACCCGGCTGCCCGCACCGGTGCCCGAGGTGTACTTCGGCGGTTCCTCGCCCGAGGCCGCCGAGGTCGCCGCCCGGCACGCCGACGTCTACCTCACCTGGGGCGAACCGCCCGCCATGGTGGCGGAGAAGGTCCGGCACGTCCGCGAACTCGCCGCCCGCCACGGCCGCAGCCCGCGGTTCGGCATCCGGCTGCACGTCATCACCCGGGACACCCCGGAGGCGGCGTGGGCGGAGGCCGGACGGCTGCTCGCCGGCATGGACCCGGCGCGGATCGCCGGCACCCAGCAGGCGCTGGCCCGCAGCGAGTCCGAGGGGCAGCGGCGGATGCGCCTGCTGCACGGCGGCTCGACCGACCGGCTGGAGATCTCGCCCAACCTCTGGGCCGGGATCGGCCTGGTACGCGGCGGCGCGGGCACCGCCCTGGTCGGCGACCACACCGAGGTGGCCGACCGGATCGAGGAGTACCACCGGCTGGGCATCGACGAGTTCATCCTCTCCGGCGCCCCGCACCTGGAGGAGGCGTACTGGGTCGGCGAGAACGTGCTGCCGATCCTCGCCGACCGGGGGCTCTGGAAGCGCGAACCCTGACGGCGGGGGTGGCGGGGAGCTGCTCCCCGCCACCCCCGCCGTCGCCTCGTGCCGATCGTTCGAAGTGGCCGCAGGGCGCGGCGAGGCGGACCCGCGACCCGCCCGAAAGCGGCCCGTCCCGCCGGATGACAGCAGCTGAGAGGCTGTCTCACCCGGCACGTTGCGCCAGCTTCCGGTGGCAGGTCAGGGCGGCGGCCGCGGCCGGTCCCCGGCTCTGCCGGCCGGTGCGGACCGCGTACGGGATCTTGAGACCACGAGCAGCCCGTGGCAGGCTCATGGCGCATGATCGATGACTTCGCGAAGGACAACCTGCACGGGAGACTGCGGCGGGACCGCAAGGCGCTGCTCTGGAAACTCGACGGCTTGTCCGAATACGACGCCCGCCGACCTTTGACAGCGACCGGGACCAACCTCCTCGGCCTGGTCAAACACGTGGCCACCGTCGAGGCCAGGTACTTCGGCGAGGTCTTCGACCGGCCTTCCCCGGAACCGCTGCCCCGGTGGCAGGACTCCGACGGCAGCGATCTGTGGGCGACCGAGGACGAGACCCGCGATCAGATCATCGGGTTCTACCTGCGGACGTGGGAACACTCGGACGCGACGATCAAGGAGCTTCCCCTCGACGCCCCGGGCCACGTGCCGTGGTGGCCGGATCCTCGCCCCAACACGAACCTGTTCGCCATCATGGTCCATGTCCTCGGCGAGTCCAACCGGCACACTGGCCACGCCGATATCCTGCGCGAGGGCCTGGACGGCCGGACCGGGGTGCGCGCCGAACACGAGAAGCAGATCGACCGGCAAGCCCGCACAGCCCACTGGGCGAAGATCGAGCAGGCCGCCAGGTCGGCCGCACCGACCAAGGCGTGGCCTGCCGCTTGACCCGCAGGCCAAGTGATGTGGGCTCTGGCACGGTGAACTGCACCCGTGGGAGGATCGCGATCCTTGATCACGTGATGATGCCGCGGAGGATGCGTTGCAGAGGTTGGGGAGCGACGCTGCGTCAGCACACTCATCGCGAGACTTGGTGCTCGCCTTCGTCCGCGATCTCGGCGCGGCCGGCACCGCGATGCGGGAGGCATTCCCTGCGCTGGAGCGGCTGGCTGACGTGCTGGTGCTCGCCCGCTCGGGGCAGATCAGCCGCAGCGGTGAGGCCGGCAGGTACTCATACCTGGTACACGGTGCGGGTTGTCGAATGACAGGCCCGAGCGGGATCGACGTCGACTTCGTCGACGGGGCGGAGGCCTTCGACTTCTGGCGCCTGCGTTGCTACGGACAAAGCCTGCCTACGCCTGTCGACCCCACGGCGGAAGAGCTACGGGCGGCGGTCGAGAACCTGAAGGACCTCCTGGCCGAGGTGAGGCCCGGGTGGTTCACGGTGTCCGGCCATCATGACGGACTTGCCGGGACTGACGTGTCTGGCGCCTGACTCAACCGGCCCTGCCTTCAGTTGCCGCTCAGGACCCGTCCGCGGCCTGCCCCGATCGTCCGGGCTCGGTGCCCTTCTCGTGGTGGGCGGGCCAGGGCGGAGCTGCGTGTGGGCGACGACCACCAGCCGTGTCCACCGGTCGGCCGCCTCCGCACTGCGAAGCCCCGGCTTCCTCCGGCCCAGTGTCTGCTTGAACCGGCGAAACGTGTGCTCGATGTCGAACCGCCGCAGGGACGACTGCCAGCAGCGATCGACATCAGCCGGGGTGGCTCCGGTGCCGGACCGCCGGAGCCGGACCGGCTTGTTGACCCCGCCGCTGGGCAGCCTCTCGACGGAGTCGGTCGGCAGTGGCGGCGGCGACGTCCGCGCCGGACTCCAGTCGGGCCGCGTCCAGGGTCGCGGTCCAGGAGGCGCGGCCGGTCTCCGGTGCGGCCACGGCCGCACGTGAACCCGTACGGCCGCTGAGCGCCCCACCCCGGGACGCCATGGTGCGACATGTCGCCAATGTCGGATTGAAGACCCGAAAACCGGAAAGACGCGGTGTGACCTCCCCAGCGGCGGAAGGCCATCAATCCCGTGGGGGACCAAAAACGGAGGTCATCGTGATCGTCCTCGGAGTCATCCTCCTCGTCATCGGGTTCGTCACCGGCATTTCCATCCTGTGGACCATCGGCCTCATCCTGGCCCTCGTCGGGCTCGTCCTGTGGATCATGGGCGCTGTCGGCCACGAGGTCGGCGGCCGCCGCCACTACTGGTAGACACCGGCCGTCGACACTCCCGCGGTGACTCGACCGCGGAAACCGGGACAGGGAGGCGGGAGAGCCGCCTCCGGTCTCCTCCGGTCCGGCAGGAGACGCCACGCAGCGAGAGAAGAGAGCCATGAGCACCCCCCACGACGACACCGCGCGGGACGACGAGCAGGTACGGGAGCGGTCCGCGGAGGAGCGATCCATCGTGGCGCCCACTCCGGCGGACGTCCGTGCCAAGGGCGAAGGATCGGACGACGAGGAGGAGCCCGAGGCGCCCGCGGCGGACGTCCAGGCTCCGTAGGACCCGGGCAACCTGTCCCGGTTCCACGACACCCCCGCCCCGAGTTCGGGCCGCCGACCCTGTGTGGGCGGCACCGAACTGGGCAGCCGCCCGGCATGCTGCTGATCAGACCGCCGGGCGTGTACCCGCCCCAGGGCGACACCGAACTGCTCATCTCCTGCCTGCTCCGCGAGCCGCTGGACGCCACCCGCCGGGTGCTCGATCTCGGGACCGGCACCGGGGCGGTGGCCCTGGCCGCCGCCGGTACCGGTGCCCGGGTCACCGCCGTGGACCTGTCCGGACGTGCCGTCGCCGCCGCCTGGCTGAACACCCGGCTGCACCTGCACCGGGTCCGGCTGCGCCAGGGCGACCTGCTGGAGCCGGTGGGCGGGCAATGGTTCGACCTGATCGCCGCCAACCCGCCGTACGTGCCCGCCGACACCGCCGGGACCACAGCGGACACCCCGGGTGCGGGTGCGGGGCTGGCCTGGGACGCCGGGCGGGACGGGCGGCTGGTGCTGGACCGGATCTGCCGGGAGGCACCGAGGCTGCTCGCCCCGGGGGGCGTGCTGCTGGTGGTCCAGTCCTCGCTCGCGAACGTCCCGAAGACGCTCGTCGCACTGCGGCGGGCCGGTTTGCGGGTGGCGGCGACCGCGCGGCGGCGGCAGGCGTTCGGGCCGGTGATGACGGCACGGGCGACGCTGTTCGAGCGGCTCGGACTGATCGCTCCGGGCGAGCGCGAGGAGGAGCTGGTGGTGGTGCGCGGTGTCCGGGAGCACTGAGCCGGCGGGCGGTGGGCGGTGCGGCACCGACGCCACCAGGGTGACGATCGTGCCGGGCGGCCCGGTGCTCGTCGAGGGGCCGGTCGAGGTGGTGCTGCCGGACGGGACGATCCGGCGCTCGGACCGCCCGGTGGTGGCGCTGTGCGCGTGCCGACGCAGCCGCCGCTACCCGTTCTGCGACACCAGTCACCGGCGGCGCAGCCGGGCGGGACAGCGCGCGGCGGGACAGGACGCGGCGGAGCAGGGCACGGCGGGACAGCGGGCGGCGGAGCAGGGCACGGCGGGACAGGACGCGGCGGGACAGCGGGCGGCGGAGCAGGGCACGGCGGGACAGGACGCGGCGGGACAGGGCCCGCCGGAGCAGGGCACGGCGGGACAGGACGCGGCGGGACAGGGCCCGCCGGAGCAGGGCTCAACGGGACAGGGCGTGGCCGGGGCCGTCCGGCAGGGGTGAGCGCAGCGAACTGCGCCCGGCCCGCCAGTGCTTCAGCAGATGGGCGGCGAACCGGTCGTCCACCACCTCGGTCGCGGCGATGCCGAACGCGATGTCCGGCTCCAGCTCCGCCTCGGTGGCGAGCAGCTCACCCACGACGCCGCGCCGCATCACCTGTTCGTGGACGGCGTCGGCCTCGATGTGCTCGCGGTAGAACAGCGTGCCGTCCGGCCCCGCGCCGAGCCGTTCCAGGGCCGCCGCGAGCCGGGCCGAACCCGGCGAGGAGGTGACCTCGACCACGGCGAACAGGCCGACCGCCGCGCCGCGCAGCGCCCGGTGCAGGCCGAACAGCGTCATGAGGTTGACCACCGCCAGCGCGGGCGCCGGGACGAGGTCCAGGTAGTGCCCGTAGCGGGGGTCGAGGCCCAGGTCCGCCATCATCCGGGCGAACAGCAGGGCGTGCGCCCGGTCCGAGCGGCCCGCGCCGTACTCGTCGTACGCGACGGCCATGAGGGCGGCCTGCGCCGGGCCGTGCACCCGGGGGACCATCCACATCTGCGGGTCGGCCTCCTTGAGGTGGTAGACCGAGCGGTGCACCAGGTACTCGCGGGCCTGCCAGCGCTCGCCCTCGGCCAGCAGGAAGTGTGACGGGCCGGTGCCGTCGGCGGGCTCGGTCAGCAGCCGCTCCAGCGCCGCGCCGACCGGTCGTACCGGCCCGGTCTCCGCCCGCACGGCGGCGAGGAATGGCTGCTCCAGCTCGCGCCGGAAGGCGAGGAGCGCGGGGTCCCACTCCCAGTCGGGGTCCACACCCGGCAGGCCCCGGTCGTGGAGCTCGTAGCAGAGGTGGAGGGCGAGCTGGTGGTCCTCTCCCCACGGGTCCGACCCCCTCGGGTCCACGTCCGGGCCGGGCAGCGGGTCCACGTCCGGGCCGGGCATGCTCGCCGCCGGCCCGCCGGAGCCCGTGTTCTGCGTCGGCGGGTCGCGCCAGAGCACCTCCTCCAGCGCGTCGGCGACGGTGAGCCGGCCGCCGGTGAGGGTGGCCCGGAAGCGGCGGTCGG
>NZ_JBSFNM010000075.1:0-41625 GCF_053587085.1 Kitasatospora sp. NPDC003701
TTCCGGCTGTCTGTGCGCCGCCAGGGACTCGAACCCCGGACCCGCTGATTAAGAGTCAGCTGCTCTAACCAACTGAGCTAGCGGCGCCTGCTGACAGAGAAGACTTTAGCAGCGGCGCCCGGCCCGGCCAAAATCGAATAACCGGAGCCGGGGCGGGCCGGGCTCAGCCGACGGGCAGCGCCGCCGACCCGGCCCGCTCGGCGGGCTCGCGGGCCGCCCGGACACAGGCCCAGAGCACCACCGAAGCGCCCGGCAGCCACGGCTCCCGGCTCTCCGGGGCGACGATCCACCGCCCGGCGCCCAGGCCGGGGGAGTCCGGGCTGTGCACCATCCGCTGCACCGGCGGGACGGTCACCGCGTCGCCACGGCCGTGGCAGAGCAGCGGCGGGACGTCCCGGGCCCACTCCTCCCAGGCGAGCAGCCGGCGCAGTCGGGCCGCCGCCCCGGGCCGGACGAACAGCAGCGTGCGCCCCCGGTACACGGCGACCGGCCCGCAGCCCGGTCCGGAGGTCCACAGCTCGTCCAGCACCCTGCGGCCGAACAGGGACGGCATGCTGATCACGTCGAAGGCGCGGCCGCAGGGCAGCACCGAGGGCGCCCAGGGGCGCGATTCCCAGAGGGCGCGCATGCTGCGCGGGTACTCACTGGCGGAGGCCAGCCAGGCTTCCCCGGCCACGGTGACGTACTCCACCGACTGATACGTCCAGATGTCCACAGACAGCAGAGTGGGGCGTCCGCGGGGTGTCCGGGAGGGAAAGCGCGGTTTGCCGGACAGCGCGGCGGGGTGCGGCGTACCCTGCCGCGCTGCATATGC
The DNA here is from genome assembly GCF_053587085.1 of Kitasatospora sp. NPDC003701. Taxonomy (NCBI): domain Bacteria; kingdom Bacillati; phylum Actinomycetota; class Actinomycetes; order Kitasatosporales; family Streptomycetaceae; genus Kitasatospora; species Kitasatospora sp. NPDC003701. Next base: position 815 of record NZ_JBSFNM010000075.1, read on the forward strand.
CACTGGCGAGGTTTCCGGGCCAGGCCGGGCCCGGTGCCCGGGGCGTTGCCGCCCGGGCCCCCGGGGGTTCACCGGTCCCCGGAACCGCCGGCCGCTAGCCGTCGTGGCGCCGGGGCTGGAGCAGGCCGCGGCCGTACTCGATCATCTTGGTCGCGTAGTCCGGCGTCCAGTCCGCCCGCTCGGCGATCTCGGCGTCGGAGAGCGCGTCGAACCGGCGGGTGTCCGCGAGCTGCGCGGCGGCGACGGCCTGGAAGTCGGTGGCCCGCTCGGCGGCCGCGCGGAAGGCCAGCGCCAGCTCGGTGGAACGGCGCAGCAGCTCCGCCGGGTCCTCGATCGACTCGAGGTCGAAGAAGCGCTCCGGCTCCGGCTCGGCGATGTGCGGCTCGAACAACAGCTGGACCGGACGCCGGCGTCGGGCGGGCGCTTCACCGGCGCCTGCGCCCGGACCGGCCGGCACGGTCGAACCGCTCGGGTCGGACGCCTGGGCGTGGGAGTCGGGCATGGACGGACACCTCCGGGTGCTCGGTGGGGGGCGGACGACGGCAGCCGGGGACGCCGCCGCCCGGTCCTGGCCGCCGTCCATTGTCTCGCGGCGGCAGCCGGTAACGGAACGGTGCGAGTCCGGGCGCTATTCCCGCCCGGCGCGCCGGGGGCGTGCACCTGTCGGCCAGCCGCCCCGGCCCGGCCGGGCCCGGTCAGCGCGCCAGTCGCACCCGGTGGCCGGCGAGGTGCTGCAGCACCTGGTGGTTGGCCTCCCAGCCGTCGGGGAACTTGACCGAGACGCCCAGCTGGACCGGCTCGGTGGCCGGGTGCTCGTCCAGCAGCTCGGCGATGCCGGCCCGGGCCACCACGATGCACGCGTGCCGGTGCCGGGAGGCGAGCACGCAGAGCCGGCCCGTCTCCAGGTGGAAGGCGGTCGCGTCCGGCCGCCCGGAGAGCGGGTGCAGCACCACCGTGACGTCGTACTCGCGCCCCTGCAGCCGGTTGGCGGTGTCCACCGTGACGGCCGGCCCGACGGCCGGGTCGACCGGGACACCGGCCTTGAGCAGCGCGGCCCGGACGGCCGCCGCCTGGTCCCGGTGGGCCGTGCCGACCGCGATCCGGCCCGGGGCGAGCGGGACGGAGCCCTGCTCGGAGTGGGCCGTCAGGCCGCGCTCCAGCAGTCGGCGCACCGTCGCCGCCACGGCGGCCACCGCCTGCGGATCGGTCCGGACGGTGTGCCGGGCGGGCAGCTCCAGCAGCGCCCAGCCGTGCTCGGCCGCCCGGTCGATCGCCGCGTCCAGGGCGGAGCCGTCCGGCCGCACCGAGGCGGTGAGCCGCCGCTCGCCGGGCCCGGTGCCGGAACGGAACGGCGTGTAGGGGTAGAACGCGTCGGAGATCAGTGGCGCCGCGCTGGCCGGCAGCCGCCAGGAGACCGGCAACCGGTGCGGCTCGATCTGCGGGTTGTGCGCGAGCAGCGTGACCACCGCGCTGCTCGACGGGTCGTACGACAGCCCCGCCCACTGCTCGGTGCCGACCACCGTGAACGGGTCCAGCTGGCCCGGGTCCCCCACGAACAGGGCCCGCTCGAACAGCCGGGCCACCGCGAGCAGGGCGTCCGAGCGCATCTGGTAGGCCTCGTCGACGATCGCGTGCCGCCAGGGCGCCTCGGTCCTCACCCACTGCCACTTCGCGGCGGTCGAGATCACCACGTCGAGCTCGGCGAGGTCCGTCACCTTGTCGGAGGGCGTGACATTGGGGTGCCGCAGCACCTCGGGCCCCGGCCGGGAGTCCGCCGCGTGCAGCCGGCCGATCGTCAACTCCGGCGCCTTCTCGGCCAGTCGGTCGACCAGGTCGTCCACCTGCCCGTTGGTCTGGGCGACGATCATGAGGCGCTCACCCGCCTCGACCAGCTCCCGGGCGGCGCGCACCACCAGGGTGGACTTGCCGGCGCCGGGCGGGGAGTCCACCACCACGCCGCGCGGGGCGCCGGTGGCCGGGCGGACGGTGGCCTCCAGGATCCTGGCCACCGCCGCGTCGGCGGCCGCACCCGGGGCCTGCTCGCTGTCCATCGGCCGGATCACTCCCATTCCTCGGTGGCGGTGGCGGTGGCGACCGGCACGGGTCCGGGCGCGGAGGCGGCACCGGGCGGGCCGCCGTGCGTCCACGGGGTGTCGTCCGGCTCGGGCAGCGGCGCGGACTGGCGGACGGTCAGTTCGAACAGGGTGAAGGTGATCCGCTCGCCGGGCTCGGGCAGGCTGCCCGGCTCGGGCTCCTTCTTGCGCCCCATGCCGGACAGCACCCGCAACGTGATGGTGCCCGCCGCCGGGTCCACCGCGGCGATCACCGCCTTCTGCGGGCTCGGCCCGCCGCCGGACTCCGGCGCGGGGGCCTCCCGGACGCGGTGCGCCTCCCGGCCGAGGTCCGCGTGCGGGCGGTCGGCCGTGCGGACGGTGACCAGCGGACGCGGCTTGGGCGAGCGCCCCGAGGTGTCGTAGTCCGGCACCACCTCGGTCACCACACCCGAGAACGCCTCGCCGGCCAGCCGGTGCTCGGCCATCGCCAGCGGGTCGTCCAGCGCCTCCTGGACGTCCAGCCGGGCCTGCTCGCGCTCGCGCTGCGCCAGCTTCCGGGCGGCCGTCACGGCGTCGTCCTGCCGGGGCTGCGGCGGCTCGCCCGCCGCCAGCCGGTCCCGGTGGCCGGTGTAGGACCAGCGGTCGCCCGTCCAGCGCTCCGCCAGGTGCCCGGCCGGCGGCAGGCCGCGGAGCAGGTCCAGACCGTGCCAGACGTCGTCCCAGGTGGGCAGCAGCACCTGGGACAGCGCCGAGCGCAGCTGCTCGACGGCCGTCCGGACGGCTGCCCGGGCCTGCCGGGCGTCCGTGTCGCCGGGCTCCTGGGCGGCGTGCAGCAGCGTGGCCGCGGCGGCGTCGTAGCGGGCGATCGCCGGACCCAGCACCAGCTCGTCGAAGCGCGGGTCGGTGGCCGGGCCGGCCGGCGGGTGGAGCAGCTGGCCGGCCGCGTCCCGGGTGGACTCGGCCCGCTCGGCGGCCTCGGCCCCGGTCAGGCCGGCCGGCGGTGCGTGCCAGGCCAGCCGGGCGGCGAGGTGCTGGTCCTCCAGGTGGCTCTGGCCGGTCGCCCAGTGCCGGGAGAGCAGACCGGTCATCGCCAGCAGCAGGCTGGAGCCGGGCACCTGGGCCCGGTCGGTGAAGTGGGTCAGCCAGCGGCCGAGCAGCGGCACCCGGGCCGGCGCCGGGTAGGGCCCCGGCTCGTCGTCCTCGACGGTGCGGCGGAAGCGGGTGGAGCGGCCGAGCAGGGCGAGGTGGTGCACACCCGCGCTGTTGGGCACGATCAGCTGCGGTGCGTCGGTGCACAGCTCGCGGAAGACCTGCGTCTTCTCGCCGGTCCCCGGGTCCTTCTCGGAGCCCTCGATCTGCTCCACCTCGGTCGCGAAGGACTCCAGGTAGGGCAGCAGATCGGCGGCCAGCTCGGCCAGGAAGTCGAAGCGCAGGGTGCGGTTGAGCGGCTGCGGGACGATGTGCAGCCGGGGCGCGGAGCGGTCGGTGCCCAGCATCACGGCCAGGGGCGCGCCGGCCTCGCCGGCGGCGGTCAGCGGCACCACCACCATCGGGCGCTCGGAGAGGTGCCGGTGGCGGACGGTGGCCAGCGGCTCGGCCCGGCCGCTGCGGACGGCCTCCAGCCGGGCGAGGGTGCCGAGCAGGCTCATCGGGCGGCTCCCGCCCCGGCCGTCGCGGCAGCCCCGGCCGCGGGGACGGGTCGGCCGAGCGCCTCGGCGCGCAGCGCGGCGGCGTAGGCCAGCCGGGCGGCGGCCTCGTCGCCGTCGTCCTCCGCATCGGCTCCCGGGGCGGCCCCGGAGTGCGGGCCGCGCTCGCCGGCGACGCCCGCCCCGGCGGCGGCCAGTGCCTCGGTGACGGTCCGGATGCTGCCCAACTCGCCGCGCACGCCCCGCCCGAGCTGCTCGACCCGGTCGCCGCAGCGGGCCCGGGCGCGGCAGTGGAAGCCCAGCTCGCAGGTGGAGAGGCAGTCCGGGCTGTACGCGGCCGGCACCGCCTCGACCGACTCGGCCAGCTGTTCGGCCGAGCGGGCGGGCGCCCCGGTCCCGTCGGTGGCGAGATCGAAGCCCGCCCCCGGCGGCAGCGCGTCCAGCAGCCGGCCGATGCCGGTCATCCGGCTGAGCTGGCGGCGGGTGGTGGCCAGCTCGCGCCGGACGTCGACGGTCACCGCGGTGGGCCGGTTGCTGAAGTCCTTCGGGCAGACCAGCAGCACGCTCAGCCGCGGGCTGCCCGGCAGCCGCTGCTCGACGTACGGGTTCCGGTCCGGCTCCCGGCCGGCCAGCGCGGCGGCCGTCTCCTGGAGCGCCAGGACGTAGACGGCGGCCTGGCGGGCGGCGGCACCGACCTTGGCCGGGTCCGCGCTGCCGTCCAGCACCGGGAAGGACTTGATCTCGATCACGGTGCACCGCCCGTCGTGCACCACGACGGCGTCCGGCTCCAGGTACGCGGTGCTGCCGGCCACCGTGAGCCGCAGCAGCGGGTGGTCGAGCAGCGTCCAGGCCCGCGGGTCGGCGGCGGCCTCGGCGAGCGCGGCGGTCGTCCGCTCGGCCCGGACGGCCGGACCGGAGCGGCGCAGCAGATCGGGCACGGTGAGCGGGGCGCCGCCGTCGGCCGGCAGGCCGAGGTGGCGGCGCAGCGGCTCCAGCAGCGCCGTGTAGTCGTCCTCCTTCAGCCGCGATTCGAAGATCACACCGCGGGCGAGGGCGAACGGGGACTGCCCGAACGGTGCCGGGCGGCCGAGCCGGGCGGCCAGCGCCGACTTGTCGACCCCGGCGGCGTCGAGCACGGCGCGGCGGTGACAGCCCGGATTGGCGGCGAGCGCGGCGAGCGCGCGGGCGTTCAGGCTGCGCTGCGGCGCCGGACCGCGCAGCTCGGCGAGCCGCTGGGCGAGCGGCTCAAAGTGCCCGGTGGACGGGACGTTCGTCGAGACGTTCATGGTGCGGCCCAGTGTCGCACCCGGGTCCGACAATCCGGTCCGCCCCGGCGATCCTCGGCCATCCGCGCCGATTCCGGGCGGTTCTCGGGCGTTGCTGCGGCGGCGCGGGGCCCGGCCGGTGGGCGGGGCGCTGGCCGGCCGGTGGGCGCCTGCGGCGGGGACCGCCGGGGGCGGCTGCCCCGCTCCGGCCACGGCGCCCGGCCCGGGATCGTGGGCGGCGCGCAGGTGAGGGATCATGGAGTGCCGGTGCTCAATGGCGAGACCGACCGTTGCCACCGCCCCGTTGCGAGGAGCCACCCATGCCCGCCCGAATCGTCCTGGTCCGCCACGGCGAGACCGAGTGGTCGGCCACCGGTCGCCACACCGGCCGGACCGACATCCCGTTGACCGAGGAGGGCCGCGCGATGGCCCGGGCGCTCGGTGCCCGCCTCGCCAAGGCCCCCTGGAACGGCCTGCCGGACGCCCTCGTCTACACCAGCCCGCTCGACCGCGCCAAGGAGACCTGCGCCCTGGCGGGCTTCGGTGACCGCGCCGTGGACCGGCCGGAGCTGCTGGAGTGGGACTACGGGCAGTACGAGGGCCGGACCGGCCAGGACATTCGCGCCACGGACCACCCCGGCTGGCTGATCTGGCGGGACGGCGTGCCCGGTGGCGAGAAGCTGTCCGACGTCGCCGCCCGGGTGGACGCCTTCCTCGCCGACCTCAACGACGAGCACGGCGTGCCGGACCCGGGGACCACGGTCATGCACTGCGCCGACCGCGACGTGGTGCTCTTCGCCCACGGCCACCTGCTGCGCATCCTGACCGCCCGCTGGCTCGGGCTGGCGCCCGAGTACGCCCAGCGGTTCAAGCTCGGAACGGCGGCGCTCTGCGTGCTCTCCTGGGAGTACGGCGCGCCGGCGGTCGAGGTCTGGAACGACCTCGGCCACCTGGAGGGCCTGAAGCACTGACCGGCCTGCCGCGCCGGGGCCCGACGATCCGTCAGGGCCCGGCGCGGCAGGGGTGACCGGCCGCCGCCGGGGTGCGGGTGGTCGCGGCGAGCACGGCCGCGGCGCCGGTCAGGCCGCCGCCGCGAGGTCGTACTCGGTCAGGAACCGGCCGACCTCCGGGACGGCCCGGTGCGGGCGCAGCCGCTCGGCGGTGTCCGCCAGCATGCTGCGGATCCGTGCCGAGCGGACCTCGCCGAACAGGGCCACGGCGGCCGTGCCGTGGCCGGCGGCGCCGGCCAGGTCCCCCCGGCCGAGGCGGTCGTGCGCCAGCTCGGCGGTGTACAGCACGCGGTTGCGCACGAAGTGCGGCTCCTGGAGGGCTATGGCCAGCCCGGCCTGTTCGCTGGCCCGGTCGAAGTCCCCGAGCGCGGACCAGCACTGGGACTGCAGCCCGGCGATCTCCGCCTCGCCGAAGAAGGACATCCACTCGGGGTCGGCCTCGGAGGGGCCGCGGTCGAACAGCGTGTACGCGCGGCCGAGGGCCCGTTCGCAGGCGGCGCGGTCCTGCAGGAGTGCCCAGCCGCCGGCCTCGCGCATGGCCAGCAGGGAGAGCAGCCGGTCGGAGTCCAGGTGCCGGGCGGCCGCCTGCCCGGCCTGGGCGGCGCGGAGCGCCTCGCGGGGGCGGCCGGCGTCCCGGGCGAGGAAGGCGCTGTTGCAGAACACGTGCGCCTCCAGGGCGCTGTCGCTCGCCATCCGGGCGGTGGCGAGCGCCTCGGCGTAGAGCGACCGGGCGTCCGCCAGCCGGTTCGAATCGTGCGCCAACCAACCCACCGAGATGGCGAGTTCGCCGGCCCCGGCCTGCAGTCTTCGCTCCGTCTCGGCGCTGTACTCACCCTCGTTGAGCAGTACGTAGGCGGTGCGCAGCGACTGCCCGGCCAGCTCGAACAGGGCGTCGGCCCCGTACACGTCGTCGGCCAGCCGGATGTCCCGGACGGCCTGCTCGACGCCGAGCACCTCGGCCGCACCGATCCGGCGGGGCGGTGGTACCGGGCCGGGTCGGCCCGGCACGAAGGCCGACCCGGGGTCGAACAGGGCCGGGGCCGGGCCGAACCGCCCGGTGCCGAGCCCGGACCGGTCCGGGATGAACCGGGCGGCGGCCTCCTCGGCCCCGGGCGTGCCCGGGTCGGTGCTGGTGGCCACGGCCGGCCGGTCGATGCCGATCACGGTGGCCAGCGCGGCCGGGCCGCCGGCCAGGAACGTACGGCGACGCACGTCGTCGTTCTCCTCGTCGAAATGGTGCGATCCGTCGGGCCCCCGGAGAGACGCCGCGGACCTCGGCAAGGCCGGTCCGTCCGGTGGGGGTGGTTCCGCGTACGGCGAGGCAGCGTACGGGAGTTGGATGGAGTGCGGCGAGCGCGGGGTGGGCAGGGACGGGAACTGCGGGTGGAGTCGGGGTGGTGCGGAGCCCCCGCCGCCGTCCGCTGAGCGGCGGCGGACGGCGGTGCGGGGGGCGAAACCGAGGTCGGTCAGCGAGCGGTCCGGCCACATGTGCCGGAACACCCGCTCGTAGGCGTAGTTGGGGCAGCGGATCTCGCCCGCCTCGACCCGCCCGACGTAGCGGGCGTCGCAGGAGACGTGCTCACCGATCTCGCGGGCGGCCCGTCGTACGGCCATCGCGAACTCGCCCGGCGAACGGTCGCCGCGCAGTGCGCGCATCACGGTGTTGGGTGACGGGCGGTTCGGCTCGGCCGGTGGGGTGGCTGCCATGGTGCGCTCCGTGGTCGTGCGGGGTGCTGGTGCGAGGTGGGGCGGTTCCGGTGGGTGTCGGTCCTGCGTACGGTGGGCTTCGGCCGGGTGGTGCCGCGGCTCCGCTCGGCCGGCCCGGGCCTGTGCGGTCGGGGTGGACTCCGCTCGGCCGGGTTTCCGCGGCCACGGGTGGGCCCGGTGGGGTCGACCACGGGTGGGCCCGGTGGGGCTGGATGGGCCCCGGACACGCAACCGACAGTACCCGGAGTCACCGACCGGCCACAGCGTGTTTATGGATGATGTGCTGTCAATTGCGGTCATAACGGGCGCGGTTGCCTGGATCTGCCATGAAATGCCATGCCTTGCTGTAAGGCGCCCCGTGGCCTCGACCGGGTCCCCGGCGTTGTCCTGATACGTGGAAGCCCCGGTCGTCGCCCAGGCCCACCGCCCGCAGCGGCGGCCCCCACCCCCGGAGCGGCGGCACTTCCGATCGGACGAGGTGACAGGAGAGCCCGTGATGGCCACCGGACTGCCGCAGTACCACCGCCTGGTCGCCGGAGGGGTGCTCGCGGGCGCCGCTCCCGCCCTGCTCCCCGAGGCGGCCGACGACCGCGGTCCGGGGCGCGGGCCCCTGGAGGGCGGCCGGGCCCCGTGCGGCGGCGGCAGCGGTCCGGTCCGTCGGCTCGGAGCGGACGGCGCGGGCGTGGTCGTCACCGGCTGCGACACCGTCACGGTGGCCCTGCGGCACGGCCTGGAGGCGGTCGACATCCTGCGGCTGCGCCGGGCCTGCGGCGCGGTGCTGCAGAGCCGCAACGGCAGCACGGTCTCCTTCTTCGTCCCGGCCGGCACCTCGGAGACGTGGCACCTGCCCGGCAGCTCGTGTACCGCGGGCGCCCTGCTCCTGCCCGCCACCGATCCGCGCTGGGTGATGCCTCCGGTCGGCGCGGACTTCGCCGTCCGCCCCACCGACGCCTGGGTGCTGCGCTCGGCCCTCTGCGAGGCCGCCTGCACCCTGACCGCCGGCGGCCTCGGCCCGTTCTAGGCCCGCGCCGCCTCGCTCGGTCCCGCTCCGTCCGCCCGGTCCCGCGCCGTCCGCCCGGTCCCGCTCCGGGGCACCGCGCCCGCTCGGAGGCTCGGGCGAGGTCCCGTCCGGAAGGCTCGCGCCACCGTCCTTCCCCTGGCCTCCCTTCCGCCGCTCTCCCGTCCCTGGTCCTCCGCCGAGCTGCGGAGACCTTCGGCACGGCGGCGATAATGACCGGTATGGGACGAAGCAGCAGGGCCGGCCGCAGCACGGACAAGGGCCGTACGGCGGCGGAGCCGCAGTCGGCGGCCACCGGCCCCGGCGGCCGCACGCACGCCCAGGGGGCGCTGACCCGCCCCGTCGACTCCGGGCTGGCCGAACTCCGCCCCGATCGCGACCGCCCCGCCGCCTGGTCGCTGCTGATCGACGGCGCACCGCAGTCCATGGTCGACCTCGCCGACCCGACCCACCTGGGCTTCGAGTACCAGCGCCGGCTCGGCCACCTGATCGACCTGGTCGCCCCGCCCGGGCGGCCGCTCACCGTCCTGCACCTCGGCGGCGGCGCCCTCACCCTGGCCCGCTACGTCGCGGCCACCCGCCCGCGCTCCCGCCAGCAGGTCGCCGAGATCGACACCGCGCTCACCGAACTCGTCCGCGCCGAACTCCCGCTGGAGCGCGGCTGGCAGATCAAGGTCCGCGGCGCGGACGCCCGCAGCGTCCTGGAGCGCACCCCCGAGGGCACCGTCGACCTGGTGATCGCCGACGTCTTCTCCGGCGCCCGTGTCCCGGCCCACTGCACCACCGTCGAGTTCACCGCACTCGCAGCCCGTGCCCTCGCCCCCGGCGGCTGGTACGCGGTGAACATCGCCGACGGCTCGGCGCTGCCCTTCGCCCGTTCGCAGATCGCCACCCTCGGCGCGGTCTTCCCCGAACTCTGCCTGGTCGCCGACCCGGCGGTGCTGCGCGGCAAGCGCTTCGGGAACCTGATCCTGGCCGCCGCGCACACGCCGCTCCCGGTCGCCGAACTGGGCCGCAAGGTGGCCTCGGACGCGGCTCTCGGCCGGGTCGAACACGGCCGCGCGCTGGCCGACTTCGCCGCCGGTGCGGCCCCCGCCACCGACGTCACCGCAGCCCCCTCCCCGGCCCCGCCGCCGGAGGTCTTCCGGTAGAGGTCGTCCGGTGGTCGAACGAGGCCGGGCCGACTCCTGGAATCCGCCGCGGCTCCGGGCTTCCCGGTCGCCGGGACCGGTGGGTCCGTCCGGTCACGCCGCACCGCCGCGCAGTGGGCCGGGTCAGTGTCCGCGCGGCAGTCCCCGGTGCTTGCACATCGCGGCGCCGGTGAGCAGCAGTCCGGCCGTGATGGGCGCGAGCACGGCGGTCCCGGTGCCGGCGAGACCGTGTCCGGCCGGAGCGGTGGCCGGCCCGGCCACGGCGACGCTCTCGTGCGGTGCGGAGTGCTCGGAGGCGGCCGCCCGGGCCGTCTCGGCGCTGTCCGGGACGGGCTCGCCGGCGGTACGGTCCCGACGGTCGGCGGGTGCGTGGGCGGGTGGCGGAGTGGCGGGGCCGTGCGACCCGCCTGCCGCCGGGGCGGGCTGCGCGGCCGGGGCGGTGGGGCCGCCCGCCCGGCCGGGTTCGGCCGCGGGACCGCCGGGGTCGCCGTCCCGGGAGGCGCGGGTCCCATCGGGGCGGGTCGGGGCGGGCGCGCTGCCGAGCAGTCCGGAGGCGATCGCGAACGCGTCCGGGACGGAGGCCCGCTGTCCTGGCAGTGGCAGGCCGCCCGCTCTGATCCGGTCCTGGAGCAGGCCGCCGACGGGTGCGGTCGCCGCGTCCAGGCCGGCCACCGGAACGGCCGCGGCGGCCGGGACGGCGAGCTGTCCGAGGACGCCGGGCGACGCCGCCTGTCCGGGGGCGGCCGACCCCGGGGCCGCTTGGCCGGCGGGTGCCCGGCCCGGCGCCTCCTGGCCCGGGAGCGCCTGCCCCGCGGGCTCCCGGCCGGGGGAGTGCGCCGTCGACTCGTGCGGCGGTGCGCCCTGGCCGGCCGCACCGGCCGGGTGCCCGGCTGACTCCCCGTCGAGGACCGGGCCGCCGCCCAGCGTCCGACCGACGGTGCGGCTGACCGGTTCCGGCAGCGGTCCGGCGGCCGCCGCGCAGGCGTTGGACGCCCCCAGCCCCCAGAGCTGTGCGAGGAGCGCCCCGCCCGCCGCGACGACACGCGGGCGGGGCAGCCACCGGCCGCCCGGGCGCCGGGCGGCGCCGTCGGCGCGTCGGACGGGTTCCGGGGCCTTGGTCGCGTGATTGGCTCGCACGTGAGTTGAGAACGAGCGGACGGGCCGTGAGGTCACGGCTGCCGTCACGGACAGTCATCACGTCGAACCCCGGCTTCCCGGGCCGCGGGCCCCGCCGACGGCCCGGCGGCAGGCCCGGCCGCGGGACCAGCGCTCCTTCGGGGATCAGGAGTTGGGGCGCAGGGTCCAGATGACGGTCATGACGCCGGTCACAGCGCCGTCGGCGCGGGTGATCTCGACCGTGACGGGGAACTCCGGCCGCTCGCCCTTGTCGAGCTCGGCGACGATGTCCGCGACCGGTCGGCCCAGCACCGCGGTGGCGGTGACGGTGCCCATCGCCAGCTTCTTGTAGGAGATCTCGGCGCTCACGGCGAGCGGCACGGCGCGCGAGAGCTGGTCGCCGAAGGCACCCAGCACGATGCAGCCGCTCGCGGACTCGGCGAGGGTGAACATCGCGCCGGCGTGCGGGCCACCGACGTGGTTGTGGTACTCGGGCTGGTCGGGCAGCCGGAGGACGGCACGCTCCGGCGTCGTCTCCAGGTACTCCAGCTTGAGGGTGTGTGCCATCGGCACGGTCGAGTCGAGCAGCTGGCCGATCGAAGGTGTGGTCATGGCGGCAATGTTACTAGTCGGTAGCTTCTGGCGGCAGATCTTCCGGAGGGGGAAACCGCGGAAATGTGAGGGAACGCGAAAACGCCTGAGGGGCCGATCTCTTGAAGAGATCGGCCCCTCAGGCTCTGGGGTGAGTGACGGGACTCGAACCCGCGGCCACCTGGACCACAACCAGGTGCTCTACCAACTGAGCTACACCCACCATCTGTCCGGCTCGTTCCCGCTCTTCGCGTTCCCGTTCCGACAGGAAGAACAATACAGGATCCGAGAGGGTGCTCGCGCCAGGGTTTCGATCACCCCGATGCGGGCGCCCTCCCGGGTCCGGCGGCCGCCTTCGCGCAGGCCCCCGCCCGGGAGGTGCGGGCGGGTCAGTCCGTCGGGGCCTGGTACTTCTCGGCGATCGCGCGCGCGGTGTCGGTGTCCGGGCCGGGCTGCGGGACGAACACCGCCTCGCGGTAGTACCGCAGTTCGTCGATGCTCTCGCGGATGTCCGCGAGCGCCCGGTGGTTGCCGCCCTTCTGCGGGCTGTTGTAGTACGCCCTCGGGTACCAGCGCCGGGCCAGCTCCTTGATCGAGGAGACATCGACGATCCGGTAGTGCAGGTGTCCCTCCAGGGCGGGCATGTCCCGGGCCAGGAAGCCGCGGTCGGTCGCCACGGAGTTCCCGCACAGCGGCGTCCGCCCGGCCTCCGGCGCGTGCTCGCGCACGTAGGCGAGGACGAGCGCCTCCGCCTCCGCGAGCGTGACGCCGTGCTCCAGCTCGTCGAGCAGCCCGGAGGAGGTGTGCATCGTGCGCACCACCTCGGGCATGTTCGCCAGGGCCTCGGCGGGCGGGCGGATGATGACGTCGACGCCCTCGCCGAGGACGTTCAGCTCGGAGTCCGTCACCAGTGCCGCGACCTCGACCAGGGCGTCCCGGTCGAGGTCGAGGCCTGTCATTTCACAGTCGATCCATACCAAACGGTCATTCACGCCACTCACCCTACGGCGCGATCACGCGCCACGGGCACCGGAGGAGCCGAGCGGGGCGCCGGAGCGCAGGCCTCCGAGCCGTGCGCGTCCTGGCCGTGGCCGTCCGCCTCGTGCGCCTCCCGGGCCTGGCCGGCCTGGTTGGCCGGGTGGACCGGATGCGCCTGGTGGCCGTCCCGCGCGGGGCGGGGGTCACGTGGCTCGCGGGCCCCGTCCGGGCTCGCGGCGCGGCCGCCCTGGGGCCGGACCTGGGGCGCACGGCCCTGACGGGCCCGACCCTCCGGCGTCACCGGAGCGGCCGACCCCGGCGTCCGACCGGTGGCCGCACCGTGCCCCCGGCCGCCCGCGCCGTCCTCCGACGGCCGCTCGGCCGTGCTGCGATGCCCCTGGCCCTGACCGCGGGCCCCGGGCTGCGGCTGACCGTCCTCCGCCGCGGCGTGCTCGGCCGTGCGCGGCGGACGAACCGCCCCGGGACCGGCCTGCGCCGGGACCAGTGGCGGCCGCGCCGGACCGCGCCCCGCCCCCGGCTGGCCGGGGTGCGGCTGGTGGGCCGCCTGCGGATGCGGGTAGGGCTGGGCGGCACGCGCATGGACCCCCTGCGCGGACGGCTGCCCGTGCTGCCCGTGCTGGCCCGGGTACGCGGAGCCGCCGGCCGGGTACGGCAGCGCGGGCGCCTGCCCGTGCTGCCCGAGTAGCGCGCCGCCCGCCGCCGTGGCGGCAGCAGCGGCCGCCGCCGCGGCATGGGCCGCGGCCGACTGCGGCACGGCACCGGCCAGCCGGAGGTCGCCCGGGTGCATCGGCGGCGGCGTCGGCGAGGCCGACCCGGGGCGACGGGCCCGGTAGCTGGTCCGGTACGCGGCCGGCGAGACACCGAGCTGGCGCCGGAAGTGCCCGCGCAGCGCCACCGGCGACCGGAAGCCGCAGCGGCGGGCGACATCGTCCACCGACAGCTCCGACGTCTCCAGCAGCCGCTGCGCCTGCAGCACCCGCTGGGTGATCAGCCACTGCAGCGGGGCGCTGCCGGTCAGCGTGCGGAACCGGCGGTCGAACGTCCGCCGGCTCATGTAGGCGCGCGCGGCCAGCACCTCGACGTCGAACTGCTGGTTGAGGTTCTCCAGCGCCCAGGTGACCACCTCGGCAAGCGGGTCGTTGCCGATCTCTTCCGGTAAAGACTGATCGATGTACTGGGCCTGGCCTCCGCCGCTGCGGCGGCTGGGCACCACGAGCCGGCGGGCCAGCGCGTTGGCGGCCTCGGCACCGTGGTCGCTGCGCACCACGTGCAGGCAGAGGTCGATGCCGGCGGCCGTGCCGGCCGAGGTCAGCACGTCGCCGTCGTCGACGAAGAGCTCGCGCGGGTCGACATGGACCCGGGGGTAGCGCTTGGCCAGGGTCGGCGCGTACATCCAGTGGGTGGTCGCCGGGCGGCCGTCCAGCAGACCGGCGGCCGCGAGCACGAACGCGCCGGTGCAGAGGCCGATGATCCGCGCGCCTTCGTGGTGCGCCTTGCGCAGTGCGGTGATCGCCTCGACCGGCGGCGGCTGCGAGATCGAGCGCCAGGCCGGTACGACGATGGTGCCGGCCCGGGCGAGCGCCTCCAGCCCGTACGGGGCGGAGAGGGTGAGTCCGCCGGTCGTGGCCAGCGGCCCCTCCTCGCCGGCGCAGACCAGCAGGCGGTAGCGGGGGACTCCGGCGTCCTGGCGGTCGACACCGAAGACGGAGAGCGGGATCGAGCTCTCGAAGATCGGGGCGCCGCCGAAGATCAGCACCGCGACGGTCTCGCGCCGGCGCCGGCCCGAGAGCTTCCGGGGGGCGGTGGACATCAAGGGGACCGAGGGGCCGTTCAGGCCCGACCCGCCACCGGCGCCGTGGCCGCCGGGGCCGTGGCCGTTGAGGCTCTGGTTGTTGGGGTTCTGGCTGTTCGGGCCGTGGCCGGAGGAGCCGGTGGGGCCCTGCCCGTTCGCGCCGTGGCCGGTGGGGCCCTGCCCGTTCGGGCTCTGGCTGTTCGAGCCCGGGCCGAGAGTGCCGCCCGGCAGGCCGGAGGCCGGCATGCCGACACCCGTTCCGGCGGAGGCCGGGTACGCCGCGTCCTGGCCCGGATGGCCGAGCGCCTGGCCGAGCGGGTGTCCGCCGGACTGGGCTCCGGGCTGGGCTCCGGCGTGAGCGCCAGGATGGCCGGGAACCGACGGGCCCGAATGTCCGCCCGCCCCCGGTCCTTGCAGGGAACCCGGGCTGACGACCGGTCGGCTGACCGGCCGTCCGGCGTGCTCCGGGGCGGCGGCGAAGGTGCCGGCACCGGAGGACGGGGAGGTCGACGAGGTGGCTGAGGCCGGTGAGGCTGCGGCGCCCACAGTGGTGTACGAGACGTATGGGGCGGCGCTGGAGGTGCCGGAGGAACGGGGGTTGGCAGCGATGGCCGAAACGCCGGTTCCTCTCGCGGACCGACCCGCGATACCGGCCACGGCCTGGTCGCTGTCAGGACCCGCGTCGCTCCTGCTCACCCTGCTCAAGGCGCTCAAGCCCCCTCGGTGGTGTGGTGTGGTGGTGCGGCACTGCTAGCCAAGATCGAATCTATCGGGTGGACCGTTGCCGTTGTGACAAGTTCACCATCCGACGCTATGTCGACATGGCAATTTGGCGTGATGCATTCGATCACGAAGCGTGGCACCCGTCGACCCTTCTGGGAAGGGGGCCGGTGCAACGGTGGCTGGTTGTCGCGGGGCCGGTCCTGGGGCGCCCGGCTTCGGCGTGCCCGGCCGGCGGGTCTGGGCTGCGGCTTTGCCCAAGGGCGGGGGAGCCGCGCGAGATTGACCGAAAATAGGCGGTGCACGGGAGGGCGCACGAATCTCGATGTGTGCGCCTCCCTGGCTTCATCCGGCCAGTGCCCGGGCCGTGGATCGGTCGTTGGTCGCCCGCGCTACCGTCCTGTCGTGGACAACCTCAGCCGGCTCGAACAGGCCAACGACAATGCCGCCGCATT
Organism: Kitasatospora sp. NPDC003701; assembly: GCF_053587085.1. Classification (NCBI taxonomy): domain Bacteria; kingdom Bacillati; phylum Actinomycetota; class Actinomycetes; order Kitasatosporales; family Streptomycetaceae; genus Kitasatospora; species Kitasatospora sp. NPDC003701. The sequence continues at coordinate 16,339 of NZ_JBSFNM010000075.1, forward strand.
CTGGCGGGCTCAAGCTCGTGTGCACGGATGGCATCAGCTCATTCGCCCCGGATTCACCGCGGTCCGCTGCGCCCGCACCCCGAGTGATGCCCACCGCATCGTGGTGACCCGCCCCTATGACCAACCGGCGCTGCTGGAGGCGGAACTGGCGGCCGTTCTGGCGGAGTGGTCCACCACCCGGCTCAGGCTCGAGGACCCCTACCTCCTGCTGGACATGTCGCGCTACGGCTGCGTCCACGGCCCGGCGATGCCCGTGATGGCCCGTGAGCCCGGTTCGCTCGAAGCGCCCCTGCTCGGTGCGCTGCCCTCGTCCGGCGCCCTGCGCGGTGGCGACCTGACGGTCGATGAGGCCCTGGACGCCGATGCGTTCGCCGAGGTCGAGCACGCGGTGGTCGACGGTTTCCCGATCACGGACCACCAGCCCTGGACGCGCGGCGGGATGCTGCCCGACCGCCTCCGGAACGAACCGGGCCTGCGGGCCTGGCGGGCCAGGATCGGCGGTGAGCTGGCCGGCGCCTGCCTGACCTACGACGACGGCCGGGTCACCGGGGTGTACTGGGTCGCGACGCTCCCCGAGCAGCGCTCGCGGGGGGTGGCGCGCGCCGTTCTGGAGACCGCGCTGGCCGCCGCGCACCCCGACCGTCCGGCGACCCTGCTCGCCACCGAGCTCGGCGAACCGCTCTACCGCAAGCTCGGCTTCGCCGTGGTGGGCCGGAGCCACTGGTGGTCACTGCCCGACCCCTCGGAGCAGTAGCGCCCGCCCGGCCCACCAGGCCCGCCCGGGCTCCTTGGACGCCTGGGTGACCGCGGTCGGTCGTGGCCGCGGTGCGGTGCGGTGCGGGGTGGTGCGGGTGGAGCGGTGCGGTGCGGGGTGGTCGGGCAGGGGGTGGTCCGGCAGGGGGCGCTCAGGCGCGGGAGTGGCGGAGCGGTGCGACTTGTGCCGACGCTCCGGCCGATGGAGACCGGACGCTCCTCGCGGACGGGTCGGTCGAGCCCGGTGGCGGCAACTCCGTCTGAACGGTTTCAGACACCGAAGGCCGCCGCAGCGGCCGGAGCGCCGCTGTCCGGGCGGTCGCCGGGAACAGGCGCACGCGGGACCTCCGGGGCGGAGAGCGAGAGCTGCGCGCCGGTACGCGCGCCGGACAGCGCCGCGCCCGAGTGACCCCGGAGCCAGCGGTTGCCCGCCACCGTGCCGACCGTCCGTCGCCGCTCCGGTCCGACGGCTCGGATCCCCGGCCGGGCCCCCGGTGCGTTGCGCGCGGAGAGCACCTGCCCGACGGCCTCCGGGAGACCGGCGGCCTTCAGTGTGGGCCGGTAGCCCGGCTCGGCCCAGGGCCGGCCCTGGTGCAGCCAGACGCTGCGCAGCCCGGTCAGCTCGGCGCCCGCGATATCGGCGGGGGCGTGGTCCCCGATCATCCAGGTGTTCGAGGCCCAGTCGCCGGTGGGTGCGATGCCGCAGCGCTGCGCGGCGATCTCGAAGATCAACGGATCCGGCTTGACGCACTCGGCCTCCTCCGAGATGACCCAGCCGTCGACCATCGGGCCCAGCCCGGTCCGGCGGATCTTCTCCAGCTGGGGCCGGGTGTTGCCGTTGCTGACGATGCCGAGCGTCCACCCGGCCGCGCGCGCCGCTCGCAGCGCGTCGATGTTTCTGGACGGGCAGTGGATGTGGGAGTTGATGCCGCGCCGGTAGTGCGCGAGCAGGAAGTCGAGAGAGTCGTCCAACCCGTAGCGGCGCTGGGTCGCGGACAGTACGGTGCTGCGCGGCACGTAGCCGCCGCCGTCGATGGTGACGAGCCAGTCGAGGTCGCCCGGCGGAAGGCCTCGCTCGGCCAGAAAGCCCCGGGCCCAGGCCCGGAAAGCGGCGTCCCTGGGGAGCAGCGTGTTGTCGAGGTCGAACAGGAGCAGGGGCATGTCGAGCATGGTGCCAGCGGCTGCGCCTATGCACCTGGCAAATGCCAGACGGCGTCGCGAACCCCTGCGAATTGGCTGAAATGGATACCGGCGCGGGTGGGCCGGGTTCGAAGGGCGGCCACGCATCCAGGGCGGCACGGCGGATCGGGCGGCCGATCGGGTCGGGGCGGGGCGCCGCCCGGAGGCGGCTCGCAGCGGCCCGCAGCGGCCCGGAGGCGGTCCGGGGTGCTCCGGAAGCGGTGGCCGAGGGGTGGTGGCGAAGGGCGCGCGACCGCGCACGATATGTCGTCCGTGGCCGCCCGATCCGGTCCTCGGGCGGAGACGGCGGCCGGTGACGTTCGGCAACGGATCGTTGTCGATCAATGACAGTCCGGTCACGGTGTCCCGGTGGCCTGTTGCATCGCTCCGTTCGCTCAGTCAAGCTCCAGAGAACCTCTTTTGCCAGAGGGGGCGCGACCGCGTGCTGGCAGGGGGCGCATCGCCGACGGCGAGCGCATCCTCCATTCGCGGTAACAAAGCCGTTCCGAGGCTTTGCCGCTGGGCTGAGTCTCCTGCCCGTCGTACTCTGAAAGGAACAGGTCACAAACGGTGCTGCTCGGCGCAGACCGACGTCTTTCCGTGGGCGGGCCTGCTGCTCGCGCAGCGTCGTCCTCTCTTGTCGGCCCATCTCCTTCGAAGAGCCTTGAGCCATGGCTGGTTTTGAGTCCTCCCGACCGGTTGAACCGGATGCGGTCCGCAGCGCCGGCGCAATGGCCGGGGGAGGCGGCGGCGATTGCGCAGAGCCCGGTGCGGGTGCTGACCCTGATGCGGGCGCGGACGCCGTGGATGCCAGGGGTTTCTCGCGCATGCTCCGCAACATTGCGCGCCGGGGCCGCCCCGGCTCCCGCCAGCAGCGGGGCGATCATCGACCCGATCACGCGGAGTCGGCGATGACGGGCCGCCTGGGTCCGGGTGCAGAGCACCCGGGAGGATCCGGCCTGCCGAGCGTCTCGGGTGAGCCGGTGGTGCAGGAGTCGCCCGGCGGCTCGTGCGATCCCGCTTTCCAGCACGGCGTGGTGGTCGGTTTCGACGGCTCACTGTCGAGCGAGCGCGCCCTCGCCTACGCGGTGGGCATGGCTCGTCGCTCGAAGTGCGGTCTGGTGATCGTGCACGTCGCCAATCGCCTCCCCGCCACGGTCTGGGCGGGCTGCGAACCTCCTGTCTTCGTCGACCTTCCCGACCACCGGACCGAGGTGCTCGGCCTGGAGCTCGCCTGCGCCGACTTCCTTGCCGGGGTGCCCTGGATCCTGGTCGAGCGGGGTGGCGACATCTGCCACGAGATCGAGGAGGTCGGCCGTGAGTACGCCGCGGACGCGATCGTGGTCGGCAGTACGCACGGCCTGCTCGGCAAGATCTTCGGCTCGGTGTCCGGCCGGCTGGCCCGTCGCGCCAACCGCCCAGTGATCGTCATCCCCTGACGGTCCGTCCGGAGGTGGCGACGCCGGCCCGGCGGCATGCCTCAGACGCCCTGTGACGGCCGTCCTGTGGCGGTCTCGTAGCCGCTCACGGCGTGCTTGCGTTCTGGCGCCTGGACGCCTCCTCTCCGGTGGACCCTGATGGATTCCTGGCGGGTGCCAATGGGCGACGGTCGGCCCGTCCGCTCCTTCGATCTCCCGTTCCTTCAATCTCCCGTTTCTCGGCTCGCCGGTGCACCGGCGAGCCGAGAAACGGGAGAACCGGGGCTGCAGGCAGAGCCCAGGAATGGTGCGGGTGCCTCAGGAAGTGACGCCGAGCTCACGGGCGATCAGCATGCGCTGGACCTCCGAGGTGCCCTCGCCGATTTCGAGGATCTTGCAGTCACGCCAGAAGCGCGCGACCGGGAATTCGTTCATGAAGCCGTACCCGCCGTGGATCTGGGTCGCCTCACGGGCGTTGTCGACGGCGGCCTCGGACGAGTACAGCTTGGCGATCGCGGCCTCCTTCTTGAACGGTTCGGCGTGCAGCAGCCGGGATGCGGCGTCCCGCCAGGCCAGGCGGGAGGTGTGGGCGCGCATCTCCATGTCGGCGAGCTTGAACTGGATGGCCTGGTTGGCACCGATAGGACGGCCGAAGGCCCGGCGCTGGCCGGCGTAGGCAACTGACTGGTCGACGCACCCCTGGGCCAGGCCGGTGGCCAGGGCTGCGATCGCGATGCGGCCCTCGTCGAGGATCCGCAGGAACTGGGCGTAGCCGCGGCCGCGCTCGCCCAGCAGGTTGGCCGCGGGAACGCGGCAGTCGGTAAAGGACAATTCGCGGGTGTCGGATGCGTTCCACCCGACCTTCGAGTACTTCTTCGACACCTGGAACCCCGGGGTTCCGGTGGGCACGATGATGGAAGAGATTTCGCGCCGTGGCGAGGGGAATTCGCCCTCTTCACTCGAACGAGCGATCGGTTCGGTGAGTGCGGTGACAGTGACCAGGCCGGTGATCTCGGTGCCGGAGTTGGTGATGAAGCACTTCGTGCCGTTGATGACCCACTCGTCGGTGGTCTCGTCGTAGCGCGCCGTGGTGCGGGTCGCGCCGGCGTCGGAGCCGCCCTCGGGCTCGGTCAGGCCGAACGCCCCGAGGAGCTCGCCGGAGGTCAGCCGGGGCAGCCACTCGCGCTTCTGCTCCTCCGTCCCGAAGCGGTAGATCGGCATCGCGCCGAGGGAGACCGCGGCCTCCAGGGTGATCGCGACCGAGGAGTCGACCCGGGCGAGCTCCTCCAGGACCAGGCAGAGCGCGAAGTAGTCGCCGCCCATGCCCCCGTACTCCTCGGAGATCGGCAGGCCGAAGAGGCCCATCCGCCCCATCTCCCGGACGATCTCGTAGGGGAACTCGCCCTGCTCGTAGAACTCGCCGATCTTCGGCGCGACCACGTCCTGGGCGAACTCGGCCACAGTGCGCCGCAGTTCCTCGTACTCGCTGTTCAGTCGGTGATCGAGCATGGTGATCCTCCTGGGGCCCGGCCGGGGTGGCCGCGGGCGTGATCGGGATGACCGCATGTCAATCCGATGATGTGATGGGCATGCGGTGTGATGAGCGGGGTTGGTGGTGCCGTACGGACCCGGCCGACCGGGTCGCGGCCGGCGCCGGTTCGTTGCAGTGGTTCAGAGGCGTTGCAGGGGTTCCGGGGGCGGTGCGGGGCCGTGCCGGGCGGTCTAGTCCCGGTCCTGACCCAGCAGCGCCTGGACGGTGCGTGACGGGCTGGGCCGGCCGAGCTGCCGGGCCATCCAGCCACTGGTGGAGACCAGGGCGCGGAGGTCGACGCCGGTCCGGATGCCGAGGCCGTGCAGCATCCAGACCAGGTCTTCGGTGGCCAGGTTGCCGGTGGCGCTCTTGGCGTACGGGCAACCGCCCAGGCCGCCCGCCGAGGCGTCGACCGTGGTCACGCCGCCGCGCAGGGCGGCCAGGGTGTTGCTGAGCGCCTGGCCGTAGGTGTCGTGGAAGTGCACCGCGAGCCTGTCGACCGGTACTCCGGCCCGGCCGAAACCGTCCAGCAGGGCGGTGACCTGGCCCGGAGTGGCGACGCCGATGGTGTCGCCGAGGCTCAGCTCGGTGCAGCCCATCTCCAGCAGCTGCACGCCGAAGCCGATCACCTGCTCGGCCGGCACCGGGCCCTCCCACGGGTCGCCGAAGCACATCGAGAGGTAGCCGCGCACGCGGATCCCGGCTTCGGTGGCGCGCGCCACCACCGGTCGGAACATCGCCATCGCCTCGTCCGCCGAGCGGTTGAGGTTGCGACGCGCGAAGGTCTCGGTGGCGCTGGCGAACACCGCGATGTCGGTGGCGTGGTGGGCGAGCGCACGGTCCAGCCCGCGCTCGTTGGGCACGAGGACCGGCAGCCGCAGGCCCGGGTGGCGGTCGGGCAGCCCGGCGAGCCGGGGCGCGAGCTCCTCGGCGTCGGCGAGCTGCGGTACCCACTTCGGGTGAACGAAGCTGGTGGCCTCGACGGTGCGCAGTCCGGCGGCGGCGAGGCGGGCGATGAACTCGGCCTTGACGTCCACGGGGACGAGGGCGCTCTCGTTCTGCAGGCCGTCCCGCGGACCGACCTCGTGGATCCGGACCTCCTCGGGCAGGCCAGGGGCGCGGACCTCCGCCGGCAGGCCCAGGTCGAGTGCGTCCGGCTCGGACACGGGGGCGGTCATGACCGCACCTCGGCGGAGACCGCGCCGAGCGCCCGGCCGGCCCGCCCGCCTGCTTCCGCGGCGGCGGAGGCCGGTCCACTGCTCTCCGGCGCCTCCCCGGCCGCTCCGTCGCCGGCCGCTCCGTCCTCGGCCGGGGTGACCACGACCAGCAGTTCCTCCATCGCCACCGTGGCTCCCGCGGTGGCCCGCAGCTCGCTCACGGTGCCGTCGTGCGGAGCGGCGATCACGTGTTCCATCTTCATGGCCTCCAGGACGAGCAGCGGCTGGCCCTTCCGGACCTGCTCACCGGCCGTGGTCTTCACGACGGTGACGGTGCCGGGCATCGGGGCGGTGAGGGCGCCGTGGTGGGCCGCGCCGGCGGTGGTGCTCTCGCCGACCGGGTCGTAGCCGTGCACCGGCCAGGCGTCGCCGTCGATCCCGAGCCAGGTCACCGGGCCGGCGGCCTGCCCGGGGGCGTCGTCGGCGGCCAGGGCGAACGTCGTCTGCAGGCCGTCGGCGGTCAGGTGCAGCCGGTCGCCCGACCGGACGACCCGGGCGCGGTGGACCGGTCCGGAGTCGAGCTGGATGTCCACCTCAGGAGTGACGCCCGGGGGAATGTCAGTGGCCTCGACTACGTTGCCCGCAGTGATCGGACGAATGCGCACCGACACCGGATCCTGGCCGGGGGTACGGAGTCGATGGGTGGTCCAGGCCGGGGCGCCGCCGGTGCGCCAGCCGGAGGGAAGGGAGAAGGGGTCGGTCCAACCGCCGCCGTCGGCGGTGGGGGTGAGGCTCAGGTGCCGCGCGAGTGCGGCCGCGTAGTAGAGGAGGTGGGCAGGGGTCGGCGCTTCGGCGGGGTCGGCGGCGGGGGCCGCGGACTCGGTGGAGGCCGCGTTGGCCGGAGCAAAGGGCGAGGCGAGCAGTGCGGGCTGCTGCTGCGCCGTCTGCTCCACCAGACCGGTGTCGAGCCGGCCTGCGGCGACGTCGGGGTGTGCGAGCAGTCGTCGCAGGAAGCCCGTGTTGGTGGTCACTCCGAGGATCCGGGTGTCGGCCAGCGCGGCGCGGAGCCGGCGCAGCGCGGTCGGGCGGTCGGGCCCGTACGCGATGACCTTGGCGAGCATGGGGTCGTAGGAGCTGGTGACGACGGTGCCCGGGGCGACACCCGAGTCCACGCGGATGCCTTCGCCCTGCGGCTCGTCGAGGAGCAGGACGCGTCCGCCGGTGGGGAGGAAGTCCCGCTCCGGGTCCTCGGCACAGATACGGGCCTCGATGGCGTGGCCCAGGAAGGAGATGTCCGGCTGGGCGAAGGTCAGGCGCTCGCCCGAGGCGATCCGCAGCTGCCACTCGACCAGGTCCAGCCGCTGCGGCTGGGCCGTGCCCGCCCCGGCGGAGCCGTCGGTGGTGCCGGCGACGGCGACGGCGAGTTCGGTGACGGGGTGCTCCACCTGGAGGCGGGTGTTCATCTCCATGAAGAAGAAGTCCCGTACCCCCTCGGTGGGAACGGGGGAGTCCGGGGCGAGGCCGGGGACGATGAACTCCACGGTGCCGGCCCCGGTGTAGCCGCAGGACTCTGCGGCGCGGACGGCGGCCAGGCCCATGGCGGCGCGGGTCTCGGCATTGAGGAGAACGGAGGGTGCTTCTTCGATCAGCTTCTGGTGGCGGCGCTGCAGGCTGCACTCGCGCTCGCCGAGGTGGACGGTGGTGCCGTGGGCGTCGGCGAGCACCTGGACCTCGATGTGGCGGGGCCGGTCGACCCACCGCTCCAGCAGGAGGGTGTCGTCGCCGAAGGCGGTGCGGGCGACCCGCCGTGCGGCGGCGATCTCGGTCGGCAGCTCGGCCCGGTCCCGCACCAGGCGCATGCCCTTGCCGCCGCCACCGGCGGACGGCTTGAGCAGCACGGGGAAGCCGATCTCGTCGGCGGCCGCGACGAGTTCCCCGTCGGTGGGCGCGGCAGCCTGGCTGCCCGGAACCACCGGCACGCCGGCGGCCCGTACGGCTTCCTTGGCGTTGATCTTGTCACCCATCAGCTCGACCGCAGAGGGAGGAGGCCCGATGAAGACCAGGCCCGCGTCGGCGCAGGCGCGGGCGAAGGAGGAGTTCTCGGCGAGGAAGCCGTAGCCGGGGTGAACGGCCTGGGCGCCGGTGCGTCGGGCAGCGGCGAGGATCTGGTCGGTCCGCAGGTAGGTCTCGGTGGCCGAGCTGTCGCTGCGGTCGGCCGGTCCGAGCCGCACCGCGACATCGGCCTCGCGGACGTGCGGTGCGTCGGCGTCGGCGTCGCTGAACACGGCGACGGAGCGCACGCCGAGCCGCCGCAGGGTGCGGATCACCCGGACGGCGATCTCGCCACGGTTGGCGACCAGAACTGTGTCGAACATGGGAGGCGATCCTCCGGGTCGAGGGGAGCCGTACGAAGGAGGTGACGGGAGGCGGCAGTGGCGACGCGTCGTGTGCGGCCGGGTGGGCCGACGGATCGGAGGGCCGGCGGTCGAGTCGGGACCAGTGCCCGGGCGGGGCCCGGACCGAGCTGATCCGGGACTTCGAGCTGCGGGACTTCGCCCGAAGCCGCGGTCGGCCGGGTAGCCCGGTCGGTCGGGTCGGATGGTTGCCCAGCCCGGGAGGGCCGCTCGTCCGGGGGAGGTCGGACGGGTGGCCGTACCCGGGCCGACATCACATCCGGAAGACGCCGTACGGACCGGGCGGCGGCAGCGGGGCGTTGGCGCAGGCGGTGAGGGCGAGCCCGAGGACGGTGCGGGTGTCCATCGGGTCGATCACTCCGTCGTCCCAGAGCCGAGCGGTGGCGTAGTAGGCGTTGCCCTGGCGCTCGTACTGCTCGCGGACGGGGCGCTTGAACTCCTCCTCCGCCTCGGTGGGCCAGTCCTCGCCCTGTGCTTCGAGCTGGTCGCGCCGGACGGTGGCCAGCACCGAGGCGGCCTGTTCGCCGCCCATCACGGAGATCTTCGCGCCCGGCCACATCCACAGGAAGCGAGGTGAGTAGGCCCGACCGCACATCGAGTAGTTGCCGGCTCCGTACGAGCCGCCGATCACCACCGTCAGCTTCGGGACGCGGGTGCTGGCGACGGCGTTCACCATCTTTGCGCCGTGCTTGGCGATGCCGCCCGCCTCGTACTGCCGGCCGACCATGAATCCGGTGATGTTCTGAAGGAAGAGGAGGGGGATGCCCCGCTGGTCGCACAGCTCGATGAAGTGGGCGCCCTTGAGGGCGGACTCCGCGAAGAGCACGCCGTTGTTGGCGACGATTCCGACGGGGTGGCCGTGGATCCGGGCGAATCCGGTCACCAGGGTCGCGCCGTACTCGGCCTTGAACTCGGCGAACCGGCTGCCGTCGACCAGCCGGGCGATCACCTCGCGGACGTCGTAGGGCGTCCGCGGGTCGACCGGGACGGCTCCGTACAGCCCGGCCGGGTCGACGGCGGGCGGCTCGGCCGGGGTGAGCGGCCACGGCCTGGCCGGGCGCGGGCCGAGCCCGGCGACGATGGTGCGGACGATGGAGAGGGCGTGCGCGTCGTCCTCGGCGAGGTGGTCCGTCACGCCGGAGGTGCGGGAGTGGAGTTCGCCGCCGCCCAGCTCCTCGGCGGTCACCACCTCGCCGGTGGCGGCCTTCACCAGGGGCGGTCCGCCGAGGAAGATCGTGCCCTGGTTGCGGACGATGACGGCCTGGTCGCTCATCGCCGGCACGTACGCGCCGCCTGCCGTGCAGGAGCCGAGCACTGCGGCGATCTGCGGGATGCCGGCGGCGGAGAGGCGGGCCTGGTTGTAGAAGATCCGGCCGAAGTGGTCGCGGTCCGGGAAGACCTCGTCCTGCATCGGGAGGAAGGCGCCGCCGGAGTCCACCAGGTAGACGCAGGGCAGGCGGTTCTCCAGCGCGACCTCCTGGGCGCGCAGGTGCTTCTTCACCGTCATCGGGTAGTACGTGCCGCCCTTGACGGTGGCGTCGTTGGCGACGACGACCACCTCGCGCCCGGCGACCCGGCCGATGCCCGCGATGACGCCGGCCGCCGGTGCGGCGCCGTCGTACATCCCGTCGGCCGCCAGCGGCGCCAGTTCGAGGAACGGCGAGGCCGGGTCGAGCAGCGTGTCCACCCGGTCGCGGGGGAGCAGTTTGCCGCGGGCGGTGTGGCGGGCCCGGGCCTTGGCCCCGCCACCGAGGGCGGCCGCGGCGAGCTTCTCGTGCAGCTCGGCGACCAGCGCGCGGTGCGCCTCGGTGTTGGCCCGATAGGCCTCGGAGCCCGGGTCGGCGGCGGTGCCGAGCCGGGGGGCGGGCGCAGCGGCCCCCGGTGGAACGGCTCCGGCTGCGGCGCCGGACGCCGTGCCGCCCGTCGTGGCTCCGGCCGCTGCGCTGCCGTGGACGCCGGTGGGTACACCGGCGGTGGAGATGACCATCCCAAGAGCTCCCTTGCCCTCGGCACCAGGTGGGCAGCAGAGCCTGATCAGCCTGCCGCCACCACGTTAATGAGCGTTAACTCGTGCCGCCCAGGTTAACGGGCGATAACCCGACTGTCTACGATGGGCAGCATGCCGAACGTCCCAGCCGCCTCCGCGCTCCCACGCCGTGACCAGATCCGCAGGGAGGCCGCCCGCCTGTTCGCGGCCCGGGGCTTCCTGGGCGTGGGTGTGGACGAGATCGGCAAAGCCGTCGGCATCAGCGGCCCGGGGCTCTACCGGCACTTCGCCGGCAAGGATGCGATGCTCGCCGACCTCTTGATCGGCATCAGCGAGCGCCTCCTGGAGGAGGGCCGCCGCCGGGCGGGCGGCGGAGACGGCGCCGCCGACGCGCTGGATGCGCTGATCAGCGGGCACGTCGACTTCGCGCTCGACGACCGCGACCTGATCACCCTGCACGACCGCGAGCTGCTGAACCTCAAGGAGGAGGACCGCCGGACGGTCCGCCGGCTCCAGCGCGGCTACGTCGAGCTGTGGGTGGACGTCGTCCGGCGGGCCTACCCGCCGCTGGCCGGGCCCGACGCCGAGCCGGTGGCGCGGGCTGCCGTGCACGCCGTCTTCGGACTGATCAACTCGACCCCGCACAGCCTCGGCCCGAGTCCGGCGCAGGAGGACCGCGTCGCCCTCCAGCGCGACGGCATGGCCGCCCTGCTGCACAGCCTGGCGCACGGCGCCTTCTCCGCGGCCGCCGACGCTGCGGTACGCGACTGAGGCGGCCGCGCCGCCCGGTCGCACGCCCGGCGCGGTGGAGCGCGCCGCCGGTCAACGGTCAACGGTCAACGGATCGAGCGGTCGACGGGTCGACGGGTCAACGGATCGAGCGGTCGACGGGTCGAGGGACCGAACGGTCGAGGGGTCGAAGGGTCGGCCGTCCGTCCTAGGTCCAAAGGACGGCGGTGCCCTGCGTCGGCGGCCGGTGGGCGTTCGGTGCGATGTCGTCCACTCTGGACAGTGACGGCCACGGCCCCGCCTCGGCCGGGAATCACCGCAGGCCGCAGGCTGTTGGTCCCTCAGCCGGGTCGGATCAGCCGGCCTGCTCTGGCCTGAAACTCCATGGCGGCCACTCGACGGAATGGTTAGCATCCCTAAATATGCCTGAGACTCATGGATCTACGGTGGAGCTTTCCCCGAGCGGCACCCGAACCGGCCCGCGGGGCAGGAAGGGCGAGCGGGGCGGTGCCGGCCTGCCCGGCGGCAAGCGCGGCAGGCAGGCCAAGCACGGAAACCACGGGAGCGACACCGGCGCGTCGAGCGGCGGCGGCGGCAGAGCACCGGGCGGGGCCGCAGCCGCCGGCAGCGGAATCGACGCGGGCTGGCTGCGCCGGCTGATCGGCTACTGCTGGCACTCCCGGCGCAGCGTGCTGCTGGCCTTCGGCGCCTCGATCGTCGGGATGGCCGTCACCGCCCTGGTGCCGCTGGTCACCAAGTTGATCATCGACGACGTCATCACCGCGCACACCCGTTCCCTCGCTCCGTGGGCCGTGGTGCTGCTGCTGGCGGCCGCTCTGGTGTTCGCCTGCACCCAGGTGCGCCGCTACTACGGCGGCCAGCTCGCGCTCGACGTCCAGCACGACATGCGCAGCGACCTCTTCCGCTCGCTCGGCCGCCTCGACGGCCACCGGCAGGACCGCCTCGACACCGGCCAGGTGGTCGGCCGGGCGACCTCCGACCTCCAGCTGATCAACGGCCTGCTCTCGATGCTGCCGATGATGACCGGCTACCTGCTGATGTTCGTCATGTCGCTGGCCGTGATGCTCTGGCTGTCGCCGCCGCTCACGCTGGTCGCCCTGGTCATGGGCCCGGCGCTCTGGTGGGTCTCGGTGCTGAGCCGCAAGCGGTTGTTCCCGTCCACCTGGGCCGCGCAGCAGGAGGCAGCGGCCGTCGCGGGTGTCGTCGACGAGTCGATCGGCGGCGTCCGGGTGGTCAAGGGCTTCGGCCAGGAGGCCCAGGAGCTGGACAAGCTGGAGGCGGCCTCGCGCAACCTCTTCGCGGCCCGGCTGCGCTCGATCCGGCTCAACAGTCGCTACAACCCGGCGATGCAGGCGATCCCGGCGCTCGCGCAGGTCGCGGTGCTGGCCTTCGGCGGCTGGCTGGCGGTCGAGGGCCAGGTCACCCTCGGAACCTTCGTCGCCTTCTCCACCTATGTGGCCCAGATGACCGGTCCGGTCCGGATGCTGACCATGGTCATCACCGTCGGCCAGCAGGCCCGGGCCGGTGTGGAGCGGGTGCTCCAGCTGATCGACGAGCGGCCGCTGGTGCAGGAGCGCCCGGACGCGATCGCCCTCGACTTCACCCACGCCGGCACCGGCCCCACCCGGGACGGCACCGGCCCGTCGAAGGCCGAGCCCGGCCGGTCCGTCGAACCCGGCCGGGGCACGGCCGACGACCACGACCCGTCCGGGCAGTCGGCCGCCGGCCCCCGTACGTCCGAGGTGGCGTTGGAGTTCGACCAGGTCGAGTTCCGCTACGACCCCGAGCACCCGGCGCCCGTCCTGCACGGGCTCGACCTGAAGCTCGCCCCCGGCGAGACGCTGGCCCTGGTCGGCGCGTCCGGCTCGGGCAAGTCGACGGTGGCGCAGCTGGTGCCCCGGTTCTACGACCCGGCGGCCGGCGCGGTCCGGCTCTACGGCCACGACCTGCGCGATCTCACCCTCGACTCGGTGCGGGCGGCCGTCGGCATCGTTCCCGAGGAGAGCTTCCTGTTCTCCGAGACGGTCCGCACCAACATCGCGTACGGGCGGCCCGACGCCACCGACGAACAGGTCGTGGCGGCCGCCCGTGCCGCCCAGGCCGACGAGTTCGTCCGGGAGCTGCCCGACGGCTACGCGACCAAGGTCGGCGAGCAGGGCCTGACCCTCTCCGGCGGTCAGCGCCAGCGCATCGCCCTGGCCCGGGCCATCCTCACCGACCCGCGGATCCTGCTGCTCGACGACGCCACCTCGGCGGTCGACCCGCAGATCGAGGCGGAGATCCACGACGCCCTGCGATCGGTGATGGCCGGCCGCACCACGCTGTTGATCGCCCACCGCCGGTCGACCCTCCAGCTGGCCGACCGGATCGCCGTCCTGGACCACGGCCGTCTTCTGGACATCGGTACGCATGAGGAACTCGATGTCCGATGTCCCCAGTACCGCGCCCTGATCTCCGACCCCGAGGCCGGCCGGACCCAGTCGCCGGCCACCCCCGCAGCCATCCCCACCCCGGCAGCCACCCCCACCCCCGTGGCAGCCACCGCGCCACCCGAGGCAGCGCCCGGGGCGCCCGCCCGGGCCGTCCGGCAGAACCTCCGGTCCCCGAGCGGGCCCGCCCCCGAGCCCCGGGCCGGGGACGCCCCCGTACCGTCGCCCGTCCCCGACCCGGCGACGCCCGCCCTGGCCAAGGCGGCCCGCACCGCCGACCCGGCGCTCCTCGCCAAGGTCGCCGCCCTCCCGCCGGCCGGCGACACCCCGGCGATCTCCCGGGCCGAGGCCGAGGCCGGCGACCCGGACTTCAGCCTCCGCCGCCTGCTGCGCCCCTTCCGCCGCCCGCTCGCCCTCGCCCTCCTCCTGGTCACCCTGGACGCGGGCGCGGGGCTGGTGCTGCCGATCCTGATCCGGCACGGCATCGACGACGGCGTGAGCAAGGCCCTGATGTCGGGTGTCGCCGCCGCCGCGCTGGTGGCGCTGGTGATCGTCCTGCTGGACTGGGTGGTGCAGAGCGCCGAGAGCCGGGTCAGCGGCCGCACCGGCGAACGGGTGCTCTACACCCTCCGGCTCAAGATCTTCGCGCACCTCAACCGGCTCGGCCTGGACTACTACGAGCGCGAGCTGTCCGGCCGGATCATGACCCGGATGACCACCGACCTGGACTCGCTGACCTCCTTCCTGCAGACCGGAGTGGTCACGGCCGTGGTCAGCCTGCTGACCTTCCTCGGCATCTTCGCCGCCCTGCTGATCATCGACGCGGGCCTGGCGCTGGTGGTCTTCGCCGTGCTGCCGCTGCTGGTCGTGGCGACACTGGTGTTCCGCAAGAAGTCCAAGGCGCAGTACGAGATCTCCCGCGACCTGATCAGCACGGTCAACGCCGATCTCCAGGAGAACGTCGCGGGCATGCGGATCGTCCAGGCCTTCCGCCGGCTGGAGGCCAACACCGACCGCTTCGTCGCCCGGGGGATGGCCTACCGCGAGGCGAGGGTCCGGGCGCAGTTCTACATCTCGCTGTACTTCCCGTTCGTGCAGTTCCTCTCCAGCGTGGCCGCCGCACTGGTGCTGATCGTGGGCGCGTCCCGGGTCGACTCCGGGACGCTGACCGTCGGCGCGCTGGTGGCGTACCTGCTCTACATCGACCTCTTCTTCGCACCGGTCAACCAGCTCTCGCAGGTGTTCGACGGCTACCAGCAGGCGGCGGTGGGCCTGGGCCGGATCCGTGAGCTGCTGCGCACCCCGACCACCACCGCACAGGCCGCCGACCCGGTGCCGGTGCGGGCGGAGCTCCGCGGCGAGATCGAGTTCGAGGGCGTCAGCTTCGCCTACAACGGCGGCGCCGACGGCGCTCGGGACGTGCTCACCGGCGTGGACCTGCGGATACCCGCCGGCCAGACGGTGGCGCTGGTCGGCGAGACGGGTGCCGGCAAGTCGACCCTGGTCAAGCTGGTCGCCCGGTTCTACGACGCGACCGCCGGCACCGTCCGGGTGGACGGCGTCGACCTGACCCGCTACGACCTCGCGCAGTACCGCCACCGGCTCGGCGTCGTGCCGCAGGAGGCGTACCTGTTCGCGGGCACGGTGCGCGAGGCGATCGCCTACGGCCGGCCCTCGGCCTCGGCGGCCGAGGTGGAGGCGGCGGCCCGGGCGGTCGGTGCGCACGACATGATCCTCCGGCTGTCGGACGGCTACGACCACGAGGTCACCGGCCGCGGGCGCAACCTCTCGGCGGGGCAGCGCCAGCTGATCGCGCTGGCCCGGGCCGAACTGGTCGACCCGGACATCCTGCTCCTTGACGAGGCCACCGCCGCGCTCGACCTGGCCACCGAGGCGGCGGTCAACCACGCGGCGGACCGGCTCAGCGGCGGCCGCACCACGCTGGTGATCGCCCACCGCCTCACCACCGCGGAACGCGCGGACCGGGTCGTCGTCCTCGACCGCGGCACGGTGGTCGAGGACGGTACGCACACCGAACTGCTCGCCCAGGGCGGCGTGTACGCGCGGCTCTGGCAGGCGTTCATCGCCGACGGGCACCCGGCGCCCGCCGAGGTGGCGGGCCGGCCCGTCGGCCGGTGAGCCGGTCCGCCACCCGCTGACCCGCCGCCGCGCCGCCCCACCTACCCGCCGGGCGCAGCGGCGATCAGGCGGCGATCAGCGAGGTGAGGAGCCCGGACGCGTCGATTCCCCGGGGCAGGCCGCTGACCTGTCCGTCGCCCACCTCCACCACCCGCCAGCCGGAGCCGTCGGCCCGGCTGGCGAGGTCGGTGGTCACGAAGCGGCAGCCGAGCGCGCGGACCAGCGGCCGGACCTCGGTGAGGTCGGGGTCGGCAGGCTGACCGGGCGTGTCCGGGTGCGGCCCGACCAGCACGGGTTCACCGTCCAGCCACCACACCCGGGCCTCCACCGCCCGCTCGTTCCCGCCACCACGGCTCCCGGCGGCACCCGCGCCCCCGCCCTCGCCCCCGCTCTTGCTCCTCCTCCTGCTGCCGTCCGGCCCGCTCGCGCCCCCGTCGCCCCCGGCCCGGTGGAACTCCTCGTACCGCCGCAGCACCACCCCACCGGCCAGGTACTCGCCCTGCAACTCGACGAAGCGCGCCACCACCCGCCCGACGGCGGCCAGGTCGGCCAGTTCCGGGACGTAGCAGGCCTCGTGCCACTCGTGCTTCCGGGACTTCACGTAGTCCTTGACGATCGCCGGACCGCGCCCGCCGAGCCGTTCGACGGCGGCGGCCAGCTCCTCCGGCCCGGGCCGGGCCGCCGTCCGCGCCGGGATCCAGACGCTCGGCGGCGTCGCCCCCTCGAACACGCCGTACCAGCCGGGCAGCTCGTGCGCCGAGGCGTAACCGGCCGCACTGGTCAGCAGGTTGGCGCCGCGTCCGGCCAGCGCCCGGGCGAAGGCCGCGTAGTCGGCCGACGGAATCATCCAACCCCGGTACCAGAGCGGGCCGCAGTCCCGCGGCACCTGACGGACCGCCTCGTCGGCGCGTCCCGCGAGCAGCGCGTCGTGGTCGACGAGGTACTGCTCGCCACCCACGTCCCGTAGTACCCGGGCCTCCCAGGCGAAGTGCGGGTCGGGCCGGTGCGGGTTGAGCGGGTCGGCCGGGAACAGGAGCGCGGGTGCGGGCATGGCCGTCAGAGTACGTCCACCGGCCGTTCCCGGTGGTGCCAACACCCCTTCTCCTCACAGGCGGTGCCGTCGCGGCAGCCGACAATCCGCTCGACGCCCCGGGGCCCGCGCTGGGAGAGTGACCCGATGCGGAATCTGTTGCGACGCGCGAAGCGAATCCCCAGGCAGGCGGCCAGGACGGTGGTACTGGACGGGAACGGGTCGGTCTTCCTCCTCCGCTCGGACAACAGCGAGGTCGGCGTCCACTGGACCATGCCCGGCGGTGGCATCGAGAAGGGCGAGACGCCGTGGAGCGGTGCCCGGCGGGAGCTCTGGGAGGAGACCGGCTGGACCGACCTCGAACCCGGTCCGCTGCTCTGTACCTGGGAACACGATTTCACCTGGCACGGCACACCCGTCCGCCAGCACGAGCACATCTACCTGACCAGCGGGCCGCACCGGGGGCCGGTCGGCGACGTCAGCGCGGTGCACGCCGCCGACCGGATTCTCGACTGGCGCTGGTGGACCGAGGACGACCTCGCGGACGAGCACGCGGACGCCCTCTGGCCGCCTCGGCTCCCGGACCTGCTGGCCGATGTCCGGGCGGGCTGGCTGGCCGGTCGGCGCGAGCCGGTGCCCGTCGACCTCGGCTACATCCCGAACGCTCCGACTGCCCGACGACCCTGACGACCCTGACGACCCTGACGGCCCTGACGACCGCCTGACAGCCCTGACGACCCTGACGACCGCCTGACGACCGTGACGGCCCCGACCGCCGGGCGCTCCCGATGCCCGGATGCCCGAGGCGGCCCGGTTCATCGGCCTCGGCAGTCCGGCGCAGGACCACCGGCTGCCCGGGGCAGGGAGGCAGGGCCGCCCCCCCGGCACCTACGAGGGCCGGTCCTCGCCGCGTCGTCCCGCTCGCCCGGGCGGGCCGGACCGCCAGCCGTGCAGGTCGAGCTCCCGGTCGTGCAGCGCGCCGGGATTCATCAACACCGACAGCTGCGCGTCGGCCAGTTGGTCGACGGTGAGACCGGTCGCGGACAGCAACAGGTCGGTCGACACCGAGACGGCGATGGCGGGCCGCCAGGCGGGCAGGATCACCAGACAGGTGCCGCGGCCGATCCGTACGGGCTCGGCGGCGACCCGGACCGGCTGCCGCTCGTCGGGGCGGCTGACGGCCTCGGGGAGATGGGGGGTACCGCCGATCAGGATGCCCAGCGGCGTCTCGGCCTCCCCGCCGGTGCTGTCGCCGGCCGCCGGTTCCGCGGTCTCGACGAAGCGGTCCGGGGCCTCCGTCCCGCCGGATGCCACCGGTGGCGGTACGAGCGCCGAAGCGGTGGCCTCCGTGCCGGGGGAGCCCTGCGGCCGGTCCGGCCCCGCGGCCTCCGGGTGCATGCGGCGCAGCCGCCGGGAGGGGGAGGGCCGCTTGGACAGGACGGTCCTCAGCTCCGCCTGGGCGGCGCGCAGTACGGGGACGGTTCGATCCCCCGCCGGTGCCGGGGCCTGGAGTCGTACGAACAGCTCGGTGCCCGGGGCGGAAGCAGGTCCCGCATCGGCCGGAGAACCGGCGTCGGCACCCGCGAGGCCTTCGGCGAGCAGCGCGCGGATCTCGGCCACCGGCCGACGGCAGGCGGCGGCCAGGTCGGCGAGCGAGCGGCCCTGGCTGTGGGCCGTCCGCAGCCGGTCGGCCAGGCCGGCCCGGATCCGGGCGGCCGTCTGACCGCTCTGCTCGGAGGCGCCTCCGCCGGAGGCCCCGCGGGCCTCCCCGGCAACGCCGAGGCCGGCGTCCACACCGTCGTCGAGGCCCCGGCCGCTCTCCCCGGCGACCTCACCGCCCCGGGGCTGCGGAACGGAGCCCTCAGGGGCGGGCCCGGCGGGGGCGAGGTCGCCGGCCGTCGGCGCCAACGAGCAGCGCGGGTCCGCCGGCCCGGTCGGAGCCGGTGCCCCGTCCCCCTGCGCGCCCCCGGCCGCACGGGACGCGGACCCGTCGGACGCACCGGCCGTGGACCCGTCGACCGCGGACCCGGCCGTGGACGCACCGGCCGCGGGCGTGCCGATCACGGCGGCGCCGTTCGCGGTCACGTCGTTCACGGGCGCGCCGGACGAGGGCAGGTCGGTGGCGGTCTGGTCGAGCGCGGTCATCGGCATGGGCCCTTCGGGGTACGGTCCCGATGATCCTCCCGCACCCCGGGACCAGCTCCAAGCGTCTTTCCGGCGGGTGTGGGCGAGGACACCGTCCCGGTCCGCTCCGCGTCGGCCCCCGTCGCCGGACTCAGGCGCCCGGGGCGACGAACCCCTTCAGGTCGGCCAGCACGGCGTTGGCCGCGAGGACGCCGAGGCCGAGGAACCACGTCTCGTCCGAAACCGGCCGCGCCTGGCCGGACTTGGTCGCTCCGAGGGTCTTCCAGAGCGCGCCGCCGAGCACCGCGTCCTGGTTGGTGGAGCCGGGGGTGCCGTACACGCCGTAGAAGATCCAGTCGGCGTCGGCCTTGTCGATCTGCTCGGGGCTGATCTCGACCGCGAGTTCCTTGACCTGCTCGATCTTGGGCTGCGGCAGCGGCACGTCGGTCAGGATGGTGCCGATGAAGGAGAGCTCCGCGTAGAGCCGGGTCTTGCCGGGCATGAAGCGGAGCGGCGTGATGGTGGGCCGCTTGTCGCCCAGCCCGGCGCCGATCGCGGCGGCCGCGGCCTGGTAGGCGTCGAGCTGCGCCCTGGCCTCCGCCTCCAGGCCGAACGGGGCCGCGTTGAGCTGGAAGTTCTGCTTCCAGGGGTAGCCGGGGCGCAGCGAGAAGACGGTCGGCGCGATCTTGGAGAGCTGCGCGTACTGGTCCTGTGCGCGCAGCTGGCTGCCGAGGATCAGGTCGGGCTTGAGCGCGGCGATGGCCTCCAGGTTGAGGCTGTTGATGGTGCCGACGCTCGCCGGGTTGCCGGCGGTGCCCTTGAGGTAGGACGGCATGTTCTTGGAGCCGTCGGTGTAGACGACGCCGACCGGCTGGATGCCCAGGGCGACGACGTTGTCGAGCTCGCCGGTGTCCAGCACCACGACCCGGACCGGCTTGGCCGGGATGACGGTCTCGCCCATGGCGTGCTTGACGGTGCGCGGGTAGACGCCGGGAGCGGCGTCGGTGCCGAAGTCCTTCATCTTCTCGATCACGGCGGCGTAGTCGTCGCCGCCCTGCTTGACCGACTTCTGGTTCGGCGACGAGCCGGCCGAGGCCCGGGCCGATCCGCTCGCGGCTCCGCCGGATCCGCCGGAGCCGCCACAGGCGGTGAGCAGCCCGCCGAGGCCGAGGACGGCACCGCCGGCGAGTCCGGCGGTGAGGAACTTCCGGCGGGAGGGGGTGCTGCTGACGAGGGTCCGGTCGGCGGGGTGGGGGGCCACGCGACGCTCCTTCTCGATCGATCGATGTTAGGTGAGGCAAACCTATCTGAAGCCCCGGAGGAGGCTGATCGAGGGCCCTGGGGGGTGGGGAGAAATCGTCTCAACCCATGACATAAGGAATAAATCAAATCGCCATCAACCCTTGGAAACAAAGGTACACGAGTTAACACGCCATTAATCCATCGCCCCGTCATCGTCGACGGCGAAGGAATCGAAGTGAGTGGTTCAGATCACCAGGGGTTGGCCTACACAACCTTCGACACCTCCACCTAGGGTGCGCAGGTGTTTGATCAGCAGCTCTCAGAGCACGGAAGCAGCGGACGGGCAACGGCGCCCGCCGCTCCGCAGGGTGCCCCGGACAGTGGTGCCAGTGGTGGAGTCCCCGATCAGGGGGCGGCGGGGGCAGCGGGGGACAAGGGTCTACGGGGCAACTCGGTAGGCCTGTTGAGCAGCGTGGTCCTGGGCCTCTCCACGGTCGCCCCGGTCTACTGCCTGACCGCGACGCTGGGTCCGACCGTCACGGCCGTCGGCGTCCAGATGCCCGCGGTCTTCCTGGCCGGCTTCCTGCCGATGCTGCTCGTCGCGTTCGCCTACAAGGAGCTGAACAAGGACTTCCCGGACTGCGGCACGTCCTTCAGCTGGACGGTCAAGGCCTTCGGCCCCCGGGTCGGCTGGATGGCGGGCTGGGGCCTGACTGTCGCGACCATCATCGTGCTGTCCAACCTGGCCGGAGTGGCGACCGACTTCCTCTACCTGATGCTCGGCGAGATGACCGGCAGCAGCGGGATCGCCGGGCTGAACGACAACAAGGCCGTCCATCTGCTCACCGTGGTCGTGCTGATCGCCGCCGCCACCGCGATGAGCTACCGGGGGATGACGGCCACCAAGTGGTTCCAGTACAGCCTGGTCGGCCTCCAACTGGCCGTCCTGGTGCTCTTCTCGGTCATCGCCATCGGCAAGGCCGCCGCCGGCGACCTGCCGCACTCGATCGGCTTCTCCGCCTCCTGGCTCAACCCGCTCCAGGTGAGCTCGTTCAGCGCGTTCACCGCCGGGCTGTCGCTCTCGATCTTCATGTACTGGGGCTGGGACACCTGCCTCACCATGAACGAGGAGACCCTGGGCAGCGCGAAGACCCCGGGCCGGGCCGCGATGATCTCGATGGTCACCCTGGTGGGCTCGTACCTGCTGGTGGCGATCGCCGCCCAGATGTTCGCCGGCGTCGGCACCACCGGTACCGGCCTGGGCAACCCGGCCACCGCCGACAACGTCTTCTCCGCGCTGGCCCGGCCGGTGCTCGGCTCGCCGTGGAGCATCCTGCTCTTCCTGGCCGTCGTCGCCAGCGCCGCCGCCAGCCTGCAGACCACCTTCATCCCGGTGGCCCGCACCCTGCTCGCGATGAGCGCCTACCGGGCCGTGCCGCCGCGCTTCGGCACCGTCCACCCGCGCTACCGCACCCCCGGCTACGCGACGGTCGCCGCCGGCATCGCGACCGCCGTTTTCTACGTCGGCATGAGCCTGATCAGCGAGAACGTCGTGCAGGACACCATCCTGGCCCTCGGTCTGATGATCTGCTTCTACTACGCCCTGACGGCCTTCGCCTGCGTCTGGTACTTCCGCCGCTCGCTCCGGAGCAGCCTGCGGAACCTCGTCCTGCGGGGCATCGCCCCCCTGCTCGGCGGCGTGCTGCTCGCCGCCGTCTTCCTGCAGACCCTCACCGACGCCTGGGACCCGGAGTACGGCAGCGGCGCCGTCCTCGGCATCGGCTCGGTCTTCGTCATCGGCGTCGGCATCCTGCTGCTCGGAGCGGTGCTGATGACCTGGTACGGCGCGCTCCGGCCCGAGTTCTTCCGCGGCGAGACCCTGCGCCGGGAAACTCCCGCGCTGGTCGTGGAGGACTGACGCTATCCTCGAACGCATGAAGCGCTTCGCAGGTCTCAGCTGGTGGCCGTCCTAGGACGGCCACCAGCCACGCCTGACCAGGGCCGTCCGGATGGACGGCCCTGTCGCGTTCTCCGACGGGACGGGCCCGGAACCCCGGACGGCCACCGCATCGCCGTACCGAGGAGAACCCCGATGACCGTTCCCACCGCCGTACCCGCCGGCCGCACGGCTCCCGCCGCCCCGGCCGCCCCGGCGACCCCGACCACCTCCGCCTCCCCGGCCTCGCCGGTCGTCGGCCGGCCCGGCGCGGACCTGGACGAGCTGATCCGCCGGGACCCGGGCGCCCACCGCGTCCTGACCGGGGACCGGCCCACCGGCCCGCTCCACCTCGGCCACTACTTCGGCACCCTGCAGAACCGGGTCCGCCTCCAGCGCCTCGGCATCGAGATGTTCGTCGTGGTCGCCGACTACCAGGTCATCACCGACCGCGACCTCGCCGACCGCCTCGCCGAACACAGCGAGGGCCTCGTCCTCGACTACCTCGCCGCCGGTCTGGACCCGGACCGCGCCACGATCTTCGCCCACAGCGCCGTCCCCGCCCTCAACCAGCTGCTGCTGCCCTTCCTCAGCCTGGTCAGCGTGGCCGAGCTGGGGCGCAACCCCACCGTCAAGGACGAGATCGCCCACTCCAGCCAGTCGGCCGTGAACGGGCTGATGTTCACGTACCCGGTCCACCAGGCCGCCGACATCCTCTTCTGCAAGGCGAACGTCGTGCCGGTCGGCCAGGACCAGTTGCCCCACCTCGAAGTGGCCCGCACCGTCGCCCGCCGCTTCAACGAGCGCTACCCGCACCCGGACGGCAGCGGCGTCTTCCCCCGCCCGGAGGCCCTGCTCTCCGCCGCCCCGCTGCTGCTCGGCACCGACGGCGGCAAGATGAGCAAGAGCCGCGGCAACGCCGTCCGGCTCTCCGCCGACGCCGACACCACCGCCCGGCTGATCCGGGGTGCCAAGACCGACACCGACCGCCGGATCACCTACGACCCCGCCGCCCGGCCGGAGGTCTCCAGCCTGGTCCTGCTCGCCGCGCTGTGCCAGGACCGCGCGCCGGAACTGGTCGCCGACGAGATCGGCGACGGCGGCGCCGCCGCGCTGAAGCGCACGGTGACCGAGGCGGTCAACGAACACTTCGGACCGATGCGCGCCCGCCGTGCCGAGCTCGCCGCCGACCGCAGCTACATCCGGCAGGTCCTGCGGGACGGCGCCGAGCGGGCCAACGCCGTCGCCGACGCCACGCTCGCCGAGGTCAGGGCGGTGATGGGGTCGGTCTGAAGCGGGTGGGGCATACCTTCCCCGGGAGTTGACCCGACCGACCTCCCGGAACCGCGCCACCCTGCGCACGCCGCCGCCCGCACCCCTGGAAGGATTTCGGCCATGGACCAGCACCCGACCCCGCCCGGCCGAGGGCTGACACGCCCGCCGCACCTCCGCCCGGGGGACCACGTCGTCGTGGTCGCCCCCAGTGGCCCGATCGACCCCGAGCGGCTCACCGCCGGGTGCGCGATCCTGCGCTCCTGGGGGCTGCGGGTGACCGTCGGCCCCCACGTCCTCGACACCCACCCCACCCTCGGCCACCTGGCGGGCACCGACGCGGACCGGGCCGCGGACCTCCAAGCCGCCTGGCTCGACCCCACCGTCGACGCCGTCATCTGCGCCCGCGGCGGCTACGGCGTCCACCGCATGGTCGACCTGCTCGACTGGGACGCGATGCGCGCCGTCCCGCCCAAGGTGCTGGTCGGCTTCAGCGACGTCTCCTCCCTGCACGAGGCCTTCGCCCAGCGCCTGGGCATCGCCACGCTGTACGGGCCGATGACCGCGGGCGCCTCCTTCATCTCCGACGGGCCGACGGCGGAGCATCTGCGTCGCACCCTCTTCGACCCCTCGGCCACGACGGTCCTCACCTCGCCCACCGCCTCCGCCCTCGTCCCCGGCCGGGCCCGCGGCATCACCGCCGGGGGCTGCACCCACGTCCTGGCGGCCGAGCGCGGCACGCCCGCGGCCCGGCCCTCCTTCGCCGGCAGCATCCTGATCCTGGAGGACGTCAACGAGCACCCGTACCAGCTCGACCGCCTCCTCACCCAGTTCCTGCGCTCCGGCGCCTTCGAGGGGGTCGCGGGCATCGCGCTCGGCTCCTGGGAGGGCTGCGGCCGCCCCGAGCGGGTCCGGGAGGTCATGCTTGACCGGCTGGGCCCGCTCGGCGTACCCGTCATCTGGGAGCTGGGCTTCGGCCACTGCCCCTCCACCCTCACCGTCCCGCTGGGTGTGCCCGCGCTGCTCGACGCCGATGCCGGGACCCTCACCCTGGAGACGCCCGCCCTGGAGACGCCCGCCCCCGCCGGGCGCTGAACCGTGGCGCGTCGCGGTCAGTAGGGTGCGGCCATGAACGAGGACACCCTCACCACCCTCGCCCTCGGCCTCCTCCGGGGGCCGGGCAGCAGTGCCCGCACCATCCTCGGACTTGCCGGCCCGCCAGGAGCCGGCAAGTCCACCCTGGCCCGGCACCTGGTCGCCGAGGTCGAGCGCCGGGAGGGGCCCGGCAGCGCCGCCTACCTCCCGCTCGACGGCTTCCACCTCTCCGCCGCACAGCTCGGCAGCCTCGGCCTGGCCCACCGCAAGGGCGCGCCCGCCACCTTCGACGCACACGGCTATGTCGCGCTGCTGCGCCGGATCGCCGCCGACCGCTTCCAGCCCATCTACGTCCCCGACTTCGACCGCGACCTCGACGAACCCGTCGCCGCCCGTCATGTCGTCCCGCCGAACGCCCGCCTCGTGGTGACCGAGGGCAACTACCTGGCCGCCGACGAACACCCGTGGCCCGAGGCCCGCAGGCTGATGCGCGAGCTCTGGTACGTCGACACCGAGGACACCGTCCGCGAGGAGCGGCTGATCCGGCGCCACCGGGCCGGCGGCCGCGACGAGGACACGGCCCGGCGCTGGGTCGCCGGCAACGACCACCCGAACGGTGAGTACGTGAAGGCCGGCCGCGCGCTCTGCACGCGGATCGTGCCCGGCACCGGTTTGCCTGCGGCTCCGAACGGGCGTAGTGTTCTCTAGTCGCTCGGCTGGGAGCACCGGACACGCATCTGCGCGGACGGTCCCGGAGCGGCCAATCCCTAGAAACACCACTTCCCGGTTCGGGCTGGGTTGCGCTTTGTCATTTTGACGGTGCGGCTCGGG
>NZ_JBSFNM010000076.1:0-41613 GCF_053587085.1 Kitasatospora sp. NPDC003701
AACATGATGCGGTCGACCGCCGCGGCGTTCATCATCCTCGGCGCGATCGTGATGCTCCTGCTCGCGGGCGGGCGCCGGGTGCTGTGGGCGATCGGCGGCCTCGGGGCGGCCCGTGGGCGCGACGCGGACGCCGGAGCTGCGGCGGGCGTCCGGCGAGCGACCTGGGCGGACCGTCGAATCCGGCCCCGCCCAGGAGACACCGCACCCACGCGCCCTGCCGGCCCTCGCCGCCGGCCTCGCCCCCGTCCTTCCGGTCACCGCCGCCGGTACCGCGAACGCGGAGCAGATCCCCACTGCACCCCCGCCTTCGAGCTGCGCAACCAGGGGACCGGCAACTGCCCGGAGGTCGCCGACCACGGCCTCACCCGCCCGTGGCGCCGTTCTCACGGGGGCGGTACGCGGCCGTCGCGATCTCGATGAATGATCGGATCAACGGGCTGGTGTCCGCTCTGTTGCACACCGCCACCACGTGGCTCGGCGCCATGTCGATCAGCGGCACCACGGTCAACTCCGCGGGCAGGTCGTGTCCGAGCGGGGCCAGGCCGACAGTGCCGTTCCACAGCACGGCCTGCAGGCATTCCTGGACGGCGCGCACCACTGGTCCCTCACGCGGGCTGCCACCGTTCCAGTACGACTGCCAGACGGGGTCGGTGCCCTGCGGGAACTGGAACCAGCGGCGGTCGCGCAGGTCGGCCAGCCGCAGCCGGTCGCTGCGGGCCAGCGGGTCGTCGGCGCGCAGGACCACGCCGACCGGATCGGTCCGCAGCGTACGCACCGTCAGGGCGGTCTGGTCGAACGGCGCCCGGGTGAGGGCGACGTCGACCAGACCGGCGCGCAGTCCGCACGTCGGGTCGGTCAGATCGGTGTCGCGGATGCGGATGTCGACGCCGGGGTGGCTTCGGCGGTAGGCCGCGGCCAGCCTGGCCACTCCCGGGTCGGTGCCGTCGCCCAGGATGCCGACGGTGATGGTCGCGACGCCGGTTGCTGCGCTCACGCGTACCCGGACGCGGTCGGCGTGGTCGAGCAGGGCTCGCGCCTCGTCGAGCAGCACCGTGCCCACCGGGGTGAGCGTGACGCCGCTGGGCGAGCGGACGAAGAGCAGAGCCCCGACCTCGGCCTCCAGCTGCTTGATCGCCCGGCTCAGCGGCGGCTGGCTCATGTGCAGGCGGGTGGCGGCCCGGCCGAAGTGGAGTTCCTCGGCGACCGCCACGAAGTAGCGCAAGGTCCGTAGCTCCACGCTGCAACGATACCCGCGAGGTATCCGCGGTGCGGAACGGGTCTTGGACAGCGGCGGGGTCCCGGCGGTGCACTCGTTTACATGACCGAAGAAGCGAAGACCAACGAGCCGCAGGCCGGCCCCGTCATCTCGGTGGTGGGTCCCGGGGACGGCGAGACGATCGTCCTGGGCACCACGCGCATGCGCGTCCTGGAGGACGGCAGCCACACCGGCCACCGCCTCGCGATCGCCGAGTCCGTCCTCGCCCCGCACACGCAGGGTCCGCCGCAGCACCGCCACGGCCGGCACGACGAGGGCTTCTACGTCCTGTCCGGCACCGTGCGGTTCACCGTCGGGGAGGAGGACTACGACGCCACCGCGGGCACGCTCGTGATGGTTCCGCCCGGCACCCCGCACACCTTCGCCAACCTGACCGACGAACCCGCCGTCATGCTCAGCACATTCACTCCCGACCTCTACGTGCAGTACTTCCGAGACCTTCAGCAGGTGCTCACCGACGGCCGGCCGCTGACGCCGCAGGCCAACATCGACGCGATGAGTCGCTACGCGACACAGCCCGCCACCGACCTCGCCTGAAGCCGACGGGACGGCCCGGCCCGGCCCCTCCTGCCGACCCGGCGCTCCCGGCTTTCCCCCTCCGGCCCCTCGGACGACGGACCGGCCTTCTCCGGGGCTTCCCCGGCAATCGACGCAATCGACACGCCCCCGCGAACCGGGGTCCACGAACGGGAACCATGAACATCGCCTATTGGATCGTCGCGGGACTGCTCGCGCTCTTCTACGTCTACGCGGGCACGCTGAAGGTGATCCGCAGCCGCGATCAACTCCGACCGATGATGGCTTGGGTCGACCGCACGCCCCTGCCCGCCCTCAGGGCGCTGGGGGCGGTCGAGATACTGGGCGCGACCGGTCTGATCCTGCCCCCGCTGACCGGCACCGCTCCGTGGCTGGCGCAGGCCGCGGCCATCGGTTTCGTGCTCCTGCAGACCGGTGCGATCGCCGTTCACCTGACCGGCGAAGACCGCCGGATCACACTCAACGTCGGACTCATCGCGACCGCGGCCGTGACCGCCTGGCTGGCCATCGGGCAGTGATCGTGGATCGGTCCTCGACCGGGCGGGAGCGACTGGGAGGCGGTTCGCGCTGTTCGAGCAAGGTGCGCGCGAGCCGGCCGGGGCAGCAAGGGTGACGGTCCGGCTTCGACACCAACGGTGGGCCGTTCCTCCTCCCGGCATCCGGCTGGTGCCGACCGCGTGAGGTGGGCGGGGGCCGTGGCCGGGACGGTGGAGGGGCGTGGCGCGAGGGTTGCCAGGAGCGCCGGTGTCGGCGTACGGGTGAACGTGCTCAGTCGTAGAGGTGCTGAGGTGACACGCGGCGTGGCAGTGGGAGACGCCAATCGCCCAGCCTGGCGACGAGGATCCGGCGGGCCGCGGTCCTCACCTCGCTCCAGATCACATCGGCAGCCAGCGCATCGGCCCACTGGCCGGTACGGCTGCGGGCATCCAGCTCGCGGAACAGCCGGTCGATGGTCCTGAGGTCCTGGAGGGCGTCCGTTTCGAGCGTTCCCCGCTCCGTCATACCCTCGGCCAGCTGCAGGACGAACTCGACGTCCTCGGCGACGGCCGCAGTTCTCACCTGGTGCTCGCCGGCCCAGGCGAGCTGATCGGAAGGGTCGGCCGCGAGAACGGCCAGCAACCTCGCTGTCCAGCGCTGCCAGTGGTCGTTGTCGTCAGGTCTCATGCCAGGAGGATCGCACCGAACCGTTTCGGCGCGCCGGCCCGGGCACGTTCTCGGTACCTGCCTGAGGTCGGCCCCGGAGGTCCTTCGGGGGGTGACGTAAGGTCAGGCCGTACGCGGAGTGCGGATCGCAGTTTCGGTCCGGCGAGGCAGCGGCCGCCGGTGCAGTCCGGGCACCGGAACAGATGATCGGGGAGACGCCAGCGCATGAGTACGCGACCATCGCTACCTGGAGCGAAGCACACTGGCGGCTCATCCGTCCGGATCGGCGCTCTCGTTCCGCTGACCCGGCCTGGGTGGGTCGCGGCGGGCCGACACCTGCTCGCCGGACTCGAGCTGGCCGTGCGCGAGGTCAATGACGCCGGCGGGATCGCCGGAAGGCCACTCGAGCTGATGGTCCGAGACACCGCGGCTGATCCGCAGAGGGCCGTGGCGGCCGTGGACGAGTTGGCTCGCCTGGGCGTGGCCGCCTTGGCGGGGGAGTACCACAGCGTCGTCGCCCGTGCCGCCGCCGGCCGGGCCGACGCCCTCGGCCTGCCCTTCCTCTGCTCGTCCGCGGTTCTCGACGCGCTCACCGAGCAGCCAACGGAGTGGGTCGCGCGCCTCTCCCCGCCGCAGTCCCGCGGCTGGCAGGTCTACGCGGACTTCCTCCTCGGCGCGGGCCACAGCCGGATCGCCGTAGCCGCCCAGCCGAGTGTCTACTGGGCATCCGGGGCCCGCATTCTGCGGGATCACCTTGCTCCGCGCGGCGGCACCGTCGTCGAACTCGACATGGGCGCGCTCACCCCCGCGGCCGTGTGCGACGAGCTCGTCCACAATCGCGCGACGGCCCTCCTTCTTCTGGTCGGCATCCCGGAACCGGCGGTGTCGATCGTCAAGGCTGTCCGCCGCGACCGGCGCCTCGCCGAGATCATGATCGGTGCTCCGGCCGGGCAACCGGAGTTCGCCGAATGGGCGACGTTGCTGGGCGACGACGGCGCCGCGATCCCGTTCCTGCGCTACCTGCCCGAGCGTCTCGGCCCACTCGGTGCACGAGTCGAGACGGCCCTGCGCGAGCGGCTGGCCGAAGCGCCCTCCTTCGTCGCGTTCGAGGGCTACGACACGGTCGCCGTCCTCGCCGATGTGCTGCGTTCTCACGGCGCGGACCGGCCGCGCACGGCCGAATCCTGGCCGCGCGTTGCCGTCGAAGGCACCCGCGGGCAGATCCGGTTCTCCCGCACGCCAGGCATCAGCGTGTGGCAGTGGGCTCGGACGCCGATCCAGGTCGTTGATCGAGATCCGGCGGAACCCGATCGCTTTCGGATCCTGCGCAGCGGCTGAGAGAACACGGAGGTCCACCTGCTCGGACGCAGCGGCGCGGAGCGGCTTGCACGGCTCGGAGCGCGGCGTGCCGGGGGCGGCGGTCAGTACCTGTAGCGGCTCACGGTCTCCGGGTGGATGACGAGACGGACCCAGTCCGCGGCCAGGATCCCGGCGAGGTCGTCGGCGCGGGCCGGGTCGTCGAGGTTCCAGTAGCGGGTGGCCAGTCGGGCGGCCAGGTCGTGTCCTCCGTCGGGCTCCACCGTGGTGCGGCCGGCGATCGACACCCAGCGCTCGCGTTCACCCACCGGGGCGGCGACGACGATGGAGGCGCGGGGGTCGCGGCGCAGGCGCCGGACCTTGAGCGTGTCCGGCCCCGTGAACAGCTGGATCGTCTCCTCGGGGGTGACCTCGAACCACACCGGCCGAGGCTGTGGCGGGACCGGCCCCCCGGCCACGGACAGGAACCCGTACAGGGGGCGTCGGAGGAGCTCCAGGTCCTGGGCGGTCAGCGAACCGGCGTCGGTGCTCATCACGGTCCTTCCTAGGGCTGGGGGGAATGGGTCCGAGGTTGCCGAAGAAGGCGCCGACCCGTTCGTCAGCAGGTCGGGGCCGTGGGAGGTTCATCGCCGCCAGGCTCCCGCCGCCGCGGCGCGCACGACGTACTCCTCGAAGGTCCGAGGCGCCCGCCCCACGACGGTGGCGAGGTCCTCCGTCGTCGCCGCGATCAGGCCACGTTCCATCAGCACGAACATCTCGGCGACGTGGTGGGCGTCGTCCGCACCGAAGCCCTCGTCGACCAGCGTCCGGGCGTACTCGTCGGGGGAGATCTGCCGGTAGGTGAGAGGCCGCCCGGACGCCCGGGAGATGAGCTCGACGGCCTCACCGAAGGTCAGCGCACGCGGTCCGCTCAGCTCGTAGACCCGTCCGGCGTGCCGTCCGGGTTCGGTCAGCACCGCGGCCGCGGCGTCGGCGACGTCCTCGACGTCGATGAACGGCTCGGGGACGATGCCGGCCGGGAGCGACAGTTCCCCGGCGAGCAGCGGGGCGTGGAAGAGGCCCTCGTCGAAGTTCTGGGCGAAGTTCGACGGACGCAGGACGGTCCACTCCAGTGCCGAGCGGCGTACGGCATCCTCGGCCGAACGCATGTCCAGGCCGAAGGCGGAGTCGCCCCAGGTGTCGGCGCCGCGCCCGGAGAGCAGGACCAACCGCCGCACCCCGGCGGACTCGGCCCGGGCCACGAACTCGTGCACCGGGCCCGGCACGCTCGGGGCCACCACGTAGGCGACGGCGACGCCCCGCAGGGCCGCGTCCCAGCCGCCGGGGTCGGACCAGTCGAAGCGGGTCGGGCCCGACCGGGAGGCGGCGCGGACCGGTGCGCCGCGCAGCCCGAGCCGGGCGACGATCCGCCGGCCGGTCTTGCCCGATGAGCCGAGGACGAGAGTGCTGCCGTTGCTCATGACGTCAATTGAACACGCCCGAACCGCCGCTGCGGCCGTTTGGCCGGCGAACGGCGGGTTGGGGCGGATCCGAGGACGCGCCGACCGGTCGGGCACCCGGGCTTCCGGGTGGGACCGCCGAACCGTCGGTGCGGTGACATCCGTTCGACCTGGTTCTCTCCTGGAAGAGGCCCGACGGGTCGACGACGACGATCGCTTGACCGGTCGGCGGGCCCGCCGCGATGCCTGTGCGGCCCGGCAGCCGCCGGAGGAACCGGCCTGTCCGTCCGGCGTCCGGTCGGCGGGCCGGCCGCCGTCTGCCGTCCGCCGTCCACCGGACGCCGCCGCCTACGACGTCGCGCACGTGGCCAGCGCGGTTCGTGCCAGTCCGCGCAGCCAGGCGTGGGCGTGGTCGGTGTCGTAGCGCTGATGCCACGACAGGTAGACGGGTGCCGGCGGCAGTTCGAGGGGGAGGGGGAGCACGGCCAGGCCGAGGTCGGCGACGGCGGGCCGTGTGGTGGCCTCGGGGACGCTGATCAGCAGGTCGGAGCCGCGAGCGAACTCCAACGCGGCCGCTTCCGTGGGCGCGGTCGCCACCACGCGGCGGGTGAGGCCGATCCGCGCGAGGGCATCGTCGAGGGCGTTGCCGAGGTTTCCGCGTCGCGAGACGGTGACGTGTTCGGCGGCGGCGTAGTGCTCCGCGGTGACGGTGCCGGCGCGGGTGAGGGGGTGGCCCTGTCGCACGACGACGACGAGGCGGGTCTCGCCGACCTTCTCGGCCCGGATGTCCGGTGCGCCGGGGTGGTTGGCGTTCGCCTCCAGGTCGACCTCGCCGCGTCGCAGCTCGGGGGTGTCGACGTTCGATTCCGCGACGAAGCGCAGTCGCACGCCCGGAGCCTGTTCGCGCACGGCCCTGAGCAGCGCGGGGCCGCTCAGGGCGACCAGGGAATCGTGCCAGCGGAGGGTGAACGTGCGCTCCAGCGTCGCCAGGTCGAGTTCACGGCTCGGTGCCAGCACCCCCTGGACCTGGTGCAGCAGCTCGTGCACCTGTTCCCGGACGGCGATCGCGTACGGCGTCGGGGTCATCGTGCGGCCGGTGCGCACCAGGATCTGGTCCCCGGTCGTGCGCCGGATCCGGCCCAGGCTCCGGCTCATCGCCGGGGCGGTGACATGCAGCCGCGCGGCCGCCCCGGCCACACTCCCTTCCTCCAGCAGTGCGTCGAGGGCGGCTAGCAGGTTCAAGTCCAGTTGCATGGGAGTCATCCTAGCCGTGCTTGACATGCACTTGAAGGTAATGCCGGGGCTGGATACCTTCGATACCAGAGCGCAGGACGCACCGCACAACGCGGCCCGACGCTTCATCACCCACCCCTCCGCATCCGGGAGTACCGCCATGTCCGAAATGCTTCAGACCCCCGACGCCGCTCTCTCCGCTGCCGCTCTCTCCGACGCTGACCTGCTCGGCCGGACCGCGGACGCCGTGCGCGCGGCCGGCGCGGCGCTGCGCGAGCGCTTCGGCGAGGTGGTCCGTTACGGGAGCCGCGAGGAGCTGATGCGCTCGCTCGCCGCCAACGACGACACGGCCCTCGACATCCTGCGCCCCCGCCTGACCGGCCTGCGCCCGGGCGCGGGCTGGGTGGAGGACGAGCTGGACGGCGGGGCGCTGCCGGCCGGCGAGTGGTGGGTCGTGGATCCGGCCGAAGGCAACGTCAACCACCTGCACGCCCTGCCGGAGTGGGCGGTCACCGCCACCCTCGTGCGTGACAACCAGCCGGTGCTCACCGTGGTCCACCTGCCCCTGACCGGCGAGACCTACACCGCGCTCGCCGGC
Organism: Kitasatospora sp. NPDC003701; assembly: GCF_053587085.1. Lineage (NCBI taxonomy): Bacteria > Bacillati > Actinomycetota > Actinomycetes > Kitasatosporales > Streptomycetaceae > Kitasatospora > Kitasatospora sp. NPDC003701. Next base: position 7,544 of record NZ_JBSFNM010000076.1, read on the forward strand.
GCGGGCGCCCACCTCGACGGCCGGCCGCTGCACGTCTCCTCCACCGCCGACCTCGGCCTGGGCATCGTGGCCACCAGCCAGGCCCGGCCGGACGAGGACGAGAAGGTCGTGCGGCGCGTCGGGTCCTCGATCACCGCGATGCTCTTCGACGCGCTCGTCGTCCGCACCGCCGTGCCCGCGACCCTGCACCTGGTGAACGTGGCCGCCGGCCGGATGGACGCCTTCTGGCAGTTCTCCGGCGCCCGCGCGGACCTGCTGCCCGGGGCGCTGCTCGTCACCGAGGCCGGCGGACGGATCTCCGACGCCCAGGGTCGCCCCTGGACCCCGGAGAGCGAGAGCTTCCTGGCCGCCGCACCCGGCGTCCACGCCCAGGCCGTCACCACGCTCTCGCGCTGACCGCGCACCACAACCCGAACACACGGAAGGACCTGATCACCATGACCACGATCGCAGTTCTCGGCAACGGCCGCGTCGGCGGCAACCTGGCCGCAGCCCTCGCCCGGGCAGGGCACGAGGTGACCGCGGTGGACCGCACGCCGGGTGCCGCCGCTGCTGCTGCCCGGGACGCCCGGATCGTCATCAACGCCACCCCGGGCGCCGGTTCGCTGGAACGGCTCGCCGCCCTGCGGGATGAACTGCGGGGCAAGATCCTCGTCGATGTCTCCAACGCCACCGTCGACGGACCGGACGGACTGCCCGCCGACCTGATCTACCCCGGCTCGAGTCTGGCCGAGCAGCTCCAGGAAGCGCTCCCGCAGACGCGCGTCGTCAAGACGCTCAACACCATGCTCTTCCCGGTGATGACCGCGCCGGCCTCGCTCACCCGGGCGCCCGACGCCTTCCTCTCCGGCGAGGACCCGCAGGCCAAGCAGAGCGTCCGCGATCTGCTCGTCGACCTCGGCTGGCGCACGGAGTGGATCACCGATCTCGGCGGGATCCGGACCGCCCGCGCCACGGAGGCCGCGATCCTGTTCGTGCCGCACGTGATCCGGTCCGGCGGGTTCGCGCCCTTCGCGATCTCGATCACCCGCTGAGCCGCACGGCGCGCCCCGGCCGGCCCTGCAGCCACGACGGGCACGACGGGCACGACGGGCACGACGACGCGGCCGGGGCCGGTGGTTCGGTTTCGAACCACCGGCCCGTGGCATGCCCCGGAGACGTCTCCCCGTCGCTCGCCGCCTTCCACGGTCCGGGTTCCGCGTCCGCCTTCGGGCAGGGCGGCCACCCGGCAGGTCAGCGCGCCCGGCCGAGGTCCAGCAGGCGGTGCATGACCGCCACGGGCAGTGCCGGATTGCAGGCGGCGGCCGAGGCCTGGGCCGGCAGGGTGAGCCGCCGGAGCAGTTCCTCGGCGGGCAGCCTGGGGTCGCTGACCGCCCAGCCGCCCACCTCGGGGTCGTCGGCGAGCCGCAGCACCAGCTCCGGCCCGGCCTCCGGGTCGTCCAACGCGGCGTGCCGCAGGCGCGGGTTGGGGTCGTCGGCGAGCCGGGCCAACCCGGGCCGGGCGAAGTTGCGGTGGTGGCGGTACCCCGACCAGTACCGGTCCTGCACCGTGGCGTACAGCTCCACCAGCAGCTCGTGCGGCGCGTCCTCGCACCGCTCGGCCAGCGTGCGCCGCACCCACTCGTCCTCGTCCGCCGCCAGTAGCGCCACCACGTCGGGCGCCAGGTGCGGCTGAGCCGCGAGCACCCTCCGCAGCCCGACGTGCGCCGACCTCGCGATCCTGCGGGCCGCCTCCGGATCGGTCGCGTGCCGTGCGATCCAGGACGGCGGTGACCAGAAGTGCTGCCACGCCGTGCACGGGATCTCAGTGCGCTGACCTTCCGTCAACTCCTCCCGCATCGACACCGCGAGCCGGATGTCGTTCTCGGGATCCGCCGCCAGTCGCAGGGCCAGTGCGGTCGGCACCTCGGGATCGGCGGCGGCCGCCAGCCGGACCGCCCGGTCCGGGTGCGCCACCCGCTGCTCCGCCGTCAGCACCGGCGCCGGCTCCTGCACCGCGACCGGCGGTTCTCCGCTGCCGCCGACGATCCGCCGGATCTTCGGTTCCGGGTCGTCCGCCAGGATCTCCAGCACCCCGGCAGGGACACGGCGCTTGTACGCGAAGAACATCACCGCATACACGAACCGGACCCGGGGTTCCGGATCCCGCGCGAGCCGGGCCAGAACGTCGACGTCGGCCGTCGCGTTCTCCGTCACGTCCAATCGGTGCTGGATCTTCGGCGAAGCCACCAGCAGCTCCGTCGCTGCGGCATCCAAGGTCCTGTGCCGGAGCCATTCGCTCGGAACCGGCAGCTCGTCGAACTCCAGCAGCCGGGCCAGCGCCTCCACCGGCAGCGCTGGATTTCCCGCGAGCCCCTGGAGCCAGCCGTCCACCACATCGCCATCCGCAGCTGCCCGCTCCAGCGCCCCACCCAGTCCGTCCATCCGTCCATTCTCGCTGGCCCCGCAGGCCACAGTCGTGCTGCTCGGGGGAAGTGCGTGGAGCGGCGGGTAGGCCCCCGTCTGTCGATCAGGTCGTCGCGGTCGGCGAAGTCGCCGTGTCGTCCACAGCTGGTACTAGGTTCACCATGGGATCGGGTACAGGTTTCATGGCACCGTCCTGCTGCGGTGCCTTAGCGTTCTGCCATGACGATTCCAGCTGGGCTGAGACGCACGCTCCTCCGGGCGCAGCGGGACACCGGCTTTCTTGCTGCTGGTGTGCTGCCGCACCTGGCGTTGGTGCCCGTGTGGTCCTGGGCTGCGGCGACTGCCGCCAGGACGGGGGACTGGCTCCTCACGGTCTCCGTGTCGGCCGTCCTGGTCCTGCTCGGCATCCCGGTGTTGACGGCGGTTCAGCGGGCTCGCTATCGGGTGCTCATGGGTGTGGACGTCCCCCGGCTCACCCCCGCCGTTCCGGGACGACGGACGTGGGCGTCGACCGCCCGGCGGGTCACGGCGACGCGGCCTTGGCGCAAGATCGGGTACCACCTGCTGCTGGGCCCGCTGCTCGCGTCGCTGGAGGTGCTGGTGCTCGTGGTGGCTGCGGCGGGTCTGGTGGGCGTCGTCGCCTTCGCCTGGTCATGGGCGCTGCCGACCGGAATCCGCCGGGAGTGGTTCGGCTTCCTGACCCAGCTGCCGGCTTACACGGCGGCTGGACTCCTCCTCCTGTGCGCCCTGCCCTGGACCGCGCGGGCAGTGGCCCGGGTCGAGGTGCGGCTGGCATCGGGCCTGCTCGGGCCCAGCCGGGCGCAGCGGCTCCAGGAGCGGGTCGATCAGCTGGCCGTGAGCCGGACCGACTTGATCGAGGCGGTCGACGCGGAGCGCCGGCGGATCGAGCGCGACCTGCACGACGGCACCCAGCAGCGGTTGGTGTCCCTCGCGGTCAACCTGGGTCTGGCCATGGCCACCCGCCCGGACCTGCCGGATGATGCCCGCGAGGTGATCGCGGGAGCGCACCTGGAGGCGAAGGAGGCGATCGCCGAACTCAACGACCTGGTACGGGGGCTGCACCCGGCCGTCCTCGAAGACCGGGGTCTGGACGCGGCGTTGTCCGGGCTGGCTGCCCGCACGCCCCTGCCGGTGCGGCTGCGGGTCGATCTGGAGGAGCGGGTGGCGCCCACCGTGGAGTCGGTCGCGTACTTCGTGGTCTCCGAGGCGCTGACCAATGCGACGAAGCACGCCGACGCGATGCGTGCGGAGGTGATGGTCCGCCAGGTCGGCGAGGTGCTGCGAGTGCGCGTCACCGACGACGGGCTGGGCGGTGCCGACGCCGCCGCCGGTACGGGGCTGACCGGGCTGGCCAAGCGGGTCGGCTCCCTCGACGGGGCCTTCCATGTCAGCAGCCCCGTCGGCGGGCCCACCACCATCACCGCGGAGCTGCCGTGCGCGCGGTGATCGCCGAGGATTCGGTGCTGTTGCGGGTCGGCCTGACCAAGGTGCTGGAGATGGGCGGGTTCCAGGTCGTCGCGGAAGCCGGCGACGCGGAGGGGCTGTTGGCGGCGGTGGCGGAGCACCGGCCCGAACTCGCCTTGATCGACGTCCGGATGCCGCCCGGCTTCACCGACGAGGGGGTGCGGGCGGCGATGGAGATCCGTCGGCGCTGGCCGGGGACGCCGGTGGTGCTGCTTTCGCAGTACGTGGAGGAGCGGTACGCGGCCGACCTGCTGTCGGCGAACACCAGCGGTGTGGGCTACCTGCTCAAGCAGCGGGTCGCCGACGTCGCCGACTTCGTGGCGGCGGTCCGGCGAGTGGCGGACGGGGGCACGGCCCTGGACCCGCAGGTCGTCGCCCAGTTGCTGCTGCGGCGCGACAGCGACCCGCTCGCGCGGTTGACCCCCCGCGAACGGGAGGTGCTCGGCCTGATGGCCGAGGGGCGCTCCAACGCCGGCATCGCGCAGGCGCTGGTGGTCAGCGAGAGCGCGGTGGCGAAGCACATCAACAACATCCTCGCCAAGCTCGACCTGCCCGTGGTCGACGCGGACCACCGCCGCGTCCTGGCCGTGCTGCGGTTCCTCGGAGCGTCCCGGGCCTGACCTTCCCATCCCTGATCACGAGCTACGGCTGGAGTACTGGTAGTCCAGCAGGACTTCGACGTGCCTGCTCAGCGGCGGCGTCACGGGTGCGGTGGGCCGATGGGTCATCAGGGGCGTTCCTCACCGGGCCGCCCCTCGATCGTGTGCGGTTGGGGTTGGTGATGGCAGCGGCGGGCGACGGCCCGGCGTTGTCGGCGCCAGGTGGACCGGTTCGAGGCGTGAGCGCGGGGCGAGCGCCGCGGGGGATGCGGGGCCCGGTCCCGTGGCTGGTCACGCGGCGGCACCCAGGAACGAGGCTTGACCCTCACGTGGCGTGATGCCGCATAGTCGTCGACGTGGAAGAGCACGAGCACCTGACCGTTGGACGTGTGGCCGAGCTGGCCGCCGTGAGCGTCCGCACCCTGCACCACTATGACGAGATCGGCCTCGTCCAGCCGTCCGCGCGGACCGGCGCCGGGTACCGGGCCTACTCGGCGGGCGACGTGGAGCGCCTGCGGGAGGTGCTCGCATTCCGGCGGCTGGGCTTCGGGTTGCGCGAGATCGCGGATCTGGTGGACGACCCGGCCACCGACGCGGTCGCGCGTCTGCGCCGGCTGCGCGGCCTGCTGGTGGAACAGCGGGACCGCACTGCCGCCATGGTGACGGCCATTGACAAGGAACTGGAGGAACGGGCAATGGGGATCAGGACGACGCCGGAGGACCAGTTGAAGGTGTTCGGCGCGCAGTTGTACGAAGTCATCGGGTCCGCCTACCCGGCGACCCGGCGGACCGAGCCGCGGATCGCCGCGAGGATCTGGGATGCGCTCGGGGACGCGCGGACGGTGCTGAACGTCGGGGCCGGCACCGGCTCGTACGAGCCCTCGGACCGTGAGGTCACGGCGGTGGAACCGTCGGCGGTGATGCGGGCGCAGCGTCCCGCGGGCGCGGCGCCGTGCGTGGCCGCCAGTGCGGAACGCCTGCCGTTCGCTGACCAGTCCTTCGACGCTGCGATGGCGGTCAGCACCGTTCACCACTGGCCGGACCCGATCGCCGGGCTGCGCGAAATGCGTCGGGTGGCCCGGCGCGTCGTGGTGTTCACGTACGACGCCAGTACGACCGGCTGGCTTCAACGCTTCTGGCGCACCCGCGACTACCTGCCCGAATTCGCTGACCTGCTCGCCGACTGGCCTTCACTGGCCGACATGACCCGCGCGATCGGGGGCCACGCGGAGCCGGTGGTCATCCCGTGGGACTGCGCCGACGGCTTCTTCGAGGCCCACTGGCGCCGACCCGAGGCGTACCTGGACGAACACGTGCGCCGCGCGGTGTCGGTGTGGACCCGAGTCGGCCCGGAGGCCGAGCAGCGAGCGGTGGACATGCTCCGTGCCGACCTCGCCTCGGGCCGGTGGGCCGAGCGCAACCGCGACCTCGTCGCCCTCGACGCGGCCGAGCTCGGCCTGCGCCTGCTCGTCGCCTGAACCATCACGCGCGAGAGAACGCCGCAAGGAGCCGACCGGCTGAATTCAGTGTCCAGCTCTGCACTGACGGTAGTGGACTGATGGACCATCAGGGGAGGTCTTCACTTGGCCGCCCCTCGATCGTGTGCAGTCGGCGTTGGTCGTACCGGGGCAGCACTGAGCGCGCGGAACCGGCCTGCCTATCCCTCGTCGTCGACCTCCTGGTCGGTGGCTTCGTTGGCGCGGTCGATCTCGGCCATGTGCTCCTCCGCCCAGGTCCGCAGCCCTGCGAGCGCGGCCTCCAGGGAGAGCCCGAGTCCGGTGAGTCGGTAGAAGACCCGCGGCGGCACGGTCGGTTCGACTCGACGCGACACCAGCCCGTCGCGGGTCAGGCTTCGCAGCGTCACGGAGAGCATCTTCTGGGAGACGCCGGGCATCCGGCGTCTCAGCTCTGCGAAGCGGACCTCGTCCGGTGCGGCATCGGCGAGCGTCTTGACGGTCATGGACGTCCACTTCGTGCCGATGCGGTCCAGCAACTGCCGCGTCGGGCACTGGGGATCGAACAGATCGCCGCGTACCCCACGATCGGCGGCCCGGGTTCCTCGGGTGGTCACCTGCGGCTCACCACCTTCCCTGAAAGTGCCGTCTAGGAAGCGGTCGGACAGTTACCTATCGTTCTGTGGTCACCAATGGTAACCAGTCGGAGGAACCGTCATGCCCGTCACCACCGCACACCACCTGCGCCGCATCGCGACGAACGGCGTCCAACTCAACGTCGCGATCGCCGGGGACGGACCCGCGGTTCTCCTGCTGCACGGCTTCCCGCACACCTGGCAGCTCTGGAGCGGCATCATGAGCCGACTGGCCGGGCGGTACCGGGTCATCGCGCCGGATCTGCGAGGCCTCGGCGCCAGCGAACGTGCCGTCGAGGGTTACGACGCAGGCACCCTGGCCGCCGATGCCGAAGGGCTGCTCGACGCACTCGGCGAGCCCTCGGCAGCGGTGGTCGGCATCGACGCGGGCACCGCCCCCGCCGTCCTGCTCGCGCTGCGCCAGCCCGGCCTCGTCCGGCGCCTGGTCGTGATGGAGGCACTGCTCGGCCGCCTGCCCGGAGCGGAACACGTCGTCGCGGGCGGCGCCCCGTGGTGGTTCGGCTTCCACGCCGTCCCCGGCCTCGCCGAAACCGTCCTGGCCGGCAACGAGGCCCCGTACATCGACTGGTTCCTCGACTCGGGGACGCTCGGGCGAGGAGTACCCGACGACATCCGCGCGGCCTTCGTTCACGCCTACACCGGGAGCGAGGCCCTTCGCTGCGCGTTCTCCTACTACCGGGCCCTGCCCACCAGCGCGCAGCAGATCCAGGACGCCGTCGCGACGGCTCGGCTGACCATGCCCACCATGGCCATCGGCTCCCACCCCGTCGGCACCGGGCTCGAACGCCAACTCCGCCCCATCGCCGACGACCTGGTCGGACACCACCTCCAGGACTGCGGCCACATCATCCCCCTCGACCGCCCCGGCGCACTGTTCGCGCTCCTTGCTCCCTTCCTGTCCGCCGATCTGTCGACGTGACGGGAGCGGGCCCGGAGGATCACGGCCGGCGCTTCGGGCGTTCGTCCCGGCGGCGAGTCGTCCAGGACCGCCGGACCGGGCTGCGCAGGGTGATGACCGTGCGGGCGGCATCAAGGGCAGTGACGCGACGCCCGCAGCACCGGGCGGGACGGTGAAAGGCGTTCTGCCACGCGGGAGTGCGTTCGACGTGCCAACGCCGACGAGCCGGTCGGAGGACTCCGGCGCGAGCTGCTCAAGCCAGGTGGTCCCCGAGCGGTTCAGTCAGCCAGGGTGGCAGCGCGGGCACAGGTCTCTCCGGTGATCACGGAGCGACGCAACTCCGTGATCGTTGTGAGCTGAGCTGAGCTGAGCAGCCGAGGGGGCCTCTCCGGTTCAACCGAGAGCCGCGCAGTGGACGACATCGATCACCTGGCCGAGGGCAAGAGCGCAAACGGCGCGGGGCCACAGGTCGGCGGGTTCTGCGGTGTGGTCCTTGAGGTCGACGACCACCGCGCGCCCGGGCAGGGCCGGGGCGAGGCCGTTGCTCGCGGGGGACGCCCCGGTCTCCCGCGAGGGCCCTTCTCCACCTCTCCGAACGATGGTGGGCCGCCGGTAGGGCGGCCCACCATCAGTGCGTTCCGGTGGCTCAGTAGAGGACGACGGAGAGTCGCGCCGGGCCGGTCTCGGTGGTGGTGTCGCAGAAGTAGACGATGGCCTGGTGGCTGTTCACGTACGCCTGGCCGGCCGCGTGGCAGGAGGCGGCGGTCGGGTAGATGCCGACGTAGGTGTAGGTGGCCGCCTGGGCGGTCGGGGCGGCGATCAGGGCGCCGCCGGCCACGAGTCCGGCCACGGCCACGGCGGAGAATGCCTTGCGAAGCGACATGAGTGGTCTTCCTCTCCTTGGTGAGCGCCGGGGTCGTGCCCCTGCGCTTCGTCGAGGAGCCTCCTCCGATTGTGAAGACGGGGCAATGGTCGAGACCAATTCCGACCGGAAGCAGTGTGGTGTTTCTGTGACGGTGCAGGTCATGGGCTCGCCTGTCGGGCTGACGATCATCTTCCGGACAGTTCTTGCACTGTTCGGAACCTGACAGTCCGTTTTGACCGATTCGCCAGGACATTCCCGGGCCGCCGAGGCCTGGTCCACGAAGAGCGGTCGCCGCGGGAGGGCGGTGGCGGCCTGTTCGCGGGAGGAGGCGCTGGCGAACGCGGAGGCCGGCGGCCTCGGCCTCGCCCTGCGGCACCGGATCCGGAGGCGGGCAGCGTGAGCGAACACCCCACCAACGGCCTCGACGACGCGGTGCACCAACGGGTGCGTCTGGGCGTCCTCGCGGTGACCGAGGAAGCCCGGCGGGTCGAGTTCACGTTCCTGCGCGAGCGCCGAAGCACCCGCACCTGGATCCACCTCACCAAAGCGGGCAGGCAAGCCCTGGACGACGAGGTCGCGGCACTCAAGGCACTGATCCGCCAGCTCGAAGGACCCACCGCGGCCGCGGGCGCGGAGGAAGACGCCGGACCCGGGCCCGCAGCCCCCGCACCGCGCTGGAGCAGCAGGCTTTCAGGTAGCCCGTGATCCAGCCGTGAGCATGGCCCGACCAGGCTGGAGCCGCCGCTCGCCGGCGTCACCGGGCCCGAGAGCGCGGGACGGTGGCGGCCTCTCAGGTGACCGGGGCGGTGTCCTCAAGCACGGGCAACGGGACCGGCAAGGGCACGCGAGTGGTGCGCGGGTGCGTGAGCCGGGTTGGACGGGGCGGTGGCGTTGAGGTGTGCTGCGCATGCGAGGGACCTCTTCTCTCACGTCCGGCTGGTGTCGGCCGCGCGTGGTGGGGCGGGAGCCGGGGTGCGTGGGCGACCCCGGAGGGCGGCCGGCGGCGTCCGCCGGACCTGGCCGGCGAGTCCTCGGACACAGCGGGCACAGGCGGAGATCGGCGGCTTGGAGAACACCGCCGGAGCCGGGCCTGATCGATGCCCCTGATCGGGCCCGGCTCCGATGTGTGCGTCGGGTGTTCCCCCTACGAGGCCGCGTGCGAGCTCGGCGTCAGCGGGCAGACCGTGAGCGGGCACCTGCGGTTGCTCTACGGCCGGGTCGGCGTCCGGACCGCCGCCCACGTCGTTCATCTGTGGCCCGCGGTGTTCGTCGGTGCAGTCGTTTCCGGTGCCGGCGCCGGTGTCAGGGGCGTCCGAGGGCCCGGTGGGTCCATCCAGCGGCCCGCCAGCGAGCGGGGTCGAGGGTGCCGCGGCCGTCGATGACATGGGGGACGGCGACGCGGGTGGCGAGGTCGGCCGGGTCGATGCGGGTGAACTCGGGCCACTCGGTCAGGTGAAGCAGCAGCTCGGCGCCGTCGGCTGCCTCGATCGGGTGATCGGCGTAGTCGAGCCGGGGGTGGGCCTTACGGGCGTTGTCGAGAGCCTTCGGGTCGAAGACGGTGACGGTGGCGCCGGCCTGGTGAAGGGCCTGGGCGACGGCGAGGGCGGGGGAGTCGCGGATGTCGTCGGTGTCGGGCTTGAAGGCGGCGCCCCAGACGGTGATCCGCTTGCCCCTGATCACGCCGTCCAGCTGCTCGCGGGCGAGGTCGACCATGCGCTCGCGGCGGCGGTTGTTGATGGTGTCGACCTCGCGCAGGAAGGTCAGGGCCTGGTCGGCGCCGAGTTCGCCGGCGCGGGCCATGAAGCCGCGGATGTCCTTGGGCAGGCAGCCGCCGCCGAACCCGAGGCCGGGCCGCATGCCCCGGCGGCCGATCCGGGCGTCGTGCCCGAGAGCCTCGGCCAGCAGGTGGATGTCGGCGCCGGAGGTCTCGCAGACCTCGGCCATCGCGTTGATGAAGGAGATCCTGGTGGCGAGGAAGGCGTTCGCGGCGGACTTCACCAGCTCCGAGGTGGCCAGGTCGGTGACGATGACCGGGGTACCGGACTCGATGATCTTGCCGTAGGCCTGGCGGATCACGGCCTCGGCCCGGGTGTTCTCGCCGGTGAAACCGAGGACGATCCGGTCGGGGTGGAGGGTGTCCTCGACGGCGTGGGACTCGCGCAGGAACTCGGGGTTCCAGCAGACCTCGACCTGGTCGCCCGCTGGGGAGAACTCGCACAGGATGTCGATGACCTGCGGGGCGGTGCCGACCGGGACGGTGGACTTCCCGACGATGACGGCCGGGCCGGTCAGGTGCGGGGCGAGCCGGCGGACGGAGGCGAAGAGGTGGGTGAGGTCGTAGGCCATCTCGCCGGGCTTCTGCGGGGTGCCGACGCCGATGAAGTGCAGGTCGGCGAAGGCGGCGGTCTCCGCGTAGGAGGTGGTGAACCGCAGCTGCCCGCCGGCGGTGTGCTTGGTGAGGAGCTCGTCCAGGTCGCGCTCGAAGAACGGCGCGCGGCCGGCGTTGAGGGAGGCGACCTTGTCGGGGTCGATGTCCATGCCGAGGACCTGATGGCCGAGTTCGGCCATCGCGGCGGCGTGGGTCGCGCCGAGGTAGCCGCAGCCGATGACGGTGAGCTTCACGAACGTGTCCTTCCGAGAGGGGTGGGGGCCGCCCGGCCGGCGCCCTGCCCCACTGGAGGGCGGGGTCAGGCGGGCCGGGCGGCGAGGTAGCGGTGGATGCCGTGGCGGATGAACGGTGGGAGGGTCAGGACGGGCAGGTGCTCGGGCGCGAAGAACTGGAGCTTGACGCCCTCCGCGAGCGGCAGGGTCTGCTCGTCGCCGTTCCAGGCGCCGGAGAAGAAGGTGATGATCTGGCCGGAGCCGACGCTGTCCTTCGTCTCGAAGAGCTCGGCCAGGTCGTCGACGGCCAGGCCGGCTTCCTCGTCGAGTTCGCGGACGATCGCTGCGGCGGGGGCCTCGCCGGGGTCGCAGCCGCCGCCCAGCAGGCTCCAGTGGCCGGGCCAGGCGATGTGCTCGATGTCGTCGCGCAGGTGGAGGAGGAGCTCGCCACGCCGGTTGGTGATGATCGCGACCGCTCCGCGCGGTTCGGCGGCGGACGGCTCGTCGGGGAGAGTCTGGGAGTCCATCCCCTCACCGTAGTGAGCCGACGGCCCGTCATGCCGCCATCTCCACCGGCTGGTCGTTGAACCAGGCGGCCGCCATGAGCGACAGCATCCGAGTCCGGTCGAACCGCCCGCCGGGCTTCAGGCCGCCGGCCAGCAGCGGCCGCAGCGAACGCGGGGCCTGGTCGAGAGCGGAGCTGATCTGGGCGGTCGCCCAGGGCTCCAGCGGGCCGCTGAGCCAGCTCGGGACCGGGGAGGCGAAGCCGAGCTTGTCCCGACTGCCCCAGACCTCCCGCGGCAGTCCGAGCGCCTTCGCCGCGTCCCGCAGGATCCGCTTGCCGGCCGCCGGATCGCCGATCTTGAACTCGACCGGCAGGCGGTAGCAGAACTCGATCAGGTCCCGGGCCAGGAACGGCGAGCGCCGCTCCAGCGCGAACGCGGAGGCCAGCTTGTCGCTGGTCATGACCAGCGGGCGCCAGGCCGTGGCCAGGTCCGCGAGCGTCAGCCCGCGGGCCAGGTCACCGCCAGCCCGGGCCAGGGCGTCGGCGACGACCTCGCGAAGTCGCCCGTCCGGGTCCTGCCCGCGCAGGATGAGCCGGACGATCGCCTCGGCCGGCTCCAGCGGCTCACCGGCCGGGTACAGGAGCTTGGAGGCCAGCGGCCGGTAGGACTCCATCCCGGCGTCCAGCACCGCCTGTGGACCGAAGAGGGCGAGCGCGTGGCGGACGTAGCCCATCAGGAACTCGTCCGGCCCCAGCCCGCCGACCACGACACGGAGGCCGCTCTCGGCGATCGCCCGGTAGGCCATGTGCTCGGAGAACGTCGACGCGTTGCCCATCGGGTAGTCCAGCGCGTGCATGATCTCCGGCAAGCAACGGGCGAAGTCCGCGGCGGTCGGCTCGATGACGACCAGTTCGGCGCCGATGTCCCGGGCGACGACGGCCGCCGTCGCGGACTCGTCCAGGCGGTCCTGACCGGGATAGCGGACGGTGACGCAGACCTGCGGCCGCATCAGGTAGGCCAGCACCGAGGAGTCCAGTCCGCCCGAGAGTAGGAGCGCGAAGTCCGAGCCGGGGGCTCGCAGGGGGACACGGTCGGCAAGCAGGGTCGAGAACCGGGCCAGCGCGGTGCGGTAGTCGCCCTGCCAGGGTTCCAGGCCCTCCAAGGTCCACCAGGTCCGCTGGACCAGCGAGCCGGTGGCAATGTCGAAGGCCAGCAGGCCGGCCGGCGGCAGGAGCTGGATGCCCTGGAACGGGGTGTCGACGCCGGTCGGCGTCTCGATGGACAGCATCTCCGGGCGGACGACCAGCGGGGCGGTGCCGTAGCCGGTCAGGGTGGTGACTTCGGAGGCGAACGCGAGGCGGCCGCCGTCCAGACGCCAGTAGAGCGGCTTCTCGCCGAGCCGGTCGCGGGCCAGGAACAGCCGGCCCTCGCGCGGGTCATAGGTGGCGAGGGCGAACATGCCGTCCAGGGCGGCCAGGCAGGCCGGCCCCAGCTTGGCCCAGGCCCGCAGGACCAGGTGGGCGTCCGTCTCGCCGGGCTCCAGGACGATGCCCCAGGCCGCCGCGACCTGCCGGTAGTTGTAGATCTCGCCGTTGAAGGTGAGGACGACGCCGCTGGCCGGGTCCTCGTAGGGGCCGGGCCGGGCAGCGGGGTCGACGATCAGCAGGGTGTTCATGGACAACACCGCCCGGCCGTCGGCCGAGGTGGTCCGGCGGGTCCCGTCCGGGCCGCGGTGGTGCTGAGCGAGCCCCATCGCGGCGACGGTCGTGTGATGGCGGGCGGCGTCGGCGCCGGCCAGTCCTGCGATGCCGCACATCTGGTTGTCACCCCCGAGCGTGAATCGGTGAAGGCCTCCGCCGGAAGATCTGTGGTCCGGTCCGGCGGAGGCCCGGAGCACCAGACAACCGCGTCCGGCCGGGCCGGGGCAGGGCTCGCACGGGGGCTCACAACTCGCGAAAGCGGTTCACTGCGAGCGGTGGAGCCAATACCCTCGGTGATCCGGCTTCGGTGCCGGGCGTACGACTTCTCGTGTCCAGTTACGTACGACTTCCGCGCAGAGCCGCGCGGAACGGATGAGGGGGACGCTGTGGCGTCGACCACCCGCCGGGCCAAGCCGCCGAACGACGCGCTGGCCCGGATGATCGAAAAGTGCGAGGGGGCCAGCCACAAGTCGCTGGCCCACCGTGTGAACCAGCTCGCTCACGAGGCTGGGCTGACCACCAACTACACGCATACCTCGGTCGCGAACTGGTGCCGCCGCGGCATGGTCCCCGACTGGCCAGTGCCCAAACTCCTGGCCCGCGCGATCGGCGAGCGGCTCGGCCGACCCGTGGAACTCGCGGAGATCGGTATGGCGGATGCGGAGACACCGGACTCCGCGGTGGGGTTGGATTTCCCGCGAGACCCCGCCGACGCCGTGCGCGTCGCCACCTCGTTCTGGAGCACTGTGGACCGCCGCGACTTCCTCACCGGAACGGGCTTCGCCGTCACCGCGTTCGCGACCCCGTTTGCCCGCTGGCTGGTCACCCCCGCAGACGACGACTCCGCCCACCGCGGCCGCGGCCGGGTCGGCGCCGCCGACCTGGCTGAACTGCGGGAGGCCGCCGCCGACGCCCGGCGGTGGGACTCGAAGTACGGAGGCGGGAACTGGAAGGCCAACTCCGTCACCGCCTGTCTGCAGGAACGGGCCGTGCCGCTGCTGAACGGCTCGTTCAGCGACGACGTGGGCCGCGAGCTGTTCTCGGTGACCGCCGAGCTGTCCCGCTTGGCCGGCTGGACCGCCTTCGACGTCGGCCAGCACGACGCCGCCCAGCGGCACTTCATCCAGGCCCTGCGCCTCGCGCGGGCCGGCAGTGACATCGAGCTCGGCTGCTATGTCCTGACGACCATGGCGATGCAGACCCTGCTGCGCGGTTTCGCCAGCGAGGCCATCGACATGACCCAGGGCGCCTTCCAGCGTGCCAAGGCGAACGCGGCCCCCAGGGTGTTGGCCTTCACCAAGCTCATCGAGGCCCGGGCCCATGCCCGCGACAACAACGCCAAGGCCGCCTCCGCCGCGCTGACCACCTCCGAGAACCTGCTCGACCAGGCCCGCGACGGCGCCGGGGAACCGGCATGGATCGACTTCTATCACCACGCCCGGCTCTCCGCCGACGCCGCCGAGATCTTCCGCGACCTGAAGAACCCCAAGGCCGCCCTGGCCTGGAACGCGCAGGCCGCCGCCATGCAGCCCGGGGTGTTCACCCGCTCGGTCGGCATGCGCCTGGCCATCGTCGGGACGGCTCACCTCCAGGGCCGCGACCTCGACCAGGGCCTCAAGCTCGGCAACCAGGCCGTCGACATCCTCGCCCGCGTCCAGTCCAGCCGGGCCCTGGACTACGTCCGCGAGTTCAACACCGCACTGACCCCCTGGCGGCGCGAGCCCGCCGTTCGCGACTTCGTCCACCGCACTCGCACCGAGCTCGGCGTCGTGGCCTGACGCGCCTGGCGAAATCCCTGTGCATGTCCAGGACTCGGTCACTCCAGTCGCTCCGGCTCCGTGGGGGCGGTCAGGGGTGCGGGAAGCGCGCGACGTTGTCGGGCAGCTGGGCCTGTTCTTCGGCCTGGCGCAACCGGTCGGCCAGGACCGTGCCAGCGAGGGCGAGATGGGTGACCTGGTCCTTCAGCCCCGTGTTCTCCGTCGTCAGGTCGGAGACTCGCTTCTGTCTCAGCTGGTTGGGCGATGGCGTAGTGGGGGTCGGCGATCTCGCGCAGGCGGTCCGCGTTGCCGGGTGGGCGCCTCAGCTCACCGGGGCCCGCCGGGGCGGAGGCGGGAGCTGAGTGCGGAGGCGGCTCGTGAGGGTGCGGCCGAGGTCCTTGGTGAGGAGGTTCGTGTCGCTGATGCCGAGTCGGCGGACGAGGTCGGTGGCGTGGAGGCGAACGGCGGCCTCCACCAGTCGAGCGTAGGTGTCGGTGGCTGCCCGGGTGCGGTGGCGGGCGGTGGCGGCGAGTACCGCGGCGAGAGGGGTGGCGGGCCACCACCAGACAGTCAGGAGTGCGTAGAGCGCGGACCACGCGCCGAGCGTGGTGGCGCGTGAGAGCGCGGTGCGAGCGGTCGTCAGTTCACCGCGGACGGTATCCGGCAGCACGAGCCAGAGGTGTGGCCAGACGGTGGCCAGGTCAAGGTGGTATTCGCGTTCGAGCCGGAGCGACGCGGCGTGGATCCGGTCGCCGCTCCAGGTGGGACGGTCGGGCCGTTCGACTGCGATCAGGTCCCGGCTGCGGGCGGCCCGGTGCCGGACCTTGGGATCGGGCCGATGGGCGGGGTCGGGAGCCTTCGCCCGCTGGTATTCGGTCCGCCAGATGCTGTGTGCGGTGTCCCAGCGCTGCCGACGGCGGTGGACCACACGTTCGGCGAGATCGTGGAGGGGGCGTGGCCAGGCGCGCCAGCCGGCGGCCAGTACTCGCCGTTCGATCAGTGCGCCGAGTGCCTGCGCGACCACGCCGGCCGCGGCGGCCCCGGCCAGGATCGAGGCGAGCAGCACCAGCTGTCCGCCGGTGGTGGTCGCCACGGGTGCCTTGGCGTAGTCGGTGATCCTGGTCGTCAGCCGGTCCGAGTCCAGGGCGTGGCCGTGGCCGAGGGTGGCCGCCGCGGCGGCGGCCGCCAGGTACAGGGCGCCGGGCAGGACCAGCAGCGAGAGCCATCGCTCGGCGAGCTTCTTGCCGAGCTCGTCCAGGAGTCCGGCCATCAGTCGAGGATTTCGCGCGGCAGCTCCCGGCCGCTGATCGAGCAGCGGGCGGGGAACGTGGCGATCTCGGCCTCGTCCCGCCCGCCGCACAGGCGTATCGGGCACCGGTAGACGATCTCCAGGCTCTCCGCGCCCGCGACGTCGACGCCGCGGAAGTCGGTCTGCCCGTACACCCCGGATGCGTCGCCTGCTGTCTGCAGGGCCACGTGCACCTGGTCGAGCAGGTCGGCCAGGTCCTGTCCGGGCCCGTTCTGTCCGGGGAGCGCGCGGAGCGCGGCCGTCAGCCGGGGCAGCGGCCCCGAGGGGTCGGCGGTGCCGAGGAAGGCGTTGAGGTCGTCGAGATTCCCGCAGACATAGGCCAGTCCGGCGGCGACGCGCGCGGAACCGGTGTCCTGTGTGCTCAAGCTGGATCCCCCCAGGTGCGGTGGCGGCAGGCGGTCGCGATCGCTCCGCACGATATCTTCCGGAAGCGCTCGCCGGACAGCAGATCGGGTGACTAGCCTCTGCTTTACCGGTTCTGACGGAGATTCAGTGACTACGGAGGCATGCATGGGGGGCGACCGGTGGCAGGACGCCGTGGCAGCCAGGCTGGAGCGGGTGTCGGAGACGGAGAGCCTGGCGCCGGTCCTGGAGCCCATGGCCCTGGTGGAGGCCCGGGAGCTCACCGCCCTGATACTCGACGACGGGCGTGACCTGGACGCCCGCTTCCTCCTGGGGTGGTTGCACTGGTACCGCTACCACGCCCTGCCGAAGGGCCAGGACCACGACGACCAGCTCGCCATGGTCGAGATGTTCCTCCCTTGCTTCATCGGCGGTACGGACCTCGAACTCATGCCCGAGCAGCTGGTGCCCTACCTGGCGTATCGAGCGGTCCCGCATGCCGAGGAGCTGCTGCTGCGAGCGGCGGCGGCGAGCGACCTCCATCTGATCACCACGGCGGCGGAGCTGTGGCGGCGGATCGCGGACCACTCCGAGCCGGATCCGGCGGACCGCTCCTCCGCGCTGCAGAACCTGGCGGCCCTCCTGCAGTTGAAGTTCCTGCGGACCGGGCTGGCAGCCGACCTGGGTGAGGCGATCCGGGTGGGCCGCGAGGCGGTGGCGGCGACCCCGGCCGACGACCCCGACCGCGGCGCCCGCCTCTCCAACCTCGGCGGCTCGCTGCGGACCCGCTTCGAGCAGATCGGGGCGCTCGCGGACTTGGACGAGGCCGTCCGGGTGGGCCGCGAGGCGGTGGCCCTCACCCCGGTGGGCGGTTCCGAGCGGGCCGCGGCCCTGACCAACCTCTCGACCACCCTGCGGGCCGGCTTCGTGCGGGTGGGGCTGGCAGCCGACCTCGACGAGGCGGTCGGGCTGGGCCGCGAGGCGGTGGCCCTCACCCCCGCGGGGGAGCCGGGCCGGGCCGCCCGCCTGGCCAACCTCGGGGCAGTCCTGCTGGCCCGCTACGACGTGCTCGGGGTGCTCGACGACCTGGGCGAGGCGATCCGGGTGAGCCGCGAGGCTGCGGCCGACACCCCCGCTGGGAGCCCCGAGCGGCCCGGTGTGCTGTCCAATCTCGGCAACATGCTGCGGACCCGGTTCGAGCGGACCGGATCGCTCGCCGACCTTGACGAGGCGGTCGCCACGCTCGACGCCGCCGTGGAGAGCGCCCCCACCACCCACCCCGAACGGGGCGTCATCCTGGCCGGACTCGGGGGTGCGCTGCACCGCCGCTTCCAGCAGGGCGGTGTGGAGGGCGACCTCGACCGGGCGGTCGCCAGCCTCCGGAAGGCGGTGAACGGCACGGCCTTCGACCACGCAGGCCGGGCCGACCTGCTGACCAACCTCACCACCGTCTTGCAGACCAAGTACGAGCTGACCGGGCGGCAGGACGACCTGGACGAGGCGGTCCGGATCGCTCGGGAGGCCGTTACGGACTGCCCCACCGGGAGCCCCAACCGGGCCGTCGTCCTGGCCGCTCTCGGAAACGCCCTGACCCGCCGGTTCGAGCGGATCGGGGTGCAGGAGGACCTGGACGAGGCGATCGCCGTACTCCAGGAGGCGGCTGCCTGCGCTCCTGCAGGTGATCCCCGACGGGCAGCCGTCGTGACCAGTCTCGGAAACGCCCTGCGGCACCGGGCCGACCGGACCGGATCGCAGGAGGACCGCGACGCGGCGAGCGCCCGACTCCACGAGGCGGTGGACGCCGCCGACGATGACCAGGTCGACCGGGTCAGCGCCCTGGTCAACCTGTCGAACGCCCTGACCGTCGGCTTCGAGTCGACGGGCGACCTGGGGGATCTGGACGAGGGCATCCGGCTGCTCAGAAAGGCGGTCGCGGCCATCTCCGCCGATCAGCCCGACTGGCCCCGCGTGCTCTCCAACCTCGCGGGCGTCCTCCAGCGCAGGTTCGCGCGCACCGGGGACGAGGCCGACCTCGACGAGGCGATCCGGGCGGGGCGGCAAGCGGTCGAGGCCACCCCCGCCGACCACTCCGAGCGGCCCGGGCGGCTGACCAACCTCGGCCTCGCACTCCGGGTCAGGTACCTGGAGGACAGGGAGCCGGCCGACCTGGACGAGTCGATCAGCAGGCTCGCCGAGGCGGTCTCCCTCGTCCACCCCGACCACCCCGAGCGGCCGAGCTTCCTCACCAACCTCGGCGGCTCGCTGTACAGCCGGTTCGTGCGGTCCGAGTCGCTGCGCGACCTGGACGAGGCGATCAGGGCGGACCGGGAGGCTGTGGACACCATCGGCGCCACCCACCCCCTGCGCCCCAAACTGCTGTCGAACCTCGCGGGCGGCCTCCGCGCCCGGTTCGTCATGACCGAGGAGCCCGCCGACCTGGCCGTCGCCCTCGCCACGTACGAGGAGGTGGCGGGAGACGAGCTGGCCGCCCCCTCGGTCCGGATCCGGGCGGCCCGTTCGGCGGGCGAGCTGGCCGCGGACACCGAGCCGGGCCGGGCGGCGGCCCTGCTGGAGCTGGCGGTGCGGCTGCTTCCCCAGGTCGCTCCCCGCCAGTTGGGGCGGAACGACCAGCAGTTTGCGCTGGGCGGCTTCGCCGGCCTCGCCGCCGACGCCGCGGCGCTCGCGCTGAACAACCCCGCCACCCCCGAGGACCAGCGGCCCGCCCTGGCGCTGAGACTTCTGGAGGCGGGCCGGGCGGTCCTGCTCGGCCGGGCCCTGGAGGCCAGCAGCGACCTTGCCGACCTGATGAACAGTCACCGTGCGCTGGCCGAAAGCTTCGTCGACCTGCGCAACCGGCTCGACCAGCCGTCCCCCGAGCTCGCCGGCGACGGGGGCACGGCCGCAGTCGAAGCCGTCGGACGCGAGCGGCGGCGGCTGGCCACCGCGTGGACCGACCTGCTCGCCGAGATCCGAGAGCAGGAGGGGTTCAAGACCTTCGCCCAGCCACCGGAAACCGAGGACCTGCTGGCCCAGGCCGCCGAGGGGCCGGTGGTGGTGTTCAACCTCAGCGAGTACCGCTGCGACGCCCTGCTGCTCACCGCTGACGGCATCGACTGCCTCCCGCTGCCACACCTGAGCCTGGTCATGGCGCGCGCCATGGCCACCGTCTTCCATCTGGCGGTGGCCGACGCCACGCGGGCGCGCACCATACCGGAGCGGGTGGCCGCCCAGGAGCAGCTGAACCTGCCCCTGCGCGGGCTCTGGGAATTCGCCGCGCGCCCGGTCCTCGACGCACTCGGCTACACCGGCGCACCCGCCGCGGGCGAGGAATGGCCCCGGGTGTGGTGGGTGCCCGGCGGGGTGCTGGGCATGCTGCCCGTCCACGCCGCCGGCTACCACGACGACCCCTCCGATCCCGCCGCCCGGGCCGTGCTGGACCGGGTGGTCTCCTCCTACACCCCGACCGTCGGCGCCCTCCGGCACGCCCGCCGCGATCCCGAACCCGCCGGCCCGGACACCGCCGGGCGTGCCCTGATCGTGGCGATGCCCACCACGCCCGGCGGCCCCCGCCCCTTGGGCCACGTGCGCGACGAGGCCGACCGGCTGGCCGCGCGACTTCCCGGTTCGACCGTGCTCGTCGAACCCGAGCCGACCAGGAGCAACGTCCTCTCGTTGCTGGCCACCTTCCCGATCGCGCACTTCGCCTGCCACGGTGTCAACGACCCCGGCGATCCGTCGCAGAGCCGTCTCCTGCTGCACGACCACGAGGACGCCCCGCTGACCGTCGCCGCCCTCGGGCCCGTCCGGTTGCGGCACGCCAGGCTCGCCTACCTGTCGGCTTGCGAGAGCGCCCTGACGACCGACACCAAGCTCGTCGACGAGGCCATCCAGCTGGCCTCGGCCTTCCAACTGGCCGGGTACCGCCACGTCATCGGCACGCTGTGGGCCATCGACGACTCCTGGGCCGTCCGGATCGCCGACGACTTCTACGCCGGCCTGGTAACCGACCGGGTCCCCGACACCGACCGGGCGGCCCACGCCCTCCATCATGCCGTCCGCGCCGTACGGCACGCGCTCCGAGCCACTCCGTCACTCTGGGCTGCGCACCTGCACGTCGGTGCCTGACGCCGCAGCCCCCGGCGCCCGCGGTGCGGTAGGGGCTCAGGCGTGAGTGCGCGCGCCCGCTCGGTTGAGGTTCGGGCAGGTCGGCGAACAGGGATGGCCAGAAGAGAGTGCTACCCGGCCGTTCTGCCATTCTTCGGCGAACACAACCGGCGCACCGACAGCTCGATCACCACGCTCGGCCCGGCGCACGGCGCGTCCGCCAAGTGCCGGCCCGACCGGCTTCGCACCCGCTCGGACAGGACCTCGCAGTCAGGGCACGGCACGAGCCTGCCCTCCGGCGTCGACGCTTCGATCACCACGAGGCCGTCCCGCACCTCTGTGCACTCGACCCGCATCCCCACGCGGTTCGGCTGCCGGGAGAAGATCTCCTCACGCGCGGTCAGCACCATCCGGAAATGAGGGAGCGTCACCGGCGTACGGAAGCGCGATCGGCTTCACGAAATCCGTGCCTGCACCTGTTCCACCCGTTGCCGACAGTCTCGTTGGGTGCTCCCGGCCTGCTGTCTCCCCGGGCCGGTGCACGCGGGTGTCGTGGTGGTGTTCCGGGGGCCGTGGCGGCCGGTGTCCGTGGGCGGGGGCACTCAGCGGGAGAGTCCGGCGCGGTGGGCGAGGATGGCGAGGCGGACGCGGTCGCGGGCGGCCAGCTTGTGGAGCAGGCGGGACATGTGGGTCTTGGCGGTGCCCTCGGTGATGTGCAGGCGGGCAGCGATCTCCGGGTTGGTGAGACCGTCGCCGACGAGGGCCAGGACCTCGCGTTCCCGCGCTGTGAGCGCCGCCACGGCGGTGCGGGCCCGCTCCCGGCCGGGGTCGGGGAAGGCGCCCGTTCCGCCGGAG
Source organism: Kitasatospora sp. NPDC003701 (assembly GCF_053587085.1). Taxonomy (NCBI): domain Bacteria; kingdom Bacillati; phylum Actinomycetota; class Actinomycetes; order Kitasatosporales; family Streptomycetaceae; genus Kitasatospora; species Kitasatospora sp. NPDC003701. The sequence continues at coordinate 29,081 of NZ_JBSFNM010000076.1, forward strand.
GGCTCCGCCGACGGCCGGGTGGTCGGGTCGGCGGCGAGGAGGCCGGTGATCAGGGCGCGGGCGACGGTGGGGGCGAGCGCGGCCCCGCCGGCGGCGACCGCCCGGGTCGCGGCCAGCAGCTCGGCCGGCTCCGCGTCCTTCAGGAGGAAACCGCTCGCCCCCGCACGCAGCGCGCCGTGCACGTACTCGTCCAACTCGAAGGTGGTGAGGATCAGCACCCTGCTGCCGGACGGGCCCGCGGTGATCCGGCGGGTCGCCTCGATACCGTCCAGGCCGGGCATCCGAACGTCCATCAGCACCACGTCGGGCCGCTCCCGGCAGGCCAGTTCCACCGCTTGCGCCCCGTCCGCGGCCTCACCGGCGACAGCGAACCCCGGGGCGAGCCTGAGGATGCCGGCGAACCCGGCGCGGACCAGCGCCTGGTCGTCGGCGACCAGCACCCGAACGGTCATCGCCCGGCCGCCCCGGCCAGCGGCAGACCGGCTGTCACCCGGAACCCGCCGGCCGGCAGCGGGCCGGCGGTGCACCACCCCCCGTACGGCGCGACGCGCTCGCACATGCCGGCCAGGCCGGTGCCGCCGCCCGGGCCGCCGCCTGTTCCGCCGGAGGGGTCCCGAGGCCCCGCGTCACCGCGGCCGTCGTCGGTGACCTCCAGCCACACCTCGCCGTCCCGGTACTCCACGTCCACCCGGGCCCGCGCCGCGCCCGCGTGGCGGACCACGTTCGCCAGGGCCTCTTGGACGACCCGGTACCCCGCCAGGCCCACGCCGGGGGGCACTTCACGTTCGGGCCCGCGTACCCGGATGTCCACGGCGACCCCGGCCGCCGCCGTCCTGGCCGCCAGCCGTTCCAGGTCCGCCGGGGCCAGGGCCGGCGCGGGCGCCGGGACGGTCGGCACCGGCCCGGCATCCTCGCGGAGGACGGCGAGCAGCGCTCGGGTCTCCCGCAGGGCCTCCGCGCTCACCGTGCGGATGGCGGCCAGCGCGGCGGCGGTCTCCTGCGGCCGCTGCTCCAACGCGTACTGGCCGAAGCCCGCCTGCACGCTCACCACGCCGAGGCTGTGCGCGACGATGTCGTGCACGTCCCGGGCCAGGCGCAGGCGTTCGCCGTCCCGTACGGCACGCTCCAGGGCCGCGCGGTCCGCGGCGTCGGCGACCGCGCGCAGCCGGTTGCGGCGCACGGCGTCGCCCACCGCCCAGGCGGCCGCCTGCCCGACCACCGCGAGCAGGACGTTCCCCCGGACCTCGCCCGGCGCGACCAGGGTGACCGCCCAGCCGAGTGCCGCGGCGCCGAGGGCCACCCGGCCGGTCCGCGGGTCGTGGGCCGCCGCCGAGTAGGCCACCAGCAGGCCGACCAGCACCGCCCAGAACCCCACGACCAGCCCGATCGCCGGCTGGCGGCAGGCGGCGACCAGGCCGGCCCAGGCCGTCACCGTGAGCCCGCAGGCCACGGCGGGGTGGCGACGGCGCAGCGCGAGCGCGGTGCCGAGCGCCGCGACGGCGAGCAGTGCCACGGGAAGGGCCGCGGCCTCGGGTGGCGGATTGCCGCGCCCGTGCGGGTCGAAGTCGCGGACCGCCGCGAGGACACGGACGCCGGTCACGGCGCTACCGGCCAGCGCGGCCGAGGCGTCGGCCAGGGCCCAGTGAGCCCAGTGGGCCCTGGCCGGCCGCCGGGTCGTCCCGGGCGGTGCCGGCGGCGGGGCAACGGCGAAGGGCTCGGCGGTCTCCACGCGGCAAGGCTAGCCACGAGCCGGCCGTCGGACATCCGACCAGGGTCGTATGCCCGTGGTGGGACGCGGCGGCCGGGAGGACCCGCCACCGTGGAGCGCAGCCGCCCCGGTCCCGGCCCCTCGCCCCTGCGGGGGCCGGGCTGCGAGGCCGTGCGCCTCCCATGAAGAACCCCACGAAGGAGCCCGGATGACCGACCGCCACCGCCCCCTCCTCGCGGCGCTCGCCGCCGTGCTGGCCGCCGGCGCGCTCGTCGCCGCGGCGCCGGCCGCGACGGCCGCCGCGCCCACCCCGCGGGGCACGAGCACGCCCGCGTCGATCCGCCTCACCCTCCCCGCGCCCACCGGCCCGAACCCCGTCGCGACCACCGCGCTGCACCTCGTGGACCAGCACCGCACCGACCTGTGGGCGCCCACCCCCCGCCCGCGCGAACTGATGGTGCAGCTCTGGTACCCGGCCGCCGCCTGCGGCCCGTCCGGCCGGCCCCGCGTACCCTGGACCGGCACCGCCGAGCAGGCACAGCTGGAGTCCGGCTTCCTCGGTGTCACCCCCGGGCACCTCGTCTGGGCGCCCACCCACTCCCTCCAGGACGCGCCCGCCGCCCGCACCGGCCGCCATCCCGTCGTGCTGTATTCACCCGGCTCGCGCGGCGACCGCTCCTTCGGCACGGCGGAGGCCGAGGACCTCGCCTCGCGCGGCTACGTGGTCGTCGGGATCGACCACACCTTCGACGCCGGCGAGGTGCTGTTCCCCGGCGGCCCCGACGGGCGGCTGGAGGTCCGCAACACCCCTGCCGTGCACGCCATGACCGACGACGAGATCGTCGCCTACCGCACCACCGACACCCGCTTCGTCCTGGACCGCCTCACCGACCTCGCGGCCGGCGACAACCCCGACGCCGAGCGGCGGGACCTGCCACCGGGCCTCGGCGCGGCCCTCGACCTCACCGCGATCGGCATGCTGGGCCATTCCATGGGCGGCGCGACCGCCGTCCAGACCCTGCACGACGAACCACGCGTCCTGGCCGGCGTCAGCCTCGACGGTCCGGTCTTCGGTACCGCCGCCACCGACGGGCTGGCCCGCCCGCTGCTGCTCATCGGCGCGTCCGACGTCCGCCCCGCCCGCGACGCGATGTGGGACGCGCTCTGGCCCCGGCTCACCTCCTGGCGCCGGCAGCTCACCCTGAGCGGCTCCGGCCACCTCACGTTCAGCGACTTCGCCGTTCTGCTGCCCGCCGCACGCCCGGTCCTCAGCTGGCCCGACGAGCAGTTCGACCAGCTCCTCGGCACCATCGACGGCTCCCGGGCCGTCGCGGCCCAACGCGCCTACCTCGCGGCCTTCTTCGACCTCCACCTGCGCCATCGCCCGACTACGCTTTTCGACAGCCCGACCCCGCTCTTCCCGGAGATGCTCCGCCGCCGCTGAGGCCCGCGGCAGCGGCCCCGCGATTGAAGTGGCTCTGGCTCTTCCGGAAAGGAGCCAGAACCCCAGAAGTGACGTCACTCGACGATCCGCGGCCTCACCGGAGTCCCTCGCCGGGACCTCAACCGCGGTGACCGCCAGCGTCACCCACGCCAGGATTTCGGGCGTCGTCGAGGGCTGCGTCAACAGGTCATAACGATCAAGAGGGCGATGTACGGCTGGGCTTCCTTCCATCTCCTGCGAATCCGTATCCTCACCAAGCGCAACTGGAGCGGGCCGCCGCTACGGAGCAGCGGGGGTATGCGTGAACTGGTTGACGGGACAACGAGTACGGTCGTGGCGCGCTCGAAGGCAGGGCTGGGACCTCGACATCGTGCGGGCTCTGCGGCTGCCGGTGCCGCGCACGACGCAAGAGCACGCCCGCGACCTCATCCGGCAGGGGAGCTGGGAGGCGGCGATCAACGAAGTGCGTGCAGCGACCGGCTACGACCGTCAGGATGCCCGATGCGTCGCGCTCGCCCTCGCGTACGCGTGGAAGCTTCCGACCAGTCGATCCTCCCCACCCCATTCGGCAGAGGCTTGCTCACTCAGCATGGGCGTGTCACGGAAGGGGAAGTCGAGCCGGCACCCGAGGAACAGCAGCGAGAGCGATGCGCGGTGAATCGCTCGCTGTGCCTGCGGCGCGTCACTGCTCGGCGTGTGGCCGGGTCAGTTCGGCTCCGACCCTGGCCAGCATCTGGTCGAGGAGGTGGAGGGCTCGTGCCCGTGTCGGCACTCCTCGTGTTGTTCCCGCCCAGCAGGCGTCGGTGAGCTTCTCGGTCACGGCGAGGGTCCGGTCGTCGTCCTGTGCGGCCATGACGAGGACGAACCGGACGTAGTCGCCGATGTTGCTGCCGTGGGGGTGCTGGTTGGCGAAGGTCTGCAGGCGCGGTGTCAGGGCGGGCAGGGTGCGGTCGGTGGGGGAGACTACGGCGAGGCCGGCGAGGGCGAGCCGGACCGCAGGGCATTCGGCGGGCCAGCGGGTCAGCAGGTCTGGAGTGCGGGCCCGGACCACGCTGCGGGCCCGGGCCTCGCTGTCGGGATCGGCCTGTTGAGGAGTGTTCGGCCAGGTCTGGGCAAGGTGGCGTTCGCCGACGGTGGCAGCCCTGACCAGCAGATGGACGGCTTGGAACCGCTGTCGGGCGGGAACCCGGTCGTCGACGGCGAGGGCCGCGAGCAGGGCGAGGCCGTCGGCGGTGGTCGGCTGGCAGGTGTCCTGGTGGAGGATCTCGTTGTAGAAGTCGCCGAGGAAGCTCCGGTCGTCCCGGTGGGGGTCGATCTCGGCGTCGAACAGCATCGCCGCCTGGGGCGGCCTGCGGCCCGGCAGGCGGTCGGCGATGACGTTCCGGAAGAGCTGCCGGATCGGCGGACCGGAGCCGATCGCGTCCTGCCGGGGCCGCGCGGGTTCGGCGTGCGTATCCATGGCCAACGCAGCCTACTGGAGCACCTCGGACCGACGACCCGTCGCCTGGGCGGAGGCTGGCAGGTCGTCGCCCCGGAGCCCTCGGCGGTCAGCTGGCCATGGCGGGTGCTTGGCTCCGTGCCCGGGTCGAGGCGAGGCGACAGGAGTCGGCGCCGGTCTCGATGATGGTGTCGTTGAAGGTGAGGCAGTCGACGAGATCCCGCGCGGCTCCTTGCCTCCGGCACCAGGGCGACTGCCCGAGCCTGACCACCGATGCCCCCGATCATTCAGGCCCGGGCCGGTGCGCCCATTCCTGGTCGAGGATGCTGAAGACTTCGGAGTCACGCCAGCCGTCCCGGATCAGCGCGGTGTGCCGGTGTCGGCCCTCGTGGGTCATGCCGAGCTTGCCCAGCACCCGGGCCGATGCGACGTTGCGAGGATCGCAGGTCGCATAGATCCGATGCAGTCCCATCAGCTCAAACCCTCTGCCGAGAAGCTCCCCGCCGATGGCAGTGCCCACGCCTCGACCCCACACCCGAGGATGCACGAGGTAGGAGATCTCGCCCTGACGGTGGGTCGGACTACGAACCTTCAGCTCGCCCATACCGACGAGTTCACCGTCGAGGCAGGCCGCATACACGAATCTCGCCTGTGGGGACCGCAGTCGGGCATCCACCGCGCTTTGGACGAAGTCCCGCGTCTGTTCCTCGGTGTTCGGCCCCCACGCCTGGTAGCGGCAGGCCTCCGGCAGGCTGGCGAAGGCATGTACAGCGTGGAAGTCACCGACCACGAGCTCGCGCATGGTCATCGAGGTTTTGATCACGAGCCGATCCTGTCAGGCCAGCATCGACAAGTACCAGCACCAAGTCGCGGGGCTCCGACACGATCACGACCGCATCATTGTCGTGCGGCAACTCGTAAGGCGCCCGCCATGGACGAACGACTGCTGGCCGAGGAACTCTCCGGTGCCTGGAACGACACCCGACTGCTCCGCGACGAGCTCGTGGAACAGGGAGAAAGGGCGGTCGCGTCGGTGCTGGAACTCGCATGCCTGGCCACGCGGCCTGGGACCCGGGAGCGCCGCTGCTCGCCGGTGGCGCCGACCCGACTCCTTGGGGCCTCCTGGTTCTCGTAGGGGGCAGCGCCACTCGTCGGGGGTCCAGTTGGCGCCGAGCGCGCCGATCAGCTTCTCGGCGGTTCTCGGCGGTCTGACCTCCTGGGCGGACGGCTCGACCCTCCGGGGAGTTCGTTGATCTCGCTACGGGGGCGCGGACCTCGTTGGCGGGTCAGGTGTAGTCGATGTCGTAGACGATGTCGGCTGAGAAGCTGAGCTCGTCGCCGCTAAGGGTTGTCGGGAGGCTTTTCAGGGTGATCACGGTGTCGGTCACCACTTCTTTCCCGCGCCCGATCGGGAACGGGAGTGCCGGACCTTTGCCGTCGGCGGTGCTTGCCTTGTCATCGCTGTCGCTGGGGAAACTGCCTGAGTCGTCCTCGACACCGTCCACTCGGACGCGGACCGTGGTGGCGGCGTCGGGCGGGGAGATGACGAGGTCGGTGGTTCCGGCGGGAACTTCGAGCATGTCCCCCGTGGACATCGGGTTCCAGGAGACCGGATCGGAAGTGACCGCCGAGGAGCCGCCGGTCATTGCGAAGGTGAACGCGCCGGATCCGCTTCCGAGCTGGTCGCTGTCGTCATGGCAGTACAGCCGGGCCAGCCGGGCGCGGACGACGCGCTGCTTCGTCCTGATCGTCTCCGGCGGTGTGGCGGGGGCGAGGCCGGTGGTGTTCCAGACGACGTCGTAGTTCCCTTGGTCGTCCCAGGCCAGGACATTGAACCAGACCACCTGGTTTGTGCGCAGAGGGATATGGCCCGTTGAGGTCGACGAGATCTGGTCGACGAGCGAGAGCCGGTGCACGAGAGCGGGGCTGGTCGAGACGGCGCTGGCGATCACGTTCGGCGCGAAGAAGTACGGGTCGGCCGTGCCACCGGGTCCAGCCATTTCGGGCGAACTGTCCAGGAGTTGGACCCGGGCCATGGTCAGGGACTGGGTGGCGAACGCGATGGAGACGAAGGTGCCGCCCGGGGTCACGACGACTCGGGGCTTGTTGCCGCAAGCCGTCAGATGGGTCCGCCGGGGGCCGCGGGTGATGGAGGGGAAGTCCAGGGCACCGATCGTGCGCTGCGGATCCGGATTCTCCGCGAGCCGGGCGCTGCCGCTTCCTCGGTTGAGAGCACGCACCTGGTAGATGCTCCCGAGGGGCACGGCCTGGATGGTCGGACTGACGGGGTCCTCGGACACCGGGCCGGTCCGGAGCGAGAAGTCCGGCGGCGGGGCTGCCGGTGTCCCACCCGAGGGGAAGGGAATCGTCCGTTCCCAGAACTCCAGGCCGGCCATCCCGTCCATGACGTCGCTCGCGTCAACGGTGAAGATCGCCGTGCCGGTGAGGGCGATCGCCGACGGGCGGTCCGCGAACAGTCTTCCCATCATGACCTCGCTTGTTCAGGTCGCGGCCACCCCGGGGAAGTCCGGTGCCGCAGTTCAGGCGTAGCTGACCGAGTAGAGGATCTTGGCTCCGAAACTCAACATGTCGCCGTCGGTGGTCGGCACGCTCTGGAGCTCCAGCAGCCGGTTGGTCACCTCCTCCCGGCCCTCGCCCACGGGGAAGCTCAGCGGGGTGCCGCGCCCCGCGCCACTGCCGAGCGGGCCGGCCGTGCTCGCGCTGTCGTCGGAGTCCGGGGGGACGCTGCCGACCTTGTCCTCTTCCGTGGCGTCCACCCAGACGACCACCCCGAAGTCGGTGAACGGGGCGACCAGCTTGAGGGGCGTCGCCAGGAGCGGGGTCGGAGGCATATCGGAATCCGAGGCCATCGGGTCCCACCGGAAGGTCTGGGTCACCGGCATGGCCCCGCCGGCGAGGCCGAAGGTGAAGTGCGCTTCACCGAAGCTCAGGTCGTCACTGTCGTCGTAGCAGTGGACCCGGACCAGCCTGGCCTCGACGGTCCGACTCTTGACCTTGATCTTCTCCGGTGGCGTGGAGGGGGCTGCGCCGGTGGTGTTCCAGATGAAATCGAAGAAGCCCGCCGCGTTCCAGACCACGATGATGAAGTGGAGCTCGGCGCCCGGGGTCAGGTGGATGTGGTCGGAGGTGAGCGGTGAGTGCAGGTCGTCGATCAACGAGAACTCGTGCATCCACGCCGGCCGGTCGGACGCCGCGGCGGCGACGACCTGCTGATCGCTGAAGAACGGGTGCCCGGTCAGCGTCTCGACCTGGGGCGGGCTGTCGGAGATCTGGACCCTGGCCATGGTCAGGTCGCTCGTCGCGAACGCGACCGACACGAACGTACCGCCCGGAGTGATGAGGGCTTGGGGCCTCTGGATGCAGCCGGTGAGGAAGGCGCTTCGTGTCTTGCCACCGAGGCAGGGCGTGTCGACCTTGCCGATCAGTAACTCCGGCGGCGGCTTCTCCGCGAGAGCCGGACTGCCCCTGCCCTTCTCGAAGAGTCGGGCCTGGTAGAGGAAGCCGACCGGGATGTCCTGGTGAAAGGTACGCGTCGGGTGGGGCGGGTTCCAGACCGGGCCGAGGACGAAGGGGGGCGGTGGTGCTCCCGGAGTGAAGGGGATCGTCCGGTGCCAGACCTCAAGTCCGACGGCACTCCCGGACGGGGCCACCGTGAAGTCTGCCCGGCCGGCGGTCCCCGCGTTGACGGCGATCTCGGTCGAGTTGTCCGGAGTGAACCTGACCATGGCACTTCACCTCGCGCAGGTCTACTCCTTCCATCATCACGCCACCGGGGACTTACCGCTGCGCGCCGCACCAGCCTGCCGAGTTCTCCCTGGAGACATGCGGGCGCACCGGCGTCCCGGGCACGGGGACGCGCCAGGCACCCGACCGCCGCCCCGTCCACCTGCGCGACGTCACCGTCCGGGACGGCCGGAGCACCCGCACCCTGCCAACCTGGCGCGGCCCCGTGACCCCTGTCAGCGGGTGGACACTCGGCGAGCCCGAGAGGAACGGACCAGCCGCGGCGTGGGACACCTCACCCCGCCACCGCGCCGGCCCGGCCCCCACGACCCCGTACGGTCGATGACGTGAGGATCAGGACCAGGAGTACGAAGGCAGGCCAGTGACACACCGCGGCGAGGACGCCCGGATGATGACCTGCACCGCATGCAGGGCGGTTGTCGAACGCACCCCGTACCGCTCCGGCACCTGCCCCGGCCGGCCGTGCCACGCCCACCCCCGCCCAGAGGCCCAAAGCCGCCTCGACGCCCTCATCCAAGCAAGCCCGGACACCACCTGGCCCAGCACCACCCAACTGCCCCCGGCCCCGGCATCCACCACCACCCGGACGCGACCCACCCGCACACGCCGCCTCGCCTCCCCGTGCACGGGGGCTCCGGTGTCGCCGGCGAACGGGGGCACGGGCGTCGCGTGGTGGCGCAGCGTGGCGGCCGGGGCGCGTCGTTCGGCGGTGGCGAAGCCGGTTCCGACCGAGCCGACGAAGGTGGGCCGGTCGCGCTGCAGGACGACGTCTCGCCATCGAGGATCAGCGGCGGCCCGGGTACCCCGGCGTGCGTCTCGGCGATCTCCGGGAACCGGTCGGTGCCGTTGCGACCGGTCAGCCGGACCGTGCCGTCCCCTCGCACGTATTCGACGGAGCGGGCGCCGTCCTTCTCCAGGCTGAGGCATGTCTCAGGGGCAGTGACACCACGCTCGACCCTGACCATCGGGCAGCCCGGGGTACGACCGTGCAGTTCGTGCGGCGTGCGGCGGTGGGTGGTTGTGCGCCGCGTGCTTCGGGCGCTGGTTCGCCCGCCCGGGCGGCAGGAGGTGCGGGTGGGTAGGCCGTAGTCGCGCGTACGGGCGGGCGCGGAGTCGAGGTCAAGCTCAATCTCGCCTCGCGCCTGAAGATCGGCCACTTGGAGCCGGTCGGCGCGGGAGCATCTCGTGACTTCACTGCCCATCAGAGTCCTTGCGGCCCAGGCAGAAAAGGTAGGTGTGTCCTTAGATGTCGTCCGAGCTCGAGTTCTCCCGCACAGACTTCTACATGCCATTCCCGCCGGCAGTTCCCAATCCGGCCCTCGCCCAGGCGGAGATCGCAACCTGGTGTTGGATCGATCAGATGGGCATCTGCCCGGCACCCGCCAATCGACGCTACCTGCGGCGTGCCCGGCCTCAACTGTTCCCCGCCCTGAATCACCCCCGCGCCGCCCCCGAGGTAGTCGCTCTGATCGGCCAGTGGACTGCCTTCGCCTTCATCCTCGACGACGAATTCGACGACGGGCCAGCAGGGGCACAGCCCTCGTTCGGTGCGAACGCCATCCAGCACCTCACCGCAATCATGCACGGTGCAAAGCCCACCAACGTCCTGGGCGAAGCACTGCTCGACCTCTGGAACCGACTCACTGCCGGCCGGTCAGCAAGCTGGCGTAGGTCCCTTCGCACGGATATCAGTAAGTGGCTATGGACCTACTACGCTGAAACCATCGACCGTATGAGCGGCCGCCTCCCGTCCATCGACGCCTACCAGCTGCACCGCATCGACTCCATCGGCATGCCGATGTACTTGGACATGTGCGAAATTGCGTGCTGTGTCGATCTCCCCGAGCAGGTGCGGCAACTGCCCACATGGCGCGAGCTCCGTGACTCCGCCTGCCAAGTAGTTGGTCTATACAATGATCTTTTGTCGGCCCGCAAGGAGCGCATCTCCGGGTACTCCCACAACGCGGTATTCATTCTGGAGAGGAATCATCAATATTCGACCCGGGATGCCGTCGGCCGAGTCAACGACCTGGTGACGACAAATGTCGAAAGGATGATTTCCCTCGAAAAGCAGGCCCTCGACCAAGTTGCCACGCTCGGTGGTGAGGACTTGCTCCCCGACGTCCTGCAATGCATGACCGCCTACCGAGAGCTCGTACGCGGTGACCATGATTACCACTTCCTCGTCCAGCGCTACATGCAACCCGAGGAAGAGCAGATGAGAGACGCACGCCATGTGAGCAATCTTCTCGGCGCGCCGCTCACGACTCCTTGACCTCGCGCGAGCTGCGGCGCTGACGGAATCTGCCCAGAGTGAGGGTGTTTCATGGGTTGTCGTACAGGCAGTCTCCGAGTGTCGGCCCCGGCCCGGATAGCCAGTGCCCAAGCGGAGGCACATTTTCGTGTCTGGAGAACCGTCCCATTTCACCTCGCCACACCAGCCGGGCCCGGACGACAGCGGGCCGGCCGTCGCGCGCATCGATTCGATGTGCGGCAGCCTGGTCTGGGCGGCTCCTCATGGCGCCATACCTCTCACGATGAGCCGCCCGGTACCCGGGCAGGCGCGCGATACCGCCGGGCGGGCGTACCGCGGTGGCCAGCGCGACCAGGGAGGGGGGAGCACCGCTGGTCCCCGCTACCGTGCTGAGGACCTTGTCTAGGAGATCGCCTGGCCTGAGTGCCGTCTGCTCATCGTTGCGCGGAGATGCTACGGCGACTAGACCTGCCGGCACCCGGGCGGCGCACCTCAAGCCCCGAGACCTGGAGCGCCTCGTCGCTCACCTGCGCCGCACCGGCACCGTCCTCCTCACCCCCGGACTCCGGCCCGGCGCTCAGCTGCGCCTGGAGGTGAGCTCCGGGCGGTGGTCCGGGCCGGGGGAGGGTCGCAGGCGGCTGACGGGCCGGCAGGTGCTGGTGACGGCTCGGAGCGGGGGTCTGCCTCGCGGTTTGGCGGTCGACCCCGGAAGTCCCTCGGGGGTGAGGTGAGGTCAGATCACTTGTGGGTCCTGGATCAGAGATTCGGGAGCGGTTTCTGTAGCGACTTCGGTGGCCGCGGAGAAGCAAGGCCATCTGGCTCCAGCCGGCGAGCAAGGTGTCAGGCCCTCCGCGCCGATCCGGAACCTCGCACGATCGGGGCCGCCCCGACGCCTCCACTCCTTCCCGCCGCTGTCACCCCAAAGAGCGCCGAGCCCAGAACAAGACATGGCCGCTGTCGCCCTCGGGCACGAACTCCTCGTGAACCACGTCGAGGCCGGCCCGCACGAGCCATGAGCGGTTCGTCGCGGCATCCGCGTGACTCCACCACATCGCCGCCCCGCCACCGAGCCAATTCTCATCGGTCCCGGTCCAGGCTCGATGCCCGGCGGTGGCCAGAAACCAGCCCCCGGGCCGCAGCCAGGAAGCGATCCGACTCAGCAGGGCAGGCTGTTCCTCCACCGGAATATGGATCAGGGCATACAGACAGACCACGGCGTCGAAGCTCTCTTCGGGGAACTCCAAGGTCGTGGCGTCAGCCCGGATGAAGTCAGCGCCCGGCACGAGTTCCCGCGCCCTGCGGATCTGGACCTCACTGATGTCGACGCCCGTCACCCGGTGACCAGCCGTGATCAAGGACCGGGCCGCCGGGACACCGGTGCCACACCCGATGTCCAAGACGGTGCCTGCCTCCGGCAACCGGTCGAGCAACTCCTCGATCCACGATCCGTACTTCGTCTCGCTGCCGAATGCCCGCTCATAGTGCTCCGAGAGCAGGTCGTACCCTCGCCGGACCACCTCTTTGGGATCTTCAACGTCCACGCGGCGCACGCTAACGGCGCATCGCCGGGAGCGCGACTCCTTTTCGGCTCAGGTCCGGCTGCCCGACCATCCACATCTGCTGATCGGCCTGCCCGCGATGCCCGCGATGCCCGCCTGCCCGACAGCCCCGACTGCCGCCGAACGCGCGCGGTCGAAGAAGGCCGCCTACGGCCACAAGACCGAGCACCGACTGCGGGTACGCGCCCAGGTCGTGCTGCATGCGGCGCGCGGTCGCTCCAACGCGCACATCGCCCGGGAGACGGGGCGGCATCCGGACACGGTGCGTGTGTGGCGAAGCAGGTCGCGAGACCGGTCAGGATTCGAGAAGCCCCGGCCGCCCCGCGGCGCCTAGCGTGATGGTCATGGCAACCACCACCTCCACC
>NZ_JBSFNM010000077.1:0-39942 GCF_053587085.1 Kitasatospora sp. NPDC003701
CGCCCCGCACCACCCAACCCCAGCTGCGGGGCCGCCGCCGTACCGCCGGCCGCGTCACCGCGGCCGGCGGCCCAGCCGGTGCAGCCCGGACGGGGTGAGGGCGACGTCCACCGGCAGGTCGTGCGGCTCGGCCGGCACGCTCTCCAGCAGCTCGTGCTCGTAGAGCAGCACCGCCAGCAGCGGGCGTGCGCCGGCCCGCCCGAGCCGGGCCAGCACCCGGTCGTACGAGCCGCCGCCGCGGCCCAGCCGCAGCCCCCGCCGGTCCACCGCCAGGCCGGGCAGCAGGACCAGCGACGCCGTGGTCACGGCCTCCGGCCCGAGCCGCCCGCCGACCGGCTCCAGCAGCCCGCGCCCGGCCGGTGCCAGCGCCTGCGGCCCCTCGTACACGGCCCAGTCCAGGTCGTTGTCGGCCAGCAGGACCGGCAGCAGGACCTCGACGCCGCGTGCCAGCAGCGCGTCCAGCAGCGGCCGGGTGCCGGGCTCGGCGCCGACCGACACGTACGCGGCCACCGTGGTGCCCGGCGCGGCCAGCTCCCCGGCGTGCCCGGCCAGCGCGTGCGCCGCCTCCTCCCGCTCCTGCGCCACCAGCGCGCGCCGCTCGGCCAGCAGCCGTGTCCTCAGCGCGCTCTTCTCGTTGTGCATGGGATCTCCTCCACAGCTCTGTGCCCGCGACGCCCAGAGCCTGACATGCGGAAGGCGCCCCGATGTCGACCCCGCTGCTGGTCCAGGCCCTGGCCGCGCTGAGCGCCCCCGCGCTGGCCGGTGCCGCCGTACTGGGACTGCGACTGCGCCGGGCCGGCGACGCCGCCGCCGAGCGCGAGGCCCGGCTCTGCGAGCAGGTCGGCGAGCTGGAGGCCCGCTGCGCCGAGCTGGAGCGCACCGCGTCCTGCGATCCGCTCACCGGGGTCTGGAACTACCGCCACGTGCAGCTCACGCTGGACCGGGAGATCGAGCGCGCCCGCCGTGCCGAGCAGGCCGACCAGCAGGAGGGCCCGCACCCGCTGGCCGTCCTGCTGCTGGACATCAACGGCTTCGACGCGGTCATCGCCGAGCACGGCCGGGCCCGGGCCGACGCGATACTGCGCGACCTCGCCCAGCGGCTCGGCATGGAGATCCGCCGCTCCGACACCCTCGGCCGGTACAGCGGTGAGGAGTTCCTGGTCGTGCTGCCGGCGACCGGTGCCGAGGGCGCGGCGCACGTCGCCGAACGGCTGGTCTGGTCGGTCCGCCGCCACCTGCTGCTGGACTGGTCCTCCGGCCCGCGCGAGGGCCGCCGCCCGAACGGCAACGGGCTGACCGCCGCCGTCGGACTCGCGGTGCTGCCGGCCGACGGCACCCATGCCGCCGTCCTGCTCCGGGCCGCCGACCGGGCCCTGGCCGAGGCCCGCGCGGCCGGTGGGGACTGCTGGCGCGCGGCCGCCTCCTCCCGTCCACTCAGCGGCTCGGATGCCGAGCGTGACCGTTCGGAAAAGCCGGGTAGTCTGTCGCCCTGTGCCGGAGAGGACCCCCTCGCCTCACCCGGCATTTCCCCTTTGCCTGCCACCGTGGCCGGGCCCAGCGACGTGCTGTCCTAGCCGGTCAACCGCGCTCGGCCGGGCGAAAACATGCCTTAGTAAGGTAAACGCATGACGACGATCAGCTCCCGAATTCCGGTAACCAAGGCCGTGGTCCCCGCGGCCGGACTGGGCACGCGCTTCCTCCCGGCCACCAAGGCGACGCCGAAGGAGATGCTGCCCGTCGTCGACAAGCCGGCGATCCAGTACGTCGTCGAGGAGGCGGCCTCCGCCGGGCTGTCCGACATACTGATGGTCACCGGCCGCAACAAGCGGGCGCTCGAGGACCACTTCGACCGCGCCTACGAGCTGGAGGAGCTGCTCGCCCGCAAGGGTGACCAGGACCGTCTGCGCCGGGTGCGCGAGTCCGTCGACCTGGCGAACATGCACTACGTCCGCCAGGGCGACCCGAAGGGCCTCGGCCACGCCGTCTCGGTCGCCGAGCAGCACGTCGCCGGCCAGCCCTTCGCCGTTCTGCTCGGCGACGACCTGATCGACCCGCGCGACCCGCTGCTCGCCCGCATGATCGAGGTCCAGCAGGAGCTCGGCGGCTCGGTCGTCGCCCTGATGGAGGTCGACCCCTCCCAGATCCACCTGTACGGCTGCGCGGCCGTCAAGGCCAACGGCTTCGGCGAGGACGTCTTCCAGGTGACCGACCTGGTCGAGAAGCCCGAGACCGCCGACGCCCCGTCGAACTACGCCGTCATCGGCCGCTACGTGCTCGACCCCTCGGTGTTCGACGTGCTGCGCGAGACCCCGCCCGGCCGCGGTGGCGAGATCCAGCTCACCGACGCCCTGCGCGAGCTGACCACCCGCGACGCGGAGAGCGGCGGCCAGGTGCACGGCGTGCTCTTCAAGGGCCGCCGCTACGACACGGGTGACCGCGCCGACTACCTGCGCGCTATCGTCCGTCTGGCCTCCGAGCGCGAGGACCTGGGCCCGGAGTTCCGTTCCTGGCTCCGTGAGTTCGTCGCCTCCGAGCTGCAGGACTGACACACCGACAGAGAGCGAGAGCGCCGATGACCGGGTCCACGGAGAACAGCCCCACCCCCGCCGCAGCCTGCTGCGACGGATCCGCGGACCCGGCACCGGCCGCTCGCCCGGCACGCCTGTGGACCGTCGACGAGCACCTCGCCGACGTGCTGGCCGCCGTCGGCCCGCTGCCCGCGATCGAGCTCCAGCTGCTCGACGCCCAGGGCTGCCGGCTCGACGAGGACGTGCTCGCCGACGGCGACCTGCCGCCCTTCGACAACAGCTCGATGGACGGCTACGCCGTTCGCACCGCCGACACCACCGGAGCCACCACCGAGTACCCCTCGGTGCTCTCGGTGGTCGGCGACATCGCCGCCGGCGCCGCCGAACTGCCCAGGGTCGGCCCCGGCCAGGCGGCCCGGATCATGACCGGCGCCCCCGTCCCGCCCGGCGCCCAGGCCGTCGCCCCGGTCGAGTGGACCGACGGCGGCAGCGGTACCGGCCTGGCCGCCGACGCGATGGGCGCCGCGGTCGAGGACGAGGAGGTCCGGGTGCTGCGCCCGGTCTCCGAGGGCGCCCACATCCGCCGCCGCGGCAGCGACGTCGCCGCCGGCGACCGGGTCCTGGAGGCCGGCACCCGGCTCGGCCCCACTCAGCTCGGCCTGCTCGCCGCGATCGGCCGGGCCACCGTGAAGGTCCGCCCCCGCCCGCGCGTGGTGGTGCTCTCCACCGGCAGTGAGCTGGTCCAGCCCGGCGAGCCGGTCGGTCCCGGGCAGATCGCCGACTCCAACAGCTTCACCCTCACCGCCGCCGCCCTGGACGCCGGAGCCATCGCCTACCGCGTCGGCGGGGTGCCGGACGACGCTGCGCGGCTGCGCGCCGTCCTGGAGGACCAGCTCGGCCGGGCCGACCTGATCGTCACCAGCGGCGGCGTCAGCGTCGGCGCGTACGACGTGGTCAAGGAGGTCTTCGAGTCCTACGGCGGGGTGGACTTCCGCCGGTTGCGGATGCAGCCCGGCAAGCCGCAGGGCTTCGGCCGGATCGGTGCCGGGCCCGGCGTCCCGCTGCTGGCGCTGCCCGGCAACCCGGTCAGCGCCTACATCTCCTTCGAGCTCTTCGTCCGCCCGGTGATCCGCACCATGCTCGGTGCCGCCGACGTCCACCGCCCGGTGGTCCGGGCGCTCTGCCCGGTGGCGCTGCGCTCGCCCGCCGGGCGCCGGCAGTTCCTGCGCGGCCGGTACACGCCGGCGGACGGCGTGGTGGAGCCGGTCGGCGGCGCGGGCTCGCACCTGGTCGGCGCGCTGGCCAGGGCGGACTGCCTGATCACCGTGCCGGAGGACGTCACCGAACTCCCCGCCGGCAGCGAGGTGGACGTCGTCCTGCTGGGCGGCTGAGCGGGTCCGGTGACCGGGCCGTCTCGCCCCCTGACACGGGCCGTCCCACGCCCTGGCCGGAGCGAGGAGTACGGTAGCGCGGTATTCGATCTGCGCGCCCCCTGGAGCCACCCGTGACCACCTCACCCCCCGGCGACCGCCTCACCCACGTCGACGACCAGGGCGCGGCCCGGATGGTCGACGTCTCCGAGAAGGCCACCACCGCGCGCACCGCGGTCGCGGCCGGCCGGGTCCGGGTCGCCCCCCGCGTGATCGAGCTGCTGCGCGGCGAGGGCGTGCCCAAGGGCGACGCCCTCGCCGTCGCCCGGATCGCCGGGATCATGGGGGCCAAGAAGACCCCGGACCTCATCCCGCTCTGCCACCCGATCGCGGTCTCCGGGGTGCAGGTCGAACTCGCCGTCACCGACGACGCGGTCGAGATCACGGCCACCGTGCGGACGGCCGACCGCACCGGTGTGGAGATGGAGGCGCTCACCGCCGTCGCGGTGGCGGGGCTCACCGTGATCGACATGGTCAAGGCCGTCGACAAGGGCGCCGCCATCGAGTCCGTCCGGGTGCTCAGCAAGACCGGCGGCAAGAGCGGCGACTGGTTCGCCGAGGGCCCGGCATGAGCGCCCCGGTCATGAGGGCACTGGCCGTCACCGTCTCCAACCGCGCCTCGGCCGGCGTCTACCCGGACCGCGGCGGGCCGCTGCTGGTGGCCGGTCTGAGCGCGATGGGCTTCACGGTCGACGGCCCCCGGGTGGTGCCGGACGGCGAACCGGTCGAGGCGGCCCTGCGCGAGGCCGTCGCGGCCGGCTACGACGTGGTGCTCACCACCGGGGGCACCGGCATCTCCCCGATGGACCTCACGCCCGAGATGACCGCCCGGGTGATCGACCGGGAGATCCCCGGCATCCCCGAGGCCATCAGGGCGTACGGCCGTGAGAAGGTCCCGACCTCCGCGCTCTCCCGCGGGCTGGCGGGCCTCGCGGGACGTACCCTGATCGTCAACCTGCCGGGCTCGACCGGTGGCGTCAAGGACGGCCTGGCCGTCCTGGAGCCGCTGCTCGCGCACGCCGTCGACCAGCTCGGCGGCGGGGACCACCCCCGGCCCGACGCACCTGCTTCCGGGAGAGCGCACTGAACGCCGGTTGGCCGGTAGAACTCCACGAGGGGGACGTCGCGCTGCGCCCGATCCGGGCCCGCGACCAGCGCGAGTGGCAGGAGGTCAGCCGCCGCAACCGGGACTGGCTGCGGCGCTGGGAGGCCACCGTGCCGCCCGGCCCGGCCGGCCGCAGCGCCGGCCCGCGCCCGACCTACCGGCAGATGGTCCGCTTCCTGCGCAGCGAGGCCTCGGCCGGCCGGATGCTGCCCTTCGTCGTGCTCCACCAGGGCCGGCTGGTCGGTCAGCTGACCGTCGGCGGGATCACCTGGGGCTCGATGTGTTCGGCCAACGTCGGCTACTGGATCGACGAGGCGGTGGCCGGCCGGGGCATCATGCCGGCGGCCGTGGCGCTTTCGGTGGACCACTGTTTCGCGACCCTGGGCCTGCACCGGATCGAGGTCTGCATCCGGCCGGAGAACGGGCCGAGCCGCCGGGTGGTGGAAAAGCTCGGGTTCCGCTCGGAGGGAATGCGGCCGCGCTATCTGCACATCGACGGTGACTGGCGCGACCACCTCGTGTACGCCCTGACCGCCGAGGAGGTCCCCGAGGGGATGCTGGAGCGCTGGCGGACGCTCAGTTCCGCCCGCCGTCCACGTAATTGAATATATGTTCGAAAGAAATATCGATATGGCATCGGCGTGGCGACGGACGGGCACAAATACCGGCAAAATAGTCGGAGAATCAGCTTGATCACACGACACGCCGTGCCAAATTGCTGCCAGGCCTTCCCCGGCGCCCGTACGGTGTGAAACGTGAGCAGTAGCGGCCTTATCTACGCCGTCATCGTAGGGGCCTGGGCCGCCTATCTGGTGCCGATGTGGCTCCGCAGGCAGGACGAGCTCAATGAGGCGCGCCCGACGGAACGCTTCAGCACCGCCATCCGCCTGCTGGCCGGGCGTTCGGCGCTGGAGCGGCGGGCGTCCCGGGCCCTGGGCGACGAACCGCGTGACGACGAGCAGAGCAACGACGACGGCCCTCCCGAACGGGACGAGGCCGCCTCCGGCGACCCCGACGGCAGCACCGCGGGCGAGGCCGCGGCGGAGCCGGAGCCGGAACGGGAGCAGCGGCCCGAGGCGGCGGCCGAGCCCGACCGGCCCGCCGTCCGCGCCCCCGAGCGCCCGGCCGGGGTGCGGAGCGGGATCGAACCCCGGGCACGGCTGCTGGCCCGGCGGCGCCGGATGGTCACCGTCCTCTTCTTCGCCTTCGCCCTCGGCGCGGTCGTCGCGGCGGTGTCCGGTCTGGCCTTCCTCTGGGTCCCGGCGGTGCCGGCGACCCTCCTCACCCTCTACATCGGCCACCTGCGCAAGCTGGAGCGCCTGCGGTACGAGGTGAAGATCGACCGCGCCCGGGCCGCCCAGGCCGCCGAGCGGCTGCGCAAGCGCGAGCAGCAGCGCGCCGAGGCCCGCCGGGCCGAGGAGGCGCCGCCGCAGGCCCCGGAGGCCGCGGAGCCGGCCGGCCGCGGCCGGCCGCACCTGCGGCTCGCCACCGACCGCGACCGTGCCCCGGCGTCGGACCAGGTGCCGGCCCGCCCGGCCGGCCCGGGGTCCGCCTCGGCGCTGGCGGAGGCGACCGAGCACGAGGAGTGGGTGGACGGCATGCGTGAGCGCGGCGCGGCCGGCCCGGACTCCTGGGAGCCCGTCCCCGTGCCGCTGCCGACCTACGTCACGGCTCCGGTGGCGCCCCGCGTCACCCGGGGCCTCGACCTGTCGGCCCCCGGCACCTGGACCGCCGGGCGCCCGGCGGAGGCCCGCCCGGCGGAGACCCGGATGGGGGAGGCCCGCCCGGCACAGGCGCGCAACACCCCGCTCTTCGACCAGTACGCCGAGCCCTCCGCCGCCGAGTCCCGCCCGCGCGCCGCCAACGAGTGACCGGCCGGGGGCGCTGCGGCGTCCCCGGGTGGCCGGTCCCCCGGGGGTGGTCACGAGCCCCCTCGGAAAGGTGCTAAAGTTTCTTCTCGTTGGGGCTGTGGCGCAGTCCGGTAGCGCACCTCGTTCGCATCGAGGGGGTCAGGGGTTCGAATCCCCTCAGCTCCACCCAACAGGAAGTCCCGCCCGATCGACAGATCGGGCGGGACTTCTGCGTTGTGCCCGAAGGCGCGGCGGACCGGGGGTCAGCGGGCCTCGGTGGCGCGGGGGTTGGGGCTGTGACGATGATCACCTGACCACCAGCACGGCGCACGGGGCGTGGTGCACGCAGTAGTGGGTGACGGTCCCGAGGGCGGCGCCGGGCGGTGCGGCGCGGCCGCGGCTGCCGAGGACGAGCACCGCGGCGCCCTCGGCGGCGCCGGCCAGCGCGGGGCCCGGCGTCCCGGCCTTGAGGTGGCGCCGGACGGCGGGCACCCCGGTGGGGGAGAGGGCGGCGGCGAGGGTCTCGTCGAGGATCCGGGCGGCGTCCCGCTCGGGGCCGAAGCCGTCCAGGGCGGGCGGGACGAGGCCGTGCTCGCCCAGCAGGCAGGGGAACTCCCAGACGGTCACCGCCTCCAGTGGGCCCCCGGTGAGCGCGGCCAGCCGGGCGGCCCAGCGGACGGCGGCGAGGGAGAGCGGGGAGCCGTCCACGCCGACCACGATCCTGCCGTCCGGCTGCCGGGTCATGGTTCGAGGGTAGGACGGCGCCGCGGGGGCGGCGAGACGGCCGAGGGCCGGCCGGAGCAGCTCCGGCCGGCCCTCGGGAGGGTGTCGGGTTCGGTCAGGGCTGGCCCGAGCCCGCGTACGGGCCCGGCTGCGGGGCACCGGCCTGTGGCGGGACGGAGCCGTAGCGGGCGGGCCGGCGGCCGCGCGGGTGGCGGGTCAGCGTGTAGCCCGCGACACCGGCCAGGGCCGCCAGCGCGCCGCCGGCCAGGGTCCAGAACCAGCGGCCGTTCCAGCCGGAGAACCAGCCGGTGTACCAGTGGTCCTCGGGCTCCTCGGGGGAGGCCGCCTTGGCGGTCGCGGCGCCGCCGCCCACCGGCGGGACCAGCGGGGCCTTGAGCTCCCCGCCCTCCGGCTGGGCGTTGTCGGCGTCGCCCTTGGCGCTGACGTGCAGCTGGACGGCGGCGGCGAGGCCGAGGTCCGGCTGCTGGGCGTCGGCGAGCGAGAGCCGGACGTAGTAGGTGCCGGGCAGCGGGTCCCCGGACCAGGGCTCGGCCCAGGAGCGGATCTCGCGCAGGGTGCAGCTCAGCGCGAGCGACGCGGCGGACTTGTCGGCGGTGGCGTTCTGCGTGCCGGCGGTGCAGGACTGGCGGCGGCGCAGCCCGTCGAAGACCTCGACGCTCCAGGTCTGCGGGCCCTGCCGGTCGGCGGAGGGGGCCAGGTCGACGGTCAGGCCGATGGTCGGGGTCTGGCCCTCGGAGGCCCCGAAGGCCCAGTACAGGTAGTCGCCGGTGGAGGCGGCGACCTTGGCGTCCTGGCCGGGGGCGAGGTTGATGGCGGTCAGGAAGGACGTCCCGGCCTTGGTGGCCGGGGCGGGCTTCCCGCTCGCACTGGCCGAGGGGGACGGCGAGGCGGCGGAGGCGGCCGGGGCCGCCAGTGCCAGGGCGGGGAGCAGGGCGAGGGCGGCGAGCGCGCCGCCCAGGGCGCTGCGGGTCGTCGAGGTACGCATGGTCAGTTCTCCCGCCAGACAGCGATCCGCCAGCGTGCGATCCAGCCGAACAGCAGGCCGGTCAGCAGGCCGGCCAGGGTGAGCACCAGCAGCAGGATCCAGCCGCGGCCCAGACCCATCGCCGGACCGTCCGGGGCGGGCGAGGCGGCGGTCAGGTCGACCGTCAGCTCCAGCGGCAGGCCGGGCTCGGCCTGGACGCCGGGCTGGGCGGCCAGCGAGTTGCTGACGACCAGGCAGACGGTGGTCTCCGGCTTGCCGCTCGGCGAGGCGGACGGCGTCGCGGAGGCGTAGCCCTTGGAGTCGTCGGTGGACCAGCGCAGGCCGGTGGAGATCACGTCGGTCCGGCCGCTGCCGGCATCGGTGCCGCGGACCAGCTCCTGGCCGGTGGCGCTGGTGGCCTGGAGCAGGACGCCGTAGTCGCGGGCGACGCCGCGGTCCAGGGCGACGCTGACCGAGGCGCGCAGCTCCTGCCCGGCCTTGACCGGGACGCGGTAGACGCGGTGCTCGGAGAACTTCTCCCGGTCGCTGTAGACGCCGGGGGTGAGGACGGGCGCGCTCTCGCACTTGTCGGTGCCCGCGGTCTTCACCGGTGCCACGGTGTAGGTGTCGTTGGAGCGGTCGACCAGCTGCTTCACCTTGTCGGTGAGCTGTTCCTGGGTCCGGACGTCGGTGTAGGTGCCGCCGGTGGCGTTGGCGATGCAGAGCAGCTGCTGGCGGGTCTTGTCGTCGTGGGCCAGGCCGAGGGTGTCGACCACCAGGTGGATGCCCTGGGCGGCGAGTTCGCGGGCCACGTCGCACGGGTCCGGCGGGGCGCAGGAGTCCTCGCCGTCGGTGATCAGCACCACCCGGCGGGTGGTCTCGCCCTTGCCGAGGTCCTGGGCCGCGCCGCGCAGGGCCAGGCCGATCGGGGTCCAGCCGGTCGGGCGCAGGGTGGCGACCGCGGTCTTGGCCTCGACCTTGTTGGTCTTGCCGACCGGGAAGAGCTGCTTGGTGTCCAGGCAGCCCTGGGTCTTGTCGTCGCCGGGGTAGTTGGCGCCGAGGGTGCGGATGCCGAAGTCGGTCTCCGGCGGAAGGGCGTCGATCACCTCGTTCAGGGACTGCTGGGCCACCGCGATGCGGCTCTTGCCCTGGATGTCGGTGGCTTTCATCGAGCCACTGACATCCAGGACGAGGTCGACCCGGGGGGCTTCCTTGCCGGCGGCGCCGGCTGATGGTTCGTCGGCATGGGCGGGCAGGCCGC
Source organism: Kitasatospora sp. NPDC003701 (assembly GCF_053587085.1). Taxonomy (NCBI): domain Bacteria; kingdom Bacillati; phylum Actinomycetota; class Actinomycetes; order Kitasatosporales; family Streptomycetaceae; genus Kitasatospora; species Kitasatospora sp. NPDC003701. Next base: position 9,883 of record NZ_JBSFNM010000077.1, read on the forward strand.
TGAGCAGCGCGCCGCCTGTTATCGCCAGGGCGGCCAGCAGGCTGCCGAGCCTGGCCTTCGGGCGTCGTCCGGTAGTCACCCGCCCGATCCTAGGGATCATCAGTTCGCCATGGCCAACGCGGTCCGGTGCGCGGGCCGCCGGGCTCCGGCGTGAACTCCCGGGCGCCGGTGGGAGATCGGCTGCCCGGTGTCCGGGCGTGCGCCGCCCGGGGTCGGTCGGGCGCCGGTCGGGTGCCGGTCGGGTGGGTGGCGCCGGGTGCGGTGGCCGGCCCGGGGCCGTGGCGCGACGGTGGCGGGCCGGTTCGGCAATACGGGACACACCGGATGGAAGAGCCAATACATATGGATATTGCTCGTTAGGGTGACGAACGGGGCGCGGGCGCCGCCGTACCGGCGCCTGTACCCGCCGGTACGTCCGACTGATTGGAAGGACCAGCACGTGAGCAACCTCTTCGCGATCGCCTACCCGGATCTGGCCACCGCCCAGGCGGTGCGCAACGAAGCGGTCGGACTGCAGACGCAGAAGCTGATCGACTTGGAGGACGCGGTCGTCGTGGAGCGCCGCGAGGACGGCAGGATCAAGCTGCACCAGCAGGTCAGCACCACGGGCGCGGGTGCCGCCTCGGGAGCGCTCTGGGGCGGTGTCATCGGCCTGCTGTTCTTCATGCCGTTCCTCGGCGCGGCGGTCGGCGGTGCCGCCGGCGCCGCGGTCGGCGCCTCCACCGACATCGGGGTGGACGACAACTTCATGCGGGAGGTTGCCCAGCACCTCCAGCCGGGCACCGCCGCGGTGTTCCTGCTGGTCCGCAGGGCCACCGCCGACAAGGTCGTCCCGGTGCTGGCCCGCTACGGCGGCCGGATCATCCAGACCTCGCTCTCCACCGAGGCGGAGGCCGGGCTCAGGGCCACCGTCGAGGCGTCCCGGGTGCAGCCCGCCCCGGCCTCCGCCTGAGCCGGACCCGCCGGACCGGCCGCTCGCGTCGGGACGGACGGGCCAGGCCGCCCGTCCGTCCCGGTCGTCACCCCGGCGGCAGCCCACCACCGCAGCAGGACACCCAGGACGGTCCGTGGCGACACCCTCCGCCGTGACGAGAACCGCCGGCCGGCCCCGCCGGACGGTGCGGACCCGGCGCAACACCGAGCTCGCGCTGGTCCTGGCCGCCGTGCTGATCGCCGTCTTCGGCTACGCCGAGGTCGGCGTCAACATCGACGGCACGGTCCCCGCCGACGCGGGCGAGTACGGTGCCGCGCTCGGCGTGCTCGCGCTGCTGGCGCACGCCGTGGTCCGCTGGAAGGCGCCGTACGCCGACCCGCTGCCGCTGCCGATCGCCGTCCTGCTCAACGGGATCGGACTGGTCGTCATCTACCGCCTGGACCGGGCCACCCCGGGCGGCGGCGCCGCCCCCACCCAGCTGCTCTGGTCCACCCTCGGGGTGGCGCTGTTCATCGCGGTGGTGCTGCTGCTGCGGGACCACAAGCGGCTGCAGCGCTACGCCTACATCGGCGCGCTGGTGGCGCTGGTGCTGCTGGTGCTGCCGATCTTCTTCCCGCCGGTGTACGGCTCGCGGATCTGGATCACCGTCGGGCCGCTCTCCTTCCAGCCGGGCGAGTTCGCCAAGATCCTGCTGGCGGTCTTCTTCGCCGCCTACCTGGCGGTGCACCGGGACGCGCTGGCGCTGACCGGCCGCCGGGTGCTCGGGTTCCAGCTGCCGCGCGGGCGGGACCTCGGGCCGGTGCTGCTGATCTGGGCGGCCTTCGTCGGCGTCCTCGTGCTGGAGACCGACCTCGGCACCTCGCTGCTCTTCTTCGGCCTCTTCGTGGTCATGCTCTACGTGGCCACCGCGCGCAGCGGCTGGATCGCCATCGGGCTGTTCCTGGCCGCCGTGGCGGCGGTCGGGGTCGGCTGGCTCTCGCCGCACGTGCACAGCCGGGTCAACGACTGGCTGGACCCGCTCGGCTCGATCGCCGCGGGCCGGGGCGCCAACCAGATCGCCCAGTCGCTGTTCGCCTTCGCCTGGGGCGGGGAGCTGGGCGCCGGACTCGGCAGCGGGCACTCCGTGCTGATCGGGTTCGCCGCCAAGTCCGACTTCATCCTCGCGACCATCGGCGAGGAGCTGGGCCTGACCGGGCTGATCGCGCTGTTCCTGCTGTACGCGCTGCTGGTCGTCCGGGGCTTTCGCACCGGCATCGCGCTGCGCGACCCCTTCGGCCGGCTGCTCGCGATCGGGCTGGCGTCGATCGTCGGCCTCCAGGTGTTCGTGGTGGCCGGCGGGGTGCTCGACCTCATCCCGCTGACCGGGATGACCCTCCCGTTCGTCGCCCAGGGCGGGTCCTCGGTGGTCACCAATTGGATCATCGTCGCGCTGCTGGTGAGGATGAGCGACATCGCCCGCCGCCCGTCCGCCGGGGAGGCCTGATGGCACTCGGCCGCTCCCGGGGCAACGGGCCGCAGGGCCGGCCGGGGATCTCCGTCACCGGCCGCCGGGCGGGCACCTTCTGCCTGCTGCTGACCGTGGTGCTCTGCGTCCAGGCCACCCGGGTGCAGGTGTTCCGGGCCGACGAACTGGACCACAATCCGGCCAACCAGCGGCTCACCATCGAGCGGTACTCCCAGCCGCGCGGCAATATCCTGGTCGGCGCCGACACCGTCACCGGCTCCGAGCCCACCGGCGGCCGGTACGACTACAAGCGCACCTACACCGACGGCCCGCTGTACGCCGCCGTCACCGGGTACTCCTCGCAGGCGTACGGCAACACCCAGCTGGAGGGGACGGAGGACGACCTGCTCTCCGGCACCGACAGCCGGCTGGCGAGCTGGGCGGTCTGGGACGCCGTCGCCCGGCGGCAGAACCCCGGCGGGGACGTCTACACGACCATCGACCGGGCCGCCCAGCAGGCCGCGATGCGCGGACTGGGCGGGCAGAAGGGCGCGGTCGCCGCGATCGAGCCCGCCACCGGCCGGATCCTGGCGCTGGCCAGCACCCCCTCGTACGACCCGGGGAGCTTCGCCGGCTCCTCCGCGGCCGACCAGGCGGCCTGGAACCGGCTGCAGGCCGACACCGACCAGCCGATGCTCAACCGGGCGCTGCGCCAGACCTACCCGCCCGGCTCGACCTTCAAGGTGGTCACCGCGGCCGCCGCGCTGCAGAACGGCGTCGTCACCGACCCCGACGCGCCGACCGGCGCGCCCTACCCGTACGTGCTGCCGGGCACCACCACGCCGCTGGTCAACGACACCCCGGCGTGCGACGAGCCGGGGCAGTCGCTGGACACCGCGATGGTGAACAGCTGCAACAGCGTCATGGGCTACCTCGGGGTGCAGGTCGGGCTGGACAGGATGGTGGAGACGGCGGAGAACTTCGGCTTCAACGACCCGAAGCTGGACATCCCGGTCCGGCCGGCGCGCTCCAACTTCGACACCCGGATGAACCAGTCCCAGCTCGCGCTCTCCTCGATCGGCCAGTTCGACACCGCGGCCACCCCGCTGGTGATGGCCATGGTCGCGGCCGGGGTCGCCAACAACGGCACCGTGATGCGTCCACAGCTTGTGGACAAGCTGACCAAGCAGGACGGCACCACCGTGCAGCTGATGCGCCCGGCCGCGTACCGGCAGGCGATGAGCCCGGGGGTGGCCGGGCAGGTGCAGCGGCTGATGACCGACGTGGTGGAGAACGGCACCGGGCGCAATGCGCGGATCGGCGGCGCGGTGGTCGGCGGGAAGACCGGCACCGCCCAGCACGGGGTGGACAACACCGGGACGCCGTACGCCTGGTTCATCTCCTGGGCCAGGAAGGCCGGCTCCGACGCGGTTCCCCCGGTGGCCGTCGCGGTGGTGATCGCGGACAGCGACGCCACCGACGTCACCGGAGGCGGACTGGCGGCGCCGATCGCCCGCTCGGTGATGCAGGCCGTTCTGAACGGCTGAGGGAGGAGTCGCGGCGCCGATCCCGGATGAGGGCCTCTGACCTGCGGCTTAGCCGCTCGATCCAAGATCCGCCGTTTGCGAAGTGTCCGGTTTGTGCACGCCAATGCGACGATTCGTACAATGCGCGCTGTGCGACTGTTCGTTTGCGACACTGGTGCTTTCGCGGGGTACTGTCCCATCTTTGTTCGGTTGGTCCCCGATGACACCCCACGGCGCGTCGAGTGACCGGCCGCTAGGACACCCTCCCTCGCCTAGAAGGATCCTCGTTTTGGCCAGCAACACCCTCGGCGCGCGCCTGTTGCGGCGCAAGCCCGTCTCGACCCTGATCGCCGAGAGCGAGGGCCGCGACGGCCTTCCCGCCGGTGCGCCCGAGGAGGGCGGACGCTCCGGCATCCACCTGCGCCGCACGATCGGCCTCTGGCAGCTGTCCTCGATCGGCATCGGCGCCACCATCGGCACCGGCATCTTCTTCGTGCTCAGCACCGCCGTGCCGTCCGCCGGTCCGGCCGTGATCCTGTCCTTCGTGATCGCCGCCGTCACCGCCGGCCTCACCGCGCTCTGCTACGCCGAGATGGCCTCCGCGATCCCGGTCTCCGGCTCCTCGTACTCGTACGCCTACGCCACCCTCGGCGAGGGCGTCGCGTTCGCGGTCGGCATCTGCCTGCTGATGGAGTACGGCGTCTCGGCCTCCGCGATCGCGGTGAGCTGGGCCGAGTACCTCAACAAGTTCTTCGACCTGGCCTTCGGGTTCAAGATCCCGGAGGCCATCTCCGGCGCGCCCGACAGCACCCACTGGTTCAACCTGCCGGCGCTGCTCCTGGTCGCGATGGTCTGCACCCTGCTGATCCGCGGGGTCAGCGAGTCGGTGAAGGTCAACGCGGCCATGGTGGGCATCAAGATCCTCATCCTGCTGCTCTTCATCGGCGTCGGCCTGACCGGCTTCCACTCCGGCAACCTGACCCCGTTCATGCCGCTGGGCATCGGCGGCGTCCAGGTGGCGGCCTCCAGCATCTTCTTCTCGTTCATCGGCCTGGACGCCGTGTCCACCGCCGGTGAGGAGGTCAAGAACCCGCGCCGCACCCTGCCGCTGGCGATCATCATCTCGCTGGTCGTGGTCACCCTGCTGTACATCCTGGTGGCCCTGGCCGGCATCGGCGCCCAGCCCTGGGAGAAGTTCGACGGCCAGGAGGCCGGCCTCGCCCAGATCCTGCAGGACATCACCGGCCAGAGCTGGCCCGCGATCGTCTTCGCGATCGGCGCGATCATCTCGATCTTCAGCATCACCCTCGTGGTGATCTACGGCCAGACCCGCATCCTGTACTCGATGGGCCGCGACGGCATGCTGCCCAAGCGCTTCGCCCAGCTCTCGCCGCGCACCGGCACCCCGGTCTGGAACACCATCGTGGTGGGCATCGGCGTCGGCGCGCTGGCCGCCTTCATCCCGCTGAACGTCCTGGCCGACATCACCAGCCTGGGCACCCTGATCGCCTTCTCGGTGGTCTCGATCGGCGTGATCATCCTGCGCCGCACCCAGCCCGACCTGCCGCGCGGCTTCAAGGTGCCCGGCTACCCGGTCGTCCCGCTGGTCAGCGTCGGCTTCTGCATCTACCTGATCACCGGCCTGCACGCCGACACCTTCCGGGCCGGCGCGATCGCCCTGACGCTCGCCGTGGTCGTGTACTTCGGCTACAGCATGAGGAACTCCAAGCTGGAGCGGCCGGCGCAGCCCGCCGCCGCGGACTCGGCCGACAACCCGGCCGGCTGAGATTCGCGTACCGAGCACCCGTGGACGGGGCCGCCGGAGGGTGATCGCACCCCGGCGGCCCCGTCCGCGCGACCGCAGACTCCCCCGGTGGACATGGCGACAGGGCGTGGCCCCCACCCATAACCTTCCACCATGGTGAGCACCCGCACGCCCGGCCACTCCCGCCCGCGCGGCCGCTTCACCGGCCGTGGCGGCCCGTCGGCCCCGCCCGCAGAGGCCGCCCCGGCCGCCGGGCGCGGTCGCCGGCGCGGCATGCCGGCGCCCGGTCCGTTCCCCCGTCAGCGTGGTGACCGGGTCACCGGCACCCCGCCCGATCGGCTGAACCCTGCCCGGCTCGCGTCGCTGCGGCGCGTCCAGCTGTTCGGCTGCCTGGTGGCGGCCGGCTGGGCGGCGGCCTTCCCGCTCGTGTCGGACCTGCCCAACCAGCGTCTCTGGGGGGCCGTCGCGGCTCCCGCGTACGCCCTCGCCGGGCTGCTCTGCCTGATCCTGCCCCGCCGGTGGGCGGCCCGCACGGCCGCCGCCGTCGCCGTGCTCGGCGCCGTCCTGGTGCCGTTGGCGCTGCTGGCGCTGCAGGGCCGCCACCAGTCCGAGGTGATGGTGGTCGAGCGTTCGGCACACCTGCTGCTCACCACCGGCAGCCCGTACCTCCCGCACCCGGTGGTGGTCACCGACTACAACCCGTACCTGCCGGCGATGACGCTGTTCGGGATGCCGCGCGCCCTGGTGGGCAGCGGCAACCCGGTGGCGCAGGTGGTGGGGGACGCCCGGATCTGGTTCGCGCTGACCTTCCTGGCCTGCCTGCTGGCCAGCTGGCGGCTGCTGAGGCCGTCCCGGGACCGGGCCCCGGTGCTGCCGCTGGCCGTGCTCACCGCCTCGCCGCTGATCGCGCTGGCCCTGGTGGTGGGCGGCGTGGACCTGCCGCTGATCGGGGTCTGCTGCCTGGCCATGGCCCTCGCCGAACGGGACCGCACCATCGCCGCCGGGCTGGTCCTCGCGCTGGCCTGCACGCTGAAATGGACGGCCTGGCCGGCGCTGCCGGTGGCCGTGCTGCTGCTCTGGCGGCTCTACGGGCGGCGTCCGGCGGCCCGGGCCGGGCTGACCGCGCTCGGCGCCGGCCTGCTGGTGATCCTGCCCTCGGCGCTGGTCCGGGCGGACGCGCTGCGCGAACAGGTGGTGCGGTTCCCGCTGGGGCTGACCGCGATCCAGACGCCGGCCGGCAGCCCGCTGCCCGGCAAGGTGCTGGCGGGGTTCGGGCCGACCGGGCACACCGTGTCGCTGGCGCTGATGACGGTGGGCGGGCTGGGAGTGGCGATCTGGCTGCTGGCCCGGCCGCCGGTCTCCGCGATCGCCGCCGCCGACCTGCTGGCGGCGGGGCTGGCGATCGCCTTCATGCTGGCGCCGGCCGGGCGCTTCGGCTACCTGGCGCTGCCGGTGGTGCTGGTGATCTGGCCGCGGCTGGCGGCCCGGCGGTGGAGCGGGCGCCGGCCCGTCCCGGTCAGCTGTCTGCTCACCAGGCCGGAGCCGGCCCTGCCCCGGGGCTGACCGCGGGGCAGGGCCGGCCGGGGGGTCAGCGGTTGCCGGCCGCCTTGATGACGGCGGCGACGGCGGGGCCGGCCGCGTCGGCGCCGTGGCCGCCGGCCTGGACCTCGGCGGCGACGGCGATGTTGCCCCGGTAGGCGGTGAACCAGCTGTTGGTGGTGTCCACCCCGGCGACCTCGGCCGAGCCGGTCTTGGCACCCGCGTTGTCCGAGATGCCGGCCATCGCGCCCTTGGCCGTGCCGTCCTTGGCGGTCGCGGCCATCATGGCCTTCAGCTTGCCGACGGCGTCGGGGGAGAGGTTGCGGGCGGCCTTCTGCTGCGGCAGGTCCGCGACCAGGATCGGCTGCTTGAACTCACCGCTCTGCACCGTGGCGGTGACCGAGGCGATGGCCAGCGGGTTCATCTGGACCTTGCCCTGGCCGATGGACTGCATGGCCTGCTCGTCCTTGTTGGCGCCCGGGTCCGGCACCCGGCCGTCGACGTTGGGCAGGCCGGTCTTCCACTCCAGGCCGATGCCGAACACGTCCTTCGCCGTGGCACCGAGCGTGCCCGGCTTCAGGCTGGCCAGGCCCTGGTCGATGAAGGCGGTGTTGCAGGAGATCATGAAGTCCTGCTGGAGCGTGTTGTTCGGGTAGGCGTCCGGGAACGAGTTCGGGATCGCCTTCGGGTTGCTGCTCTTCACCGGGCAGGCGACCGGGGTGTCCGGGTTGACGCCGGCCTCCAGCAGGGCCGCCGAGGTGACGATCTTCATCGTCGAGCCCGGGGCCAGCAGGCCGACGAAGGCCCGGTTCTGGCCGGTGGCCGGGGCGTTGGCGAAGGCCAGCACCTGGCCGGTGCTCGGCTCGATGGCCACGATCGAGCCCTGCTTGCCGCCGAGGTCGGCCATCGCCTTCTCGGCGGCGGCCTGCACGGCGTTGTCGATGGTCACCTTGAACGGCTTGGCCGGCTTCGGCTCGACGATGGTGAAGAGCTTGTCGGTGGTGCCCTTGCCGGCCGCGTCGGTGATCACCACGCCGCTGCCGGCATCGCTCTGGTCCTTGGTCGGGTCGGCCTGGAGGATCTTCCGGGCGTTGTCCTGGAGGGTGGAGATCAGCGCCGGGGTGATCGAGGCGCCCTGCAGCGGCTTGTTGTTGCGGTCGACCACGTTGGACGGCGGGGCGAAGACCGGCTGGGTGGAGATCACCTCGCCCGCGGCCAGGTGCGGGTGGATCACCGACGGGGCCCAGTGCACGGCCGGGGTGTTGTCGCTCATCTTCACGACGCCGAGGAAGCCGTTGTAGTCCCAGACCCGGTTGGTGCCCTCGAACTCGGCGCGCGCCTTGAAGCCCATCAGCACGCCGGAGGGCGCGGCCGGGGCGGTGGCCGAGGGGGACTCGGTGCCCGCCGCGGACGGCGCCGCGGAGCCGGTGGCGGCGGTCGAGGGCTTGGCGGTGGCCGGCGCGGGGGTGCCGGTCGCGGAGGCGAAGGCGGCCGGGGTGGCCGGCCCGGCCGGCGCGAGGGTCAGCGCGCTGGGCTTGACCTGGTCCCTGAAGGCGGTCAGCGCGGCGGTCGCGGCCGCCGGGTCGTCCGTCAGCCCGGCCGCCTTGGCGAGGTCACCGGCGGCCCAGGCCTCCAGGAAGTCCTTGGCCCCGGCCGCGGCCTGCTCGGCGCTGGGGGGCTCGGCGACCACCGTGCGGGCCTTCTTGCCCTCGGGCCCGTCGGAGTCGCCCGACCCGACGAGGCTGTAGGCCCCGTACCCGCCGCCCGCGAGCACGGCGACGGACACGCCGGTGATGATGCCGATCTTGGCGCCTCTGCGCATGGTGCTGCTCCCCCAAGGGTTTGGCGACTGGCCGTAGCCGGAGATGGCCGGATACGCGTTCGGTGTCCAGGTTAGGCAGCCGAACTCGGTGCGCCGACGAAACGCCCGGGTCTTGTGACGGATCTGGTACGTGTCACGCACCACCTCGGCACGGTTCCCACCTCCGGTATCCGTCAGATCCAGCTGTTGAACCACATCCGCTTGCGCCAGTCGTCCATCGGGATCGTCTGCCCCGTGTACAGGGGGTAGAAGAAGAGGAAGTTCCACATGATCAGCAGGATCAGCAGGCCGGCCGCGGCGGAACCGATGATCCGGCGGTCGCGGGACGCCCCGGGCGGGCCGATCAGGGCACCGACCAGCATGGTCACCGCGAGCACCAGGAACGGCACGAAGGCCACCGCGTAGAACAGGAAGATGGTCCGGGTCTGGTAGGCGAACCAGGGCAGGTAGCCGGCCGCCAGGCCGCAGAGCACCGCGCCGGCCCGCCAGTCGCGCCGGGCGGCCCAGCGCCACAGGCAGTACACCAGCGCCACCACGCCGGCCCACCAGAGCAGCGGCGTTCCGATGCCCAGCACCTCGCGGGCGCAGTCGCTCACGGTGCAGCCGGCCTGGCCCTGCTTCGGGGACTCGTAGAAGAAGGAGACCGGGCGGCCGACCACCAGCCAGCTCCACGGGTTCGACTGGTAGGTGTGCGGGTCGCTCAGGTGGGTGTGGAAGTCGTACACCGTGGAGTGGTAGTGCCAGAGCGCGCGCAGGCCCTCCGGGATCCACGGGAACGCGGTGTCCCGGCCGACCGCCCAGTCCCGGCCGTAACCGCCCCGGCCGGGCACGGTGCTGCTGGCGAACCAGCCCCACCAGGAGGTGATGTACACCACGACGGAGACCACGACGATCGAGACGAAGGCCGGCACCACGTCCCGGACCAGCGTCCACAGGTAGGGGCGGTCCGCGCCGGCCAGGCGGCGCGAACCGGCGTCCCAGAGCACCGTCAGGACGCCGAAGGCGGCCGCCACGTACAGGCCGCTCCACTTGGTCGCGCAGGTCAGGCCGACGCAGACGCCGGCCGCGATCCGGTACGGGCGCCAGCCGAGGTTCAGCCGCCGGGCCGCGGCGGAGTCCGCCACGCCGCCCAGGCGCGAGGCGATCCGGGCCCGGGTGCGGTCGCGGTCCAGCAGCAGGAAGCCGAACGCGGCGAGGATCCAGAACATCACCACCAGGTCCAGCAGCGCGGCCCGGCTGAGCACGAAGTGCAGGCCGTCCACCGCGAGCAGCAGCCCGGCGACGCAGCCCAGCAGGGTCGAGCGGAACAGCCGGCGGGCGATCCGGGCCACCATCAGGATCGACAGCGTGCCGAGCAGGGCCACCGCGAACCGCCAGCCGAAGGGGTTCATCCCGAACAGCTGCTCGCCCGCGCCGATGATCCACTTGCCGACCGGCGGGTGCACGACGTAGCTCGGGTCCGGCCGGTACGGCACCGTCGAGCCCGCCATGATCTGCTCGTTGGCGCCGTCCGGCCAGCTGATCTCGTAGCCGCCGTGCCAGAGCGCGTAGGCGTCCTTGGCGTAGTAGGTCTCGTCGAAGATGATCGCGTGCGGCTCGCCGAGGCCGCTGAACCGGAGCAGCCCGCCGAACAGGGCCACCGCGAGCGGGCCCAGCCAGCCGGCCCAGCGGCAGAGCCAGGACCAGAGCGGTGCCGGCACGGCTGCCCCGAGCCGCAGCAGCAGCGGGGAGGGCGGGACCCGGGCCGGCGTCACACCCGGGCCGTCCGGCATCGGCGGCACCAGCCGCTCGGTGAGGGTGGCCCTCGGCGGCGGCGTGTAGCCGTGCCGGGCCAGGCGGCTCAGCCAGGACGGGCGCTCCGGCCGGTCCGGGCCGGGCGCGCGCGGGGCGGGGACGGCGGGGGACGCCTGGTCCGTCAGGACCGGCACGCCGACGCCACCCTGTGCGGTGTGGTCTGTACCAGTGGGCGTCTGCGCCGCCGTGTCGCCGTTCATCCGCCACATCGTAGGGGCGCTTTCTTCGGGGAGGACGGCTCCCTCCGAAGCTGCCCGAATCGTCACCAAAAACACCGGGGCCCGGTTACTGGAAGGATGGGGCGTGTGACAGGAGTACTCGTTCTCGCAGGCACCCCCATCGGCGACGTCTCGGACGCCCCGCCCCGGCTGCTCACCGAGCTGACCGCGGCGGACGTGATCGCGGCCGAGGACACCCGGCGGCTGCGCCGGCTCACCCAGGCGCTCGGGGTGACCCCGACCGGGCGGGTGCTCTCCTACTTCGAGGGCAACGAGGTGGGCCGCACCCCCGAGCTGGTCGAGGCACTGCAGGGCGGTGCCCGGGTGCTGCTGGTGACGGACGCCGGGATGCCCTCGGTCTCCGACCCCGGCTACCGGCTGGTGGCCGCCGCGGTGGCCGCCGACATCAAGGTCACCGCGGTGCCCGGGCCGTCTGCGGTGCTCACCGCGCTGGCGCTGTCCGGCCTGCCGGTGGACCGCTTCACCTTCGAGGGCTTCCTGCCGCGCAAGGCCGGGGACCGGGCCCGTCAGCTGGCCTCGGTCGCCGCCGAGCCGCGCACCATGGTCTTCTTCGAGGCTCCGCACCGGATCGCCGAGACGCTGGCCGCGATGGCCGAGGCGTTCGGCGCGGACCGGCCCGCGGCGGTCTGCCGCGAGCTGACCAAGACCTACGAGGAGGTCAAGCGGGGCCCGCTCGGCGAGCTGGCGCCCTGGGCCGCCGAGGGCGTCCGGGGCGAGATCACCGTGGTGGTCGCCGGCGCCCCGCCGGCCGCGCCGCAGGAGCTGACCCCGGCCGAGCTGGCCCGTCTGGTCGCCGTCCGGGAGGAGGCCGGCGAGCGGCGCAAGGAGGCCATCGCGGCGGTCGCCGCGGAGCTCGCCCTGCCCAAGCGGGAGGTGTTCGACGCGGTGGTCGCGGCCAAGAACACGGCGGCCGGCAAGGCCTGAAACCCGCAGGTGCCGGGGGTGTCGGTGGCGCGTACCTTGGAGGGAAGGCCCCGGTAAACGCCCGGTGAGCTGAAGCTTTGGCCGCGGTTTTCGGTCAGGACCCACCCTTTCGTATAGGGATTCCCAATCCGCGTCCAAGTCTTCACAAGACGGGCATCGGCCGGGGCGTTCCGGGCATTTCCTGGGATGGAAAGACCCAGCCGGGCGAGCGTCCGGCGGGCGCTGGGAGACGGCTATGAGCGAGACGATCGGTAGCCCCCGCGGTGGCAATGCGCTGAGCGACCCCGGCCTGACCGGCCGGCCGCAGACTCCCGTCGAGACCGTCCGGGAGGCCTACTCCTTCGCCTGCCTGAGCTGCGGGTACGGCTGGGAGCAGGCGTACGACATCGAGCACCACGTGGCCCGGGACGGGCACGTCGTGTTCGAGTACCACGCCAACGGTGTCCGGGTGCCGTCCCCGCTGCTCAAGCCGACCTGCCCGGGGTGCGGTGGCCACACCGTCCGGATCATGCGCGAGGGCCGGGTGGCCGTCGCCGACAAGTCCTGGCAGCACGCCCCCGGCTACTCGGCGCACGCCGAGCCGGCCGGGCCCCAGCCGGTGGCCGCGCCCGCCGCACCGCGCGGACGGCTGGGCCGGCTCTGGGCGCGGCTGACGGGCTGAGCGGTCGGCCGAACGGTCCGGCGGCCCGGTGGCCCGCCGGTGGCCGACCGGCGGGCCGGGGCGTCGGCCGGCGGTGCCGGGGTCGCCGGTCGAGGGCCGCCCCCGCACCCGATTAAGCTTGCCGACCATGGCGGCCACTGCAGAACACAGCACCACCGGGGACGCGACCCCGGCGTACTACGTCACCACCCCGATCTACTACGTCAACGATCGCCCGCACCTGGGCCACGCCTACACCACCGTGGCGGGCGACGTGCTGACCCGCTGGCACCGCCAGCGCGGCGAGAAGGTCTGGTACCTGACCGGCACCGACGAGCACGGTCAGAAGATCCTGCGGACGGCCGAGGCCAACGGCGTCAGCCCGCAGGAGTGGTGCGACAAGCTGGTCGAGGAGGCGTGGAAGCCGCTCTGGCAGCACCTGGAGATCGCCAACGACGACTTCATCCGCACCACCCAGGAGCGGCACACCGACCGGGTGCAGGAGTTCGTCCAGGACCTGTACGACAAGGGCGAGATCTACAAGGGCGGCTACTCCGGCCCGTACTGCGTCGGCTGCGAGGAGTACAAGCTCCCGGCCGAGCTGCTGGACGGCGCCACCGAGGGCGAGAAGCTCTGCGCGGTGCACAAGCGGCCCGTCGAGTGGCTGGAGGAGGAGAACTACTTCTTCCGCCTCTCCGCCTACGGCCCGAAGCTGCTGGAGTTCTACGCGGCGAACCCGGACTTCATCCAGCCCGCCACGGCCCGCAACGAGGTGCTGCGCTTCGTCGAGCAGGACCTGAAGGACCTCTCGATCTCCCGCTCCACCTTCAACTGGGGCGTGCCGCTGCCCTGGGACGAGAAGCACGTCCTGTACGTCTGGGTCGACGCGCTGCAGAACTACATCACCGCGGCCGGCTACGGCACCGACCCGGAGCGCTTCGCCGAGCTGTGGCCGGCCTCCGTGCACCTGGTGGGCAAGGACATCCTGCGGTTCCACGCGGTGATCTGGCCGGCCATGCTGATGGCCGCCGGACTGCCGCTGCCCAAGCGGGTCGTCGCCAACGGCTGGCTGATGGTCGGCGGCGAGAAGATGTCCAAGTCCAACCTGACCGGCATCGCCCCGCAGGACCTCACCTCGCACTTCGGCGTGGACGCGTACCGCTACTACTTCCTGCGGGCCATCCCGTTCGGCACCGACGGTTCGTTCTCCTGGGAGGACTTCACCGCCCGGTACACCTCCGAGCTGGCCAACGACTTCGGCAACCTGGCCTCCCGGGTGGCGGCCATGGTCGGCAAGTACTTCGACGGCGTGCTGCCGGCCTCGCCGGCCCACGGCGCGGCCGAGCAGGCCGTCGCGGACGGGCTGACGGCGGCGGTCGCGACCGCCGACCGCAAGATCGGCGAGGAGCTGGACTTCGCCGGCGGCCTCGCGGCGATCTTCGAGTTCGTCAAGCAGGTCAACGGCTACCTCACCGAGCAGGAGCCCTGGAAGGTCGCCAAGGACGACTCGGAGGAGGGCCGGGCGCGCCTGGCGACCATCCTCTACACCGCGGCCGAGGCGCTGCGGGCCACCGCCGTCCTGCTCAACCCGGTGATGCCGGCCACCGCCGAGAAGCTCTGGGTCTCGCTCGGCGCCGAGGCCGCCGGGCTCGGCGCGCTGTCCGCGCAGACCGTCGCCACCGCGGCGGACTGGGGCCGGCTGCCCGTCGGGGCCACCGTCACCAAGGGCGAGATCCTGTTCCCCCGCCTCGAAGAGAAGCCCGCCGCCTGATGGCCAAGAAGGACGACGACCGGTCGACGCCGCCGCCACTGCCCGCCCCGCTGGCGGTGGCGGTCGCCGACTCGCACACCCACCTGGACATGCAGTCCGGCACCCCCGCGGAGGGCCTGGCGCGCGCCGCCTCCGTCGGCGTGACCACCGTCGTCCAGGTGGGCTGCGACGTGCCCGGCTCGCGCTGGGCCGCCGACCTGGCGGCCCAGTTCGAGCAGGTGCACGCGGCCGTCGCCCTGCACCCCAACGAGGCGCCGCGGATCTTCCTCGGCGACCCCGACGGCTGGTCCGGGCAGCAGCGCCCGGGCGGGGGCGCCGCCGCGCTCGACGCCGCCCTCGCCGAGATCGACGCGCTGGCCGCGCTGCCGCAGGTCCGGGCCGTCGGCGAGACCGGTCTGGACTACTTCCGGACCGGCCCCGAGGGGGTGGAGATCCAGAAGGAGTCGTTCCGCCGCCACATCGAGATGGCCAAGCGGCACGGCAAGGCCCTGGTGATCCACGACCGGGACGCGCACGAGGACGTCATCGCCGTGCTGCTGGAGGAGGGCGCCCCCGAGCGGACGGTCTTCCACTGCTACTCCGGCGACGCCGCGATGGCCCGGACCTGCGCGGAGCACGGCTGGTACCTCTCCTTCGCCGGACCGGTCACCTTCAAGGCCAACCAGCCGCTGCGGGACGCCCTCGCGGCCACCCCGCTCGACCGCGTCCTGGTCGAGACCGACGCGCCCTTCCTCACCCCGCACCCCTACCGGGGCCGCCCCAACGCGCCGTACCTGATCCCGGTCACGGTCCGCTCGATGGCCGGGACGCTGGGGCTGCACGAGGACGAGCTGGCCACCGCCATCGCGGCGAACACGGCGCGGGCGTTCGGGTACTGATCGCACGAACGTCGGAATCCTCCCGACCGTCCACGAGTTCCACCGGGACGAGGAGAAGGGCGTCCACCTGCCCGTCGCCCAGCACGAAGGAGTGCTGAGGACCTCGGTGCCCTGCCCCGTGGAGATCGACCTCGCGGCGGTCGTCGAACTGTGAGCACCCGCCCCGCCCGTATCCTTGCGGGGTGAGCACCACCGACCCCACCTCCGACACCCACCTGCTCGGCGCCTCCGACATCAGGGAGCTGGCCGCCACCCTCGGGGTGAAGCCGACCAAGCAGCGCGGGCAGAACTTCGTCATCGACGGCAACACCGTGCGCCGCATCGTCCGGGCCGCCGAGGTGACGAGCGAGGACGCGGTGGTCGAGGTCGGCCCCGGGCTCGGCTCGCTCACCCTGGCACTGCTCGACGTCGCCGCGCACGTCACCGCCGTCGAGATCGACCCGCTGCTCGCCGAGCACCTGCCCACCACCGTCGCCGCCCGGCTGCCCGCCCGCGCCGACGCCTTCGACCTGGTGCTCAGCGACGCCATGGAGGTCACCGAGCTCCCCGGCCCGCCGCCCACCGCGCTGGTCGCCAACCTCCCGTACAACGTGGCCGTCCCCGTCCTGCTGCACATGCTGGCCACCTTCCCCAGCATCGAGCGCACCCTGGTGATGGTGCAGAGCGAGGTCGCCGACCGGCTCGCGGCCAAGCCCGGCAACAAGGTGTACGGCGTCCCGTCGGTCAAGGCCAACTGGTACGCCGAGGTGAAGCGGGCCGGCGCCATCGGGCGCAACGTGTTCTGGCCCGCGCCGAACGTCGACTCCGGGCTGGTCTCGCTGATCCGCCGCGAGCCGCCGACGACCACCGCCACCCGCACCGAGGTGTTCGCGGTCGTCGACGCCGCGTTCGCCCAGCGCCGCAAGACGCTGCGCGCCGCCCTCGCCGGCTGGGCCGGCTCCCCGGCCGGGGCCGAGCAGGCGCTCGCCGCCGCCGGCATCGACCACAAGCTGCGCGGCGAGATGCTGACGGTGGAGCAGTTCGCCGCGATCGCCGAGCACAAGCCCGTGAAGTCGGAGTCCGAGTGATCACGGTACGCGTCCCCGCCAAGGTCAACGTCCAGCTGGGGGTCGGCGGACTGCGCGCCGACGGCTTCCACGACCTGGCCAACGTCTTCTTCGCCGTCGCCCTCGGCGACGAGGTGACGGCGAGCGCCGCCGGGCCGGGCGAGGGCGTCACCCTCACCTGCTCCGGCCCGGACGCGGCCGTCGTCCCGCTCGACGACAGCAACCTCGCCGCCCGCGCGGCCCGGCTGCTCGCCGCCCGGCACGGCATCGCCGACCCGGACGTGCGGCTGCACATCGACAAGGCCATCCCGGTGGCCGGCGGGATGGCCGGCGGCAGCGCCGACGGCGCCGCGGCCCTGGTGGCCTGCGACGCGCTGTGGCAGCTCGACACCCCCGCCGCCACGCTGCTGGAGCTGGCCGCCGAACTCGGCTCCGACGTGCCGTTCGCCCTCCTCGGCGGCGTCGCCCTGGGCCGGGGCCGCGGCGAGATCCTGGACCCGCTGCCCGTCACCGGGACCTTCCACTGGGTCTTCGCCGTCGCCGACGGCGGGCTCTCCACCCCCGCCGTGTTCCGCGAGTGCGACCGCCTCCGCGAGGAGGCCGGCACCGGCTCCCGCGACACCGACGTGCCCACCCCCGACGCCGACCCCGGGCTGCTCGCCGCCCTCGCCGACGGCGACGCCGTCGCCCTGGCCGGTGCGCTCGCCAACGACCTGCAGTCGGCCGCGCTCTCGCTGCGCCCGTCGCTCGCCGCGACCCTGCGGGCCGGCACCGAGGCCGGCGCCCTCGGCGCCCTGGTCTCCGGCTCCGGCCCGACCTGCGCCTTCCTCGCCAAGGACGCCGAGGCCGCGGCCGCCGTCGCCGAGGCCCTGCGCGCGTCCGGCACCTGTCGTACCGCGCACGCCACGTACGGCCCGGTACCGGGGGCCCGCGTACAGCCGTAGCGAGGCGCCTCGGGCTTCCCCATTAGGCTGGGGAGATCGGGGTGTCCCCGAGTGGGGTGCGCACCGGGAGATCGGGGCGGCCCCGAGACCGCCGAACCCAGGAGCGCAGCACACGTGGCCGTCAACCTCGCCACCATCGAGTCCGTCACGAAGGTCTACGGCACCCGGGCCCTTCTGGACGGGGTCAGCCTCGGCGTCAGTGAGGGGGACCGGATCGGCGTCGTCGGACGCAACGGTGACGGCAAGACCACCCTGATCCGGATGCTCGCCAAGCTGGAGGAGCCGGACGGCGGCCGGATCACCCACGCCGGCGGGGTGGAGATGGCCGTCCTCACCCAGCACGACTCGCTCGACCCGAAGGCCACCATCCGGCACGAGGTGATCGCCGGCCGGGCCGACCACGAGTGGCTCGGCGACGCCCGGATCCGCGACATCATCGAGGGCCTCTTCGGCGGCCTCGACCTGCCCGGCTTCGCCGACGGCCTGGACACCGTGATCGGCCCGCTCTCCGGTGGCGAGCGCCGCCGGATCGCCCTCGCCAAGCTGCTGCTCGGCTCGCCGGACCTGATCGTCCTGGACGAGCCCACCAACCACCTCGACGTCGAGGGCATCGCCTGGCTCGCCAAGCACCTCCAGAACCGCCGCTCCGCGCTCGTCTGCGTGACCCACGACCGCTGGTTCCTGGACCAGGTCTGCACCCGGATGTGGGACGTCCAGCACGGCGCCGTGCACGAGTACGAGGGCGGTTACTCCGACTACGTCTTCGCCCGCGCCGAGCGCACCCGGATCGAGGCCACCGAGGAGCAGAAGCGCCAGAACCTCGCCCGCAAGGAGCTGGCCTGGCTGCGCCGCGGCGCCCCCGCCCGGACCTCCAAGCCGCGCTACCGGATCGAGGCCGCCAACGCCCTGATCGCCGACGTGCCGGACCCGCGGGACAAGAGCGAGCTGATGAAGTTCGCCAACGCGCGGCTCGGCCGGACGGTGTTCGAGCTGGAGGGCGTGACCGTCACGGCCGGTCCGAAGCTGCTGCTGGAGAACCTGACCTGGCAGCTCGGCCCCGGCGACCGGATCGGCCTGCTCGGTGTCAACGGCGCCGGCAAGACCTCGCTGCTCCGGGCGATGCGCGACGCGTACGCCTCGGAGGGCGACGTGCAGCCCGCCTCCGGCGTGATCAAGGTCGGCAAGACGGTCCGGCTGGCGTACCTCTCGCAGGAGGTCGCCGAGCTGGAGCCGGAGACCCGCGTGCTGCAGGCGGTCGAGCAGGTGCGCTCCCGGGTGGACCTCGGCAAGGGCCGGGAGATGAGCGCCGGGCAGCTCTGCGAGCAGTTCGGCTTCGGCAAGGACAAGCAGTGGACGCCGGTCGGCGACCTCTCCGGCGGCGAGCGGCGTCGGCTGCAGCTGCTCCGGCTGCTGATGGACGAGCCCAACGTGCTGTTCCTGGACGAGCCCACCAACGACCTCGACATCGAGACGCTCAACCAGCTGGAGGACCTGCTCGACGGCTGGCCCGGCTCCATGGTCGTGATCAGCCACGACCGCTTCTTCATCGAGCGCACCACGGACGTGGTGCACGCGCTGCTCGGCGACAAGAAGATGCGGATGCTGCCGAACGGCGTCGACGAGTACCTGGAGCGCCGCGCCCGGATGGCGGCCGCCGCGGTGCCGGCCGCGGCCGCCGTCGTGGAGGCGCCGGGGGCCGGCCTGTCCGCGGGGGACGTGCGGGCGGCGAAGAAGGAGATGCAGAAGCTGGAGCGGCAGATCGCCAAGCTGGACGAGAAGGAGTCCAAGCTGCACGCCCAACTGGCCGAGCACGCCGCCGACTTCTCCAAGGTCGCGGAGCTGGACACGCAGCTGCGCGGCGTCCGGGAGGAGAAGGAGGAGCTGGAGATGAGCTGGATGGAGCTGGCCGAGCAGGTCTGAGGCCGGTCGTCTGTCGGCGGTCGGCTGCTGGCGGTCAGCCCCGGCTGCCGAGGAGCGTTTCGAGTTCGTCCGCCGCACGGCCCAGCGCGCTGCGCGCCGGGTCGTGCGGCCGGGTCGGGCGGGCCGCCGACCGGGTCGGCGGGCGGTGCTCGCGGGCGGCCGCGGTGAGATCGTCCAGGGCCTGCCGGACCCGCGCCACCTCGTCCGGCTCGGGGACCCGGCCGCCGTACCGGATCTGTGCCGCGTACGCCGCCACCGCGCCGCTGAGGCGCTCCAGTGCGGCCGTCGCGGGCAGCCACTGCTCGGCGAGCCGGCCGGTGGGCGGCGGCTCGGCGAGGCCCTGCCGGACCTCCTGGCGGGCGTCGGCGAGGGCGCGGTAGGCGGTGCGGCGGAGCCAGACCTCGGCGACGGGGGCCGGTGGGGCGGCGGAGGTCTGCGGGGTGTCGGGGGCCGGCGGGGTGTCGGAGGCGGGCGTGGGTGGGGCGGCGGGGGCTCCCGATCCGGTGACCGACGCGAGGTAGGCCCGGAGCGCGGCGGTCGCGTCGACCAGGCGCGGCTCGATCCGGTGGCGCGGTCGTTCCGGCCAGAGCAGGTAGCCGAAGAGCAGCACGATCGCGCTCGCCAGCACGGTGTCCAGGACCCGCGGCCAGAACTCGGCCGCGCTGCTCTGCCCGCCGAGCTGGAGCAGGATCAGCGCCATCGGGGTCATGACGACGGTGTTCAGGCCGTAGTGCGCCGCCGTCGCGTACGGCAGCAGGGCCACGCAGAGCGCGGCGATCACGGTCAGCGCCCACGCGTCGGTGGTGAGCGAGAGCACCCCCGCCGTCACCGCCACCCCCAGCACGGTGCCGATCGAGCGGCTGACCGCGCGCAGGAACACCGAACCGAGGTCCGGCTTGAGCACGAAGGCGATCGTCATCGGCACCCAGTAGCTCTTGCTGAGCGGGAGCGAGGCGGTGGCGGCCGAGCCGACCGCGATGCAGAGCGCCACCCGCAGGCCGTACCGGACCGACCCCCGGGAGAGCAGCCGCACGCGCAGCCGCCACGGGTCCGGGGGCGGGGCCGGCGCGGTGCCCAGGACGGCCTCGCGCCCGGCGACGGTCTCGGCGGCGGCGCGCAGGGCCACGTCCAGCGCCTGCCGGGACGGCGTGTCGGGCTCCCAGTCGGGCACCGCCACCTCCCCGCCGTCGCCCTCGACGGCGCGGGCCAGCCGCCCGGGGACGGCGGCGACCTCCGGCGGCACCGGCCGCCAGGCCCAGAGCAGCCCGCTCGCCGCCTCGGTGGCGGCCAGCGCCGCCTCGTACATCCGGCGGAGCCGGACCGTGCGGGGGGACTCGGGGACCCGGGAGCGGGGCGGCGGGAGGAGGTCCTGCAGCTGGTTCAGGCGGGCCGTCAGGACCTGGCGGGAGGTGGCGCCCCGCGGGGTGCCGAGGTCCGCCAGGGTGCGGCCGAGCGCCTCGTACGCGGCGGCCAGCGCGCGGTTGCGCGGGTCGGCGCGGGGCCGGCGGTAGCTGCGGCGCGGCAGGCCGAGCAGGATCACGAACGCGGCCCCGGCCAGCATCATCGGCGCGGCCGCCCACCACGGCCGGGCCAGCGGCATCCCGCTGCCCAGCGCGGCGGAGACCAGCAGCAGCATGCCGGCCGCCGACCCGCGCGGCCCGGTGGCGCTCAGCGCACCGGACACGAACGCCGTGGCGGTCAGCGCCATGCCGATGACGAGGGCGGTCGAGTGGAACCCCTGGGGGTGGAACTCCTGCAGGGCGGTACCGATCAGCATGCCGAGCGCGGAGGCGAGGACGGCGGAGGCGATCCGCGGGGCGCGGAGCCGGGTCGGCTCGACGCGGTCGTTCATGGTCGCGTGCATCGCGCCGAGGCCGGCGAAGATGCCGAGGTCCAGGCGGTGGGTGAGCTGCCCGAGCGCGAGCGGCACCGCCATCCCGACCGCCGCCCGCACCATCAGCGCGAGCGGCAGCGGCGGCCGGGCCGGGCGGGCGGCCCGGGCCCACCAGGGAGTGCTCCGCTGCACGGGATCGGCCGACCGGGACGGCACGTGATCACATCCATTCCGCTGCCGGCGCCTCGCACGCGGACGGGCGGGGGCGGGGGTCGCTGCTGTGCGACATTGCGCGGCAGATGAGGTCGTACCCGGCCGAACCGGACCCGGCCAGTCTAGCGGCCGTCCGGGTGGGGGTCGCAGGCGAGTTGTACGTGTCAAGTTCGTACCGATCGCGCTCGGTCCTGGCACGGGCCCTGCCGACCTGACGGAGCGGGTGGCTACGATGGCTGAGGCGACTGCCGTGCCGAAGGAGGGGCGGAGCGCCGAGTACGACTGTACGACCGAGAAGTTGACGGTGTGTTGCGGTGCGGTGGCCTGCGGGTCGCCCCGCACGCGGGGGAGAGG
Source organism: Kitasatospora sp. NPDC003701 (assembly GCF_053587085.1). Classification (NCBI taxonomy): domain Bacteria; kingdom Bacillati; phylum Actinomycetota; class Actinomycetes; order Kitasatosporales; family Streptomycetaceae; genus Kitasatospora; species Kitasatospora sp. NPDC003701. The sequence continues at coordinate 31,470 of NZ_JBSFNM010000077.1, forward strand.
TGGATTTGCGGTGGCTGACGCACCTGTGGGCGGAGAAGCCGGGACAACGAACGGAGTGACGGCCCCTCCGGACGACACGCCGTTCTCGCTTGGTGGTCATGACAACGGCATTCTCGGCATGTTCGGCATGTCCGGTGTGGTCGACACCGTCGTGCGCGTCGTCGAGACGAACGTCAGTGCCTCGGCACTGGTGTCCGCCTTCGGCAGTAAGAACGTCAAGATCGAGCTGGACACGCTGACCGCCTTCGCGAAGAAGATCGAGGCGCTGCTCCAGGCGATGGAGGGCTCGGAGGCCGCGTCGTACAACCTCCAGGAGCAGCGGCTGCACGAGGACAACTTCGGCAAGGGCTTCACGCAGTCCACCGACCTGACGGCCGCGTACGGGAAGACGCACGACGCACTGGTCAAGCTGCACAAGGACTTCGTCTCCCAGATCGAGGCGATGAAGGCGGCGGTGGCGAAGACGGCGGGCAACTACGCCGGCAACGAGGAGCACACGACGGCCACTCAGGCGAACATCGCCAAGAACGCCGGTGTGCCGCGTCCGGCGGCGGGGCCCAACGGGCCGGCCCCGGCGAGCGGCCAGGGGTTCTGACGGTGGTGCAGGGCGGGACTTCGAGTGACACGGGGAGTGAGTGATGGCAGGCGGAACGGACTTCGAGGGCAAGCAGCACGAGGAACTCAAGGCGATGGTCGCCAGCACCGATCCGGCAAAGGTTCTGAGCAGGGGTACCCAGCTCAAGGCGGCCGGCCGGGTGCTGAGGGACCTCAGTGCGGCTCTCAAGGCCCACGTCGACCAGATTCAGTGGGAAGGTCCGGCTGCCGAGAGCTTCAAGACCTGGGCCGGCAACTTCCACAAGTCGGCCGCGCTGCTCGGTGAGTACTCCGTGGGCGCCGGTGACGCGATGCACCAGGCGGGTGAGGCGCTCAGCACCGCCAAGAGGGCGGTGCCCGAGGTCCCGAAGACCGATGTCGCGACGGTCAACAAGCACAACAACCAGCCGTGCCCGGTCATCACGCCGGTGCTGGAGATCAAGTACGGCGGTGTGGGCAGTTCCGCCGACCAGATCATGAAGAAGGTCGACTCCAACTGGGTGACCGCGGCCGAGGCCGCGGCGGCGAAGAAGAAGGTCGATCAGGAGCACCAGGAAGCCATCAACCAGATGGTGAAGCTGGCGCAGGCCTACGAGGCGGCCACCACGAAGCTGAACTCGCTCGAGATGCCGTCTCTGCCCGGGGTGCCGGGTGGCGATGGTGTCCACGGCAGCGAGGACGTCCCGGTCGGCGGAGGCGGTGGCGGCACGGGCTCGGGCGGCTACTCCCGCAGCCCCCACGCGGGCGTCGGCGGCGGTGGCGGGAGCTACAGCCCGCCCGGTGGCGGCGGAGGAGGCGGCGGTTCGGTGGCTCCCCGTCCGCCCGTGCCGGGCCCGCAGGGTCCGGGCGGGCCGGGGCACATCGACCCCGTCCCGCCGCGGACCGGCCCGACGCCGTTGCCGCCCGACCCGGGCGTTCCGGTGCCCACGCCGGATCCGACGCCTCCGGTCCACCGGCCGGGGACCGGCATCGACAGTGTGCCGACCCTGCCGACCGTTCCCACCGGCCCGGTCGGGCCGGGCGGTGGTGGCAGCCTGCCGCCGAACATCCCGGGCGGCCCGCCCGGCCACCCGGTCGTCCCGGGCGGCCCGCCCGGCGGCGGGCCCCTGCCGTTCACCCCCTTCGGTCCCACCGGTGGCGGTGGCGGTTCCCTTCCGCCCAAGGGGACGGGTCCGGCCTCGGGCCGGACGAGCACCTTCGGCGGCGGCTCGCTTCCCCCGAAGAGCACCGCGCCCGGGGGGCCCGGCGGCGGCCAGGCCTTCGGCGCCCGTGAGGCCCAGGGCGGTCGCTCCGGTGCCGGCAACGGCATGGGCGGCTCGGGCAGCGGCATGCACCCGGGCATGGGGGGCGGTCACGGCGGCGGAGCCTCCGGCGGCAGCGCGCGCGGGCGGGGTCTGACCTCGACCGGCGGCGGCACGGTCGGCGGAGCCAAGGGCCCGGCCGCGGGCGGCGCGTTCACGCCCGGCGGCACCGGTCTGCGGAGTCGGGCGGCAGGTGCGGGCGCGGGCGCGGAGAACGCGTCGCGTTCGGGGCAGAACGGCATGCCGGGCGGCCCGGGAATGTCGGGTCACGCGGGCAAGAGCGAGCGCGACCGCCGCAAGCGTGCCGACTACCTGCACGAGGACGAGGAGACCTGGACGAGCGGTACGCCGCAGAGCAATCCGGGCGTGATTGAGTAGGACTGCTACGACTGCCCGGCCACTGGGCTCGATCCCGGTGGCCGGGCAGACCTGTCCGGGGCACGGCTCCCGGCCGACGGGGAGATCGACAAGGAGTGGTGATGCGGCGGACGGACGTACGGGGACGCAGGCGCGGGTTCGCCGCTGTGGTGTTGGCCGCGGGCGTTGTCGCGGGGCCGGCGGCGCTGCCTGCTGCTGCGGTGGATTCGATTCGCGAACAGCAGTGGCATCTGGACGCCATGAAGGCACCGGAGATGTGGAAGACCACCAAGGGCGAGGGCGTCACCGTCGCCGTGATCGATGGTGGGTTCAAGCTGGACCACCCGGACCTGGTGGGGCAGTTGCTGCCGGGGAAGGACTTCAGCGGCCTGCAGGGCGGTGTCGGGGACTTCAAGGACGGCCATGGCACGGGGATCGCCAGCCTCATCTCGGGGACCGGCAAGGGCTTGGGCGGTCAGGGGGCCTACGGGCTGGCGCCCGGTGCCAAGATCCTGCCGCTGAAGATCAAGAACGACACCAACGCGGGAGCTGTCAGCACCTCGGAGTTCCTCGACCGGATCGGCCAGGCCATCACGTACGCCGCGGACCAGGGCGCCAAGGTCATCAACATCTCCCAGGCCGGCCCGGCGAACCAGGCGTCGTCCGACTCCGTTGCCGCGGTCAACGCCGCGATCGCCCATGCGACTGCCAAGGGTTCACTGGTCGTGGCGGGTGTGGGCAACTCCGCACAGGCGGGCAACCCCGTCGAGTACCCGGCCGCACTTCCCAACGTGGTCGGCGTGGGAGCGATCGACCAGAACGTCACGACCACGGCCGAGTCGGAGCAGGGGCCGCAGGTCGACCTGGTCGCTCCCGGCATCGACATGTACGACGCCTGCACCGGTGCCTCGGGGTACTGCAAGACCCACGGGACATCCGATGCCACCGCCATCGTCTCCGCCTCGGCGGCGCTGCTCTGGTCCGTCCACCCGGACTGGAGCGCGAACCAGGTGCTCCGGGTACTCATCAACACCGCGGGCAAGCCCACGGACGGTTCCAGCCGCAACGACGGCATCGGCTACGGGGCGGTTCGGCCGCGCATCGCACTCACCACCCCGGGCGACCCGGGGCCGGCGAACGTGAGCCCGATCCCCGAGCCGCCGGCCGGCGGGGCCGCGCCGACCGCCGTGCCGTCCTCGGCGGCCCCGTCCACCTCGGCGAGTCCCTCTTCGGCTGCGCCCACTGCGCAGAGCCAGGACAGTACGCCGGTCGCGGCGCCGGCTGCGCAGCCACCGGCCGCGCAGCCGCAGGCCGACAAGGCGGCCGAGTCCGGCAGCACGGTGCCGATCGTCGTCGCGGTGGTCGTCGGGCTGCTGGTCGTGGCGGGCATCGTGTTCTTCGTGGTGCGCCGGCGGGGGGCCGCCGCTCCGCAGGCCGGGCCCGGGACGCCGCCGGCTCCGGTGGGGTACCCGCACGTTCCGGGGCAGCCGCCGCAGCAGCAGGCCGGGCCCGGGGTGCCGCCGGGTCCGCCGTCGTACGAGCCGCCGGCTCCGCCGAGCGACAATCCGTACGCCCGGTAGGAAGCCCGAGCGGGAAGCCCGGACAGGACGACCGAACGACTGCCCGGCCACCGGCGTGAGCCCCGGTGGCCGGGCAGTCGTCGTCGGTCGGTGTCCGTGGTGGCAGGAGGTGCGGGGCGGGCGTGAGGTGACGGCTGTGCGCTGCCGTCACCCGGGTGGGTGCTGTCGCGGGGCCGCGGGGGTCGCCAGGGTGGCGGTATGGATACGCAGGAAGCCCGCCGGGCGGCGCAGTTGCGCCGGGCCGCGGCGGCGGCGCTGATCGGTACGGCGATCGAGTTCTATGACTTCTTCATCTACGGGGCGGCGGCCGCGCTGGTCTTCGGCGGGGTGTTCTTTCCGGAACTGAGCACCCTGGGAGCGCTGTTGGCGGCGTTCTCGGTGTACGCGGTGGCGTTTCTGGCCCGGCCGCTGGGGGCGGTGGTGTTCGGGCACTTCGGGGACCGGCTGGGGCGTCGGGCGACGCTGGTGGTGTCGCTGCTGCTGATGGGCCTGTCGACGGCGCTGGTCGGGGTGCTGCCGGGGTACGGGACGTGGGGCTGGTGGGCGCCGGTCGCGCTCGTGGTGCTGCGGGTCTGTCAGGGCGTGGGGCTCGGCGGGGAGTGGGGCGGCGCCGCGCTGCTGATCGCGGAGAACGCGCCGGCCGGGCGGCGCGGGCGGTACGGGGCGTTTCTGCAGCTGGGGCCGACGAGCGGGTTCGCGCTCGCCAACGGCGTCTTCCTGGTGCTCCAACTGACCCTGGATGAGCGGGCGTTCCACAGCTGGGGCTGGCGGGTGCCGTTCCTGGCCTCGCTCGCGCTGGTGGCGGTGGGGCTGTTCGTCCGGCTGCAGATCGAGGAGTCGCCGCTGTTCCGGGCCGGTGAGGTGCGGGCGCGGCCGCCGGTGCTGGAAGTCCTGCGCGGGCACTGGCGGACGGTGCTGATCGGCTGCGGTGTGATCACCGTGGGGTACGCGCTGTTCTACCTGACCACCACGTACGCGCTGGCGTACGCGACGACCGGGCTCGGGGTGCCGAGCACGCTGGTGCTGTCGATGCTGCTGGCGGGCTCGGTGGGCATGGCCGCGACGGTCTGGGTGAGTGCGCGGAGCAGTGACCGGTGGGGGCGTCGGCGGACGCTGCAGGCGGCGACGGGGCTCGCGGTGCTCTGGTCGCTGCTGCTGTTCCCGCTGCTGGAGACGGTGCGCCGGCCGCTGATGTTCCTGGCCCTGGCGGGGGCGATGGTGGTGCTGGGGTGCCTGCTCGGGCCGATGGCGGCGTACCTGCCGGAGCTGTTCCCGACCCGGGTGCGGTACACGGGGGCCGCGCTGACGTACAACCTGGGCGGGGTGGTGGGCGGTGCGACCACGCCGCTGATCGCGACCAGGCTGACCGACCGGTACGGGACGGCGGAGCCGGTCGGCTGGTACCTGCTGGCGCTGGGGCTGGTGTCGCTGCTCTGCCTGCGGCTGCTGCCGGAGACCAGCGGTACGGACCTCGCGGTGGCCGGGGCGGACGGCGGACGCCGCCGGGCGCCCGTGCTGGGGGCGGATCCGGCGGCGTAGCGCGCGGTGGCTCGATGCCGGTCCGGGCCGGCCGGGGTCGCGGGTGCGAGCGGACCCGGACCGGCGTCCGGTCGGGTCAGGCGGTGGCGGCGGCCTGGGCGGCGCGGCCGGCCAGCAGGGTCGCGGTGTGCTTGGCGACCCGGTCGCCGAGGTGTTCGGCGGTGGCGATGTCGGCCTTGTGCACGGCGTCGGCGCCGCCGTCGGACGGGGTGGAGGCGGCGGCACCGGCGAAGAAGCCGAGGCGGTTGAGGTCGTTCTCGCTGCCGGTCGAGGAGTTCCAGCCCGGCTTGAGGCCCAGGTTGACCCAGTTCATGCCGTGCTGGGCGGCGAGGGTCTGGAAGAAGCCGAGGGTGCCGGACTTGTCGCCGCTCTTGGAGGCGGAGTTGGTGAAGCCGGCGGCGACCTTGTCCAGCCAGGCGTCGCCGAACCAGCGCTTGCTGCTGGCCTCGGCGAAGGCGTGGAAGGCGCCGGAGGCGGTGCCCATGTAGGTCGGCGAGCCGAAGACGATCGCGTCCGCGGTGTCCAGCCGGGCCCACTGCTCCTCGGTGATGGTGTCGACGGCCACGGAGACGACCTCGGCGCCGGTGGCGGCGGCGCCGCGGGCGACGGCCTCGGCGATCACGGCGGTGTGGCCGTAGCCGGAGTGGTAGGCGATGGCGACGGTCGGGCGGATGGCGGTCATGACGGGGTGCTCCTCGGCGGGGCTCGGGGAATGGGGCGGCGGAACGGCGGGATGCCGGGAAGGGCGGGCGAGGGGGGACGGCGTCGTCCGGCCCCATCGGTCTCCAATATAGACCAGGTCTCCAATAGATACCAGGAGCGGATTGGAGACCGGGGCTACCCTGGAGGGCATGACGACGCAGGAGCAGTCCCAGGCCGGGGCCGGGCAGGCCCAGGAGCTCGATGTCTTCGCCCAGCTCTGTCCGAGCCGCGCGATGCTCGCGGACCTGGCGGACAAGTGGTCGATGCTGATCCTGATGGGCCTCGGCGAGTTCGGCCCGCAGCGGTTCTCGGAGCTGCAGCGCGCGGTGGACGGGGTCAGCCGCAAGATGCTCACCCAGTCGCTGCGGACCCTGGAGCGCAACGGTCTGGTGCGGCGCACCGTCTACCCCGAGACGCCGCCGCGGGTGGTCTACGACCTGCTGCCGCTCGGCCGGGAGCTGGCCGGGCTGCTGGCGCCGGTCGGTCGCTGGACGGAGGAGCGGACGGCGCGGATGCTCGCCGCACGCGAGGAGTTCGACCGGGCGCACGGCGAGGCCTGACCGGCCGTGCGACAGGCGCGGCGCAGCCTCCGGCCCCGTCGTGGCGCGCTTCCGGCGAGGGGGTCGGGCGCCGCCGCCCGGGTGCTCGGAGCCGATTTCCCTTCCGGGCCGTCGGCCGTGTAATGTCTTCCTTGTTCGACCGGTTCGCCCCTATAGCTCAGTCGGTAGAGCGTCTCCATGGTAAGGAGAAGGTCTGCGGTTCGATTCCGCATGGGGGCTCAAAGTGAAAGACCCTCGCCCAACGGCGAGGGTCTTTTTCGTTTCCACCCGCCGGTGCCGGCGTGGAGGCGGGCTAGCGGGTCGGGTACGGAATGCGCTGTGATGGTGCGTCATCGGCCGCCCGCCCCACCGGGTGCGGGCGCGGAGCCGGACCCCGACCGGGAGGGTGTCATGGGCGTTCGACTCGTGGTGGTCGACGACCATCGGTTGCTGGCCGAGGCGCTGGCCACCGCGCTCCAGTTGCGTGGCCATCGGGTGCTCGCGGTCGGCTCGCCGGCCGGGTCCGCCGCCGATCTGGTCGCCGGGCGCCGACCCGAGGTGTGCCTGCTCGGGGTGGCCGGGCCGGCCGAGCCGGGAGCCTTCGAGGGGCTGCGCCGGATCCGCCGGGAGCGGCCCGAGGTGGCCGTCATCGTGCTCGGGCCGGTCGGTGAACTGCGGGGCGTGGCAGGTGCGTTCGCGGCGGGTGCGGCGGGGTACGTGCCCAGCGACGAGCGGATCGAGGTGGTCGAGCGGGCCATCGGGCGGGCCCGGGCCGGGGAGGCGGCGGTCGCGGTGGACGTGCTCCGGGGCGCCTTCGACCAGTTGCTGCGGCCGGCGGCGGAGCCCGACGACGAAGCGCTGCGGCTGCTGCGGCTGCTGACCCGCCGTGAAGTCCAGGTGCTGGCCCGGATCGCGGACGGCGAGGACACCGCGGCGATCGCGGCGGGGATGCGGATCGCGGCGAGCACCGCCCGGACGCACGTCCAGCGGGTGCTCATGAAGCTCGGCGCGCGCACCCGGCTGGAGGCGGCGGCGGTGGCCGCCCGGACGGGGCTGCTGGAGCGGATGGCGCGGGACTGAGCGGGCGCCCCGGCCGGTGGTCCTGGGCACTCCGGCGGCCGGGGACAATAGGCCCCAGTCGTTTGTACGTCACCGATGGCCGCCCACCGGCGGACCATCGCCCGCTGGAGGTCTCATCATGAGTAAGTACCTGGTCACGGGTGGCGCCGGCTATGTCGGCAGCGTGGTCGCCGCCCACCTGCTGGAGGCGGGACACCAGGTGACCGTCCTGGACGACCTCTCCACCGGCTTCCGCGAGGGCGTGCCGGCCGGCGCCGAGTTCGTCCGGGGTCGGATCCAGGAGGCCGGCACGGTGCTCGACGCCTCCTTCGACGGGGTGCTGCACTTCGCCGCCTCCTCGCAGGTCGGCGAGTCGGTCGCGGACCCGGAGAAGTACTGGCGCAACAACGTGGCCGGTTCGCTGGAGCTGATCAGCGCGATGCGCGCGGCGGGCGTGCGCAAGCTGGTCTTCTCCTCCACCGCCGCCACCTACGGCGAGCCGGAGTCGGTGCCGATCGCCGAGACCGCCCGCACCGCGCCGACCAACACCTACGGCGCCACCAAGCTGGCCGTCGACCACCTGATCACCAGCGAGGCCGTCGCCCACGGGCTGGCCGCCGTCTCGCTGCGCTACTTCAACGTGGCCGGCGCGTACGGCGCCTACGGCGAGCGGCACGACCCCGAGTCGCACCTGATCCCGCTGGTCTTCCAGGCCGCGCTCGGGCAGCGCGAGCACATCGCGGTGTACGGCGACGACTACCCGACCCCGGACGGCACCTGCATCCGCGACTACATCCACGTC
>NZ_JBSFNM010000078.1:0-39612 GCF_053587085.1 Kitasatospora sp. NPDC003701
TCGCCGAGCAGGTTGAAGAAGGTCGCCGCGTACGGGTAGGCGCGGAAGCCCTGGGAGGTCCAGGTGGCGTGCAGGACCTGGTCGACCGTCAGGCGAGCCTTCCCGTCGCGGTCGTCCCAGCCGACCTGGCGGACCATGTACGTGCGGGCCTTCACGCCGCCGTCACGGGTGGAGCCGGCGAAGTACTCCGCGGTCCCCTCGTTCATGGCGAAGGTGGAGTCGTCGGGCCAGCGGGCGGAGTCGGCGGGCCCGGGGATGGCCCAGCGGGCGTTGAGGTAGTGGGTGTACTCGTGCCGGAACAGTTCCTCCAGGCTGAAGTACGACTCGTCACCGGTGCGCTGGTAGGTGTAGAAGGTGGACCGGCCCTCCAGGAACATCCCGCCGTTGTTGACGTCACCGATCCCGAAGAGCAGGTTCTGCAGGTTGATGTAGCGGGACTTCGTGTCGTACAGCTGGATGTCGAGGGCCGGGTGGTTGTCGTCGGACAGTGGCCGGTCGGTGCCGATCACCCGGAAGAACTGGGCCTTGACCTGCTTGGTGGCGTAGTAGAGCTGGTCGGCGGTGGCCCGGTCGAGCGCGGTGTGGATGTTCAGGGTGCCGTTGTCGTAGCTGTACGTCTGGGGGAGGACCTCCTTCGCCACGTCGGCCCGGCAGACGTCGTACTGTCCGCAGGTGCCGAGCGCGTTGAGCGCCACGCCGAGGCTGGCCCAGGGCTTGCTGAGCCGGCCGAAGACGTCGGTGACCTGGCCGAAGGTCTGGCCGACCTGGTCGCTCAGCCGGGGCTTGAGCGCGTCGATCGTGGTGAACCGGCCGTACTCCAGCATCGCGTCGCCGGCCGCCCACTCGCTGGCGGTGCCCTTGAGGTGCCGGTAGCCCGCGTAGGCGCGGAAGGCCTCGCGGTAGTCGGCGTCGGCGGCCACCGCGGCCCGGAACAGCCCCTGCGGGTCCTGGTCCACGTTGTTGACGCCCTGGAAGTTGAGCTGCAGGGCGCTCTGGACGGCCCAGTTCCAGCCGTAGTCGCCGATGGCGGCGCCGCCGGGGGCGAACACCCCGAGGACCCGCTTGACCAGGGGTATCCGGCCGAGCCGCAGGGTGGGCGTGGTGCCGGTCTGCAACAGCTCGCCCATGACGCTGCCGTTGGCCGTGGTCGGCTCGAACACCCGCGGATTGGCGGTGTAGCGGGTCATCGCCCGGTCGACGGCCGCCGTGGTGGCGGCGTCGCGGATGTCGATCACGTCGTGGTGGTAGAAGTCGAACAGCACCACGACGTGCAGGTAGTACCAGAGTTCCTTCTGGTTGAGGTTGTCGGCGCTGTCGAAGGACGGCGCCAGGTCGCTGATCCGGTCCGCCACCGCCCGGACGTGGGCGCCGGTCATCACCTTGGCGAACCGCGCGTCCCAGGTGCCCAGCAACGGCAGCAGGCACTGGTCGTACGGGTGCCGGCGGTCGGCGAGGAAGTCGGCCAGCTCGCCCGGGGTGAGCGCGCTGAAGCGGTCGACGGTGCAGGGCGCGGCCTGGTCCGCGGGGGCCGCGGCCGGCGCGGTCCCGGTCGGCGTCCCGGTCGGCGTCGCGGGCTGCGGCTCGGCACTGGTCGGCTGGAGGGCCGCGGCGCCGGGCCAGCCCTCGGGGCCGGCCGCGAAGGCACCGGCCGGCGCGGTGGCCCGGTGCGCCACCGCGCCCTCGGGGCCGCCGGGGCCGTCGGCGGCCGGTCCGAACGCCCCGGCCGGGGTACCGGCGGGGGCGGCAGCGGCGGCGGCCGGGACACCGGCCGCCCGGGCGCTCTGCACGAGCGGCGCGGCCAGGGTCGCGGCCAGCGCGACCGAGAGCATCGTGGTACGCATGCGTCGGGTTGAGGACACCGGAACTCCTGAGTGTGGGGTTGTGGGCTGTCGGTGTCGTGCGGGAACCAGGCGCGGGCCCGTGGGGAGTGGAGGCGGGCACGCGCGAGGTCCGGTCCCGGGGCGCGGCGGGGAGAGGTGTGCGCTCCGACAGGACCGGCCGGGTGGAAGGTTCGGCCGGGCCTGGCCCGTACGGGCCGACCGCGGAAGCGGTAGGAACGGCGGGCCCGTACGGGAGTCTCCGGGGCGGGGCCGGCACGGTGGCGGGCCCCGTCAGGTGTGCGGCGGGAGGCGTGTCCGTCGGACACACTCGGAGCCGCACCGCCTCGCGTGGGGGTGCAGGGCGGTGCGGCGGCGGGCGGGCCCGCCGGGCGCCTCAGTTCTCGGGGAAGTGGCAGGCCGCCTCCCGGGTGCCCGGACCGGCGATCTGCAGCAGCGGACGCTCCGTCCGGCAGATCTCCCGGGCCTTCGGGCACCGCGGGTGGAAGCTGCACCCGGACGGCGGGTTGGCCGGGCTCGGCGGGTCGCCGAGCAGCACGATCCGCTCGCGCGCCCGCTCGGCGGCCGGGTCCGGCAGCGGCACCGCGGAGAGCAGCGCCCGGGTGTAGGGGTGCGCGGGATTGCCGTACACCTCCGCCTTGTCGCCGATCTCGACGATCCGGCCGAGGTACATCACGGCGACCCGGTCGCAGACCCGCTTGACCACCGAGAGGTCGTGCGCGATGAAGACGTACGCCAGGCCGAGTTCGTCCTGCAGCCGCTCCATCAGGTTGACCACCTGGGCCTGGATGGAGACGTCCAGCGCGGAGACCGGCTCGTCGGCGATGACCAGCCGGGGCGAGGTGGCCAGCGAGCGGGCGATGCCGATGCGCTGCGCCTGACCGCCGGAGAACTCGTGCGGGTAGCGGTCCAGGTGCTCGGGGATCAGCCCGACCAGTTCCATCAGCTCGGCGGCCCGCTTGCGTGCCCCGGCCGCGTCGGTGCCCTGGACCAGCAGCGGCTCGGAGATGATCCGGGCCACCGTCTGGCGGGGGTTGAGCGAGGAGTACGGGTCCTGGAAGACCATCTGCAGGTGGCGGCGGTGCGGGCGCAGCGCGGCCTGCGACAGGCCGCCGATCTCGGTGCCGTCGAAGGTGACGGTTCCCGAGGTCGGGTCCAGCAGCCGGACGATCATCCGCCCGGTGGTGGACTTGCCGCAGCCGGACTCGCCGACCAGGCCGAGCGTCTCGCCCTTGCCGACGTCGAAGCTCACCCCGTCGACGGCCCGGATCGGGGCGCCGGCCCGGCCGGTGCGGGCCCGCTTGCCGGGGAAGGTCTTCACCAGGTCCCGCACCGACAGGAGCGGCTCGGTTGAGCGCGGCCGGTCGGCGGGCGCCCGGGACGGCAGCGGCCGGTCGGCCGACGACGGGGACGGCAGCGGTCGGTCGGTCATGAGCGGGCTCCCAGCGGCACCAGCGGCAGGTGGCAGGCGGCCTGGTGGCCGGGGACGAGCGGGCCGAACGCGGGACGCTCGGCCAGGCAGCGGGCGTGCTCATCGGCGGTGGCGGCGGTGGTGCGGGCGCAGCGCGGGGCGAAGGAGCAGCCGGGGGCGGGGGCGATCAGCGACGGCGGGCTGCCGGGGATGGCCCGCAGCGGGGCGTCGTCGCTGTCGTCGAGGCGGGGCAGCGAGTCGAGCAGCCCGCGGGTGTACGGGTGCGCGGGGGTGGCGAACAGCCGGTCCACGGGGGCCTGTTCGGCGGCCCGGCCGCCGTACATCACCAGCACCTCGTGGGCGACCCGGGCGACCACGCCGAGGTCGTGGGTGATCATGACGACGCCGAGGCCGCGGTCCTGTTGGATGCGGGCGATCAGGTCGAGGATCTGAGCCTGGACGGTGACGTCGAGGGCGGTGGTGGGCTCGTCGGCGATCAGCAGGTCGGGTTCGCAGGCGAGCGCCATGGCGATCATGACGCGCTGGCGCATGCCGCCGGAGAACTGGTGCGGGTACTCGTCGACCCGGCGGGCCGGTTCGGGGATGCCGACCTCGCCCAGCATCTCCACCGCCCGCGCGCGGCCGGCCTTGCGGGAGGCCTTGAAGTGCACCCGGTAGTGCTCGGCGATCTGCTCGCCGACGGTGTAGAAGGGGTGCAGGCTGGACAGCGGGTCCTGGAAGATCATGGCGATCCGCCGGCCCCGGACGGTGCCCAACTGCCGCTCCCCCAGCCCGTTCAGCTCCTGCCCGGCGAGCCGGATCGAGCCGGTGACGGCGGCGCCGCGGTGCAGGCCCATCACGGCCAGCGAGGTGACGGACTTGCCGCTGCCGGACTCCCCGACCAGGCCGAGGGTCTGCCCGGCCGCCACGGTGAAGGAGATGCCGTCGACGGCCCGGACGGTGCCGCGCGGGGTGTCGAAGGAGACTGCGAGATCCTCGACCTCCAACAGTGCCATCAGTACCTCACTCTCGGGTCGACCACCGCGTAGAGCAGGTCGACCAGCAGGTTCGCCGCGACGATGAAGAAGGCCGCGAGCAGGGTGACGCCGAGGATGACCGGCTGGTCGGAGCGGATCAGCCCGTCGTAGAAGAGCCGGCCGACCCCGGGCAGGCCGAAGATGGACTCGGTGATGACGGCGCCGGCGAGCAGGCCGCCGAGGTCGATGCCGAAGATGGTCAGGATGGGTGTCATCCCGGAGCGCAGCCCGTGCTTGACCGTCACGGTCAGTGCGGGCAGGCCCTTGGCGCGGGCCGTCCGGATGTACGGCTCGGCCATCGTCTCGATCATCGAGTTGCGGCTCTGCCGGGCGTACATGGCCGCGTACAGCAGGGCCAGCGCGATCCACGGGAGCAGCAGGTTGGAGGCCCAGCCGAAGGGGTCGTCGGTGAGCGCGTGGTACGACGGGTAGGGCAGCAGGCCGGCGGTCCGCACGACGCCCCAGATCAGCATGATCGAGGTGAAGTAGACCGGCAGCGACGCGGTGCCGACCGACAGCACCATCAGGGTCTTGTCGGTGAGGCCGCCCTTGCGCAGGGCCGAGGTGATGCCGGCGCCGAGGCCGAGGACCAGCCAGAGCACCGCCGCGCCGAAGGCGAGCGAGACGGAGACCGGCAGGCGGTCGGTGAGCAGGTCCCAGACCGGCAGCCCGTACTCGTAGGAGTAGCCCAGGCACGGGAAGCCGCAGTGCACGGCGCTGGGGCCGCTGCCGTAGTCGCGGCCGGCGAAGATGCCGAGCAGGTAGCTGCCGAACTGGTCCCAGACCGGCTTGTCCAGGCCCATCGCCACCTTGACGGCGTCGAGTCGTTCGGGGCTGCACGTCTTGCCGCAGGCAGCCGCGGCCGGGTCGTTGGGCAGCAGGTAGAAGATGGTGAAGGTGATCGCGCAGATGGCGAGCAGGATGCCCGCGACGCCGATCAGCCGGCGGCCGAGGTAGATGATCACGACCGGCCTCCCCGGGGGTCGAGGATGTCGCGCAGCGCGTCACCGAGCAGGGTGAAGGCGAGCACCGCGATGAAGAGGAAGACCGTCGGGATGAGGAAGTACGTCGGATCGGTCTCGTAGTGGAGGATGCTCTCGGCGATCATCTGGCCCCAGGACGCGGTGGGCGGGCGGACGCCCACGCCGAGGTAGCTCAGGGCGGCCTCGGTGGCGATCATGCCGGGGATCAGCAGCGTGGTGTAGGCGATGATCGGGCCGGAGACGTTCGGCAGGATCTCCCGGGTGAGGATGCGCCAGGACCGGGCTCCGCCGACCTTGGCCGCCTCGACGTACTCGCGGTGCTTGAGCGAGAGGGTCTGACCGCGCACCACCCGGGCGATGCCGGGCCAGCCGAACAGGCCGATCACCAGCGTCATCAGGAGGATCCGGTTGACGTCCTTGGCCACCGACATCATGGCGATCATGAAGATCAGCGAGGGGAAGGACATCGTGAGGTCCATCAGCCGGGAGAGCGCCGCGTCGATGCGGCCGCCGAAGTAGCCGGCCACGATCCCGGCCAGCGTGCCGACGATCACGACCAGGGCGGTCGCGATGAACGCGATCAGCAGCGACACCTGGCCGCCGTGCAGGACGCGGGCGAACAGGTCCCGGCCCGAGCCGGGTTCGACGCCGAGCCAGTGCCGGGTGCCGATCCCGCCGAAGGCGCCGATCGGCGTGCCGCCGATGTAGGGGTCCACGGCGCGCTTGTCGAACTCCTCGGGGGTCCAGCCGCCGAGCGAGCTCAACGGGCCGGCCAGGGCGGCCGCCAGGACCAGCACGGCGACGGTGATCAGGCCGAACCTGGCCGAGCCCCTGGCCCACAGCTGGTCCCAGACCAGCCGCCAGGGCCCTCGCCCGGCGGCCTTCGCGGGGCCCGCCGCCGTGACCTCCACGGCGGCGGGCTCAGTGCTTGTACTCATCGGTGACGGTCCCTCAGCCCTGGCTCTTCGAGGGGTCCTTGAGGCCGACCACAGCCATGTCGATCATGCCGGCGTAACCGGAGTTGCCGAACGCGCCGGCCACGTTGGTGCCGACCAGCAGGGGGCGGCGCTGCCACATCAGCGGGATGGCCGGGGCCTTCTTCACCAGGTCCTCGTCGAGCTGCTTCCAGGCGGCGTTGGCCTCGGCCAGGTCGGTCATGGCCGCGATCTGGTCCATCCGGTCCATCGTGGCCTGGTCCCGGAACTGGCTGTAGTTGCCCTGGTTGCCCTTCTCCTTGATGGTGCGGCCGTCGAAGAGGAAGGGCAGGAAGGTCGCGGCGGACGGGTAGTCCGGGCACCAGCCGTTGATGTACAGCTCGGGGGCGTTCTTGATGTCGCCGACGGCGTCGGCGACGGCGGACGCGTCCACGGTGTTGACGGTGACCTGGATGCCGGCCTTGGCCAGCGACTGCTGGAGCGCCTCACCGCGGCTCTTGTCGCCGATGGAGACGGTGAGCGAGACCTTGAGGTCGGTCTTGCCGGCCGCCTTGAGCAGGTCCTTGGCCTTCTGCGGGTCGCCGGCGGCCGGGATCTTCAGCAGGTCGGCCTTGACGCCGCCGGTCAGCGCGGGCGGCAGGAAGGCGGTCGCGACGTCGGCCATCGCCGGGCCGCCGAACGCGGTGACCTGGGCCTCGCGGTCGACCGCGTACATCATCGCCTCGCGCACCTTCGGGTCGTCGAAGGGCGCCTTGGCGTTGTTCAGGTACAGCATGTCGGTACAGCCGGTCCGCTCGGCCACCATGCGGGCCTTGACGTCCGTCTTGGGCAGCACCTTGGCGACGGACTCGTGCTGCATCCACGGCATCTCGACGGTGGAGGCGTCGGCGCCGTCGCTGGCGATGATCCGGTCGTCGACCTGACCGCCCTTCAGGCCCTGGGTGACCACGATCTTGTCCGGGTAGGCCTTGCGGACCGAGTCGGAGGCCTGGTCCCAGTTGGTGTTGCGGACCAGCACGAGCTGCTTGCCGCGGTCGTAGGACTCGATCTTGTACGGCCCGGAGGAGAACGGCCGCGAGTCGTACTGGGTGCCCTTCTCCTGCGACTGCGGCACCGGGGAGAAGGTCGGCAGGGTGGCCGTGTACGAGAACTCGGCGACCGGGCGCTTCAGGCGGAAGACGATGGTCTTGTCGTCGGGGGTCTCGATGCTGGACAGGTGCTCGCCGGTCAGCGGGCCCTTGTAGTTCTCACCGCCGGCCAGGTACTGGACGGCGTAGTCGGGACCACCGGTGAGGTCCGGGGAGAAGGACCGCTCGACGTTGTACTTGATGTCGGCGGACTTGATCGGGCTGCCGTCCTCGTACTTCAGACCGTCGCGCAGGGTGAAGGTCCAGGTCTTGCCCCCGTCGGAGGACTTGCCGAGGTCGGTGGCGAGGTCCGGGACGATCTCGCTGCCGGCGGCGCCCGGCTCGGCCTTGAACGTGACCAGGGTGCGGTAGATCAGCCGGGTGCCGAAGTCCATGTGCGGCAGCACCCAGTTGCGGGCCGGGTCGAGGTGGGCGAAGTCCTGGTTGGTGAGGACGTTGAGCGTCCCGCCCTTGACCGGGGTGCCGCCGACGATCGAGCCGGCCTCCGCGCCCGGGCCCTTGGTGCTGGTGGCCGTGCTGTCGCCGGCGGTGTCGCTCTTGTCGTTCTTGCAGGCCCCGAGGCCGAGGGTGAGTGTCGCTGCGAGGGCCGCCGCAAGGGCGGCGTGGGTGCGCCTGGTCATGTGCAACTCCGCAGTGGGGGGCCGCCGTTGAGGCCCGTCGTCCGACCCCGGAGGTGATCCGGGGCCCGACCGGGAGGGCGACCCCAACAGGTCTAGCCGCTCCGCGGTGTGACCCGTAACATAGTAATGTGAAATTGCACTGCACAAGAGATGACGCATCCCGTTATCGAGCTGTGTCCGTGCGACCCCGCCGCCCCGCATAGGAGTCCCCCCGGTGACCCTCCGTCAGACCGGCCTCAACACCAGCAGCCACGACCTGCCGACCTCCCCCGCCCTGGAGGCCTACATGGCCACCGCCTGGGCCCCCACCCCGCTCGCCGACGACCGGCGCGTCCCCGGCCACGCCGTCATGCCCGGCCGCCGCGCCCGGCTCTCCGCCGCCTTCCCCGGCGAGCGGCTGATCGTCCCCGCCGGCGAGCTCAAGGTCCGCAGCAACGACGACGACTACCGGTTCCGCCCGCACAGCGCCTACGCCTGGCTGACCGGCCTCACCGGCGAGGACCAGCCCGGCCACGTCCTCGTCCTGGAGCCCGCCGGCCCCGAGGGCCACGAGCCCGTCCTCTACCTGCGCCCCCGCTCACCGCGCGGCGGCGACCCCGTGCGCGGCAGCGAGTTCTACCGCGACCGCCGCTACGGCGAGTTCTGGGTCGGCCGCCGCCCCGACCTCGCCGAGGCCACCCGCCTCACCGGCCTGCGCACCGAGCACCTCGACGACCTCGACAAGCTGCTCACCGGACCGCAGCCCGCCACCCGCGTCCTGGCCGGCGTCGACACCGCCCTGGACGCCGCCACCGACCGGCCCGGCTCACCCGACCGGCGCGCGAGCGACGCCGCCCTCGCCTCGGTCCTCTCCGAGCTGCGCCTGATCAAGGACGCCTGGGAGGTCGAGCAGCTCCAACTCTCCGTCGACCACACCGTGCTCGGCTTCCAGGACGTCGTCCGCGCGCTCCCCGCCGCCCTGCGCCACCCGCGCGGCGAGCGCTGGATCGAGGGTGTCTTCAACCTGCGCGCCCGCGCCGAGGGCAACGGCACCGGCTACGACACCATCGCCGCCTCGGGCGCCCACGCCTGCGTCCTGCACTGGATCCGCAACGACGGCGCGCTCGACCCGAACGCCCTGCTGCTGCTCGACGCCGGCGTCGAGACCGACACCCTGTACACCGCCGACATCACCCGCACCCTTCCGCTCGGCGGCACCTTCAGCTCCGCCCAGCGCCAGGCCTACGACCTGGTCCTCGCCGCCCAGGACGCCGGCATCGCCGCACTGCGCCCCGGCGCGCGGTTCCGCGACTTCCACCTCGCCGCGATGCGGGTCTTCGCCGAGGGGCTCGCCGACTGGGGCGTCCTGCGGATCCCCGCCGAGCAGGCCATCGCCGAGGACAGCGGCCTCTACCGCCGCTACACGCTCTGCAGCAGCGGCCACATGCTCGGCCTCGACGTCCACGACTGCGCGAAGGCCCGCACCGAGACCTACCTCGACGGCGTCCTGGAGGAGGGCCACGTCCTCACCGTCGAGCCCGGCCTCTACCTCCAGCCCGACGACGAGACCCTCCCGCTCGAACTGCGCGGGCTCGGCATCCGCCTGGAGGACGACCTCGTCATCACCGCCGACGGCGCCCGCCTGATGTCCGACGCGCTCCCGCGCACCGCCGCCGCCGTCGAGTCCTGGATGGCCGAGCTGCTCGGCTGAGCGTCGCCGCACGGCCGGCAGGGGGTTCGGGCTCAGGCCACCTTGATGGTCCGGTCCCCCTGCCGCACGGTGACCTCCACCTCGCCGCCGATCGCCGCCGCGCCGCGCTCAGCGGACGGCCCGCTCCCACAGCTCCTTGACGAGCTCCGCGGCCGGCCCGCTGCGGGCCGCGCGGTGGCCGGTGCCGGCCCACAGGTGCATCGCCCCGGTGTCCGCCCGTGCGGCCGCGGCCGCCCGCAGCGGCTGGGTGAGGTGGTGCACCTCCGGGTAGACGGCCGGCGCGTACGGCTCGTACCGCTCGATGAACGCGTTGCGCAGGCCGCGCGCCGGACGGCCGGTGAAGGCCCGCGTCACCACCGTGTCCGGGAACTCGGTCAGGGCGGCCCGGTGCGCCGCGGACGCCCCGGACTCGTCCGCGCGCAGCAGCGCCGTGCCCAGCTGGACGGCCACCGCGCCGGCCCGCAGCGCGGCCGCGACCGCCGGGCCGTCGGCGAGCCCGCCCGCCGCGATCAGCGGCAGCGCCGTCACCGCCCCGACGGCGGGCAGCAGTTCGAGCAGCGGCACGTCTCCCGGCCGGTCCGCCACCCCGTGGGTGGCCCGGTGCCCGCCCGCCTCCGGGCCCTGCACGCAGAGCGCGTCCACCCCGACCGCCTCGGCGCGGCGCGCCTCCTGCGGCGTGGTCACGGTGGCGACCTGGTAGCTGCCGGCCGCCCGCAGCGCCCGCGCCTCCTCGGGCGAGGGCAGCCCGAAGGTGTACGACACCACGGGGACGGGCGCGTCCAGCAGTGCGGCGATCTTGGCGTCCCAGTCGTCGCGGTCCGGCGCGATCGCCCCGGGCAGCCGCACACCCCACCGCTCGGCCTCCGGCAGCAGGTGCTCCCGGTAGGCCGCGACGGCCTGCGGATCGCCGGGCGCGGTGGGCGCGCCGGGCGCAGCGGGAGCGGCGGGCACGAAGAGGTTCACGCCGAACGGCCGGTCCGTCAACTCGCGCACCCGGCCGATCTGTTCGGCCGTCGCGGCGGCGCTCCGGTACCCGGCAGCGAGGAACCCGAGCCCGCCGGCCGCGTTCACCGCGGCGACCAGCTCCGGTGTGGACGCCCCGCCCGCCATGGGCGCGGCGATGACGGGGACGGCGAGTTCGTCGAGGCGGACGGCCATTCCGGGTTTCCTCCACTGCGCGCGACGGTTCGGACCGGCCCAACCCTACGCCCGACCGCTCGGCGGCGGGCCGGTCCGGGGATCCTCACGCGCCGCGCCGGATCAGCCCCCGCACCCGCGCCTCGCGCACCGCCGCCGTCCGCGAGTCCACTCCCAACTTCGCGTAGATGTGCACCAGATGGGACTTCACGGTGGCCTGGCTCAGATGCAGCCGCTGGCTGATCCGCTGGTTGGTGAGCCCGTCCGCGACCAGCCCCAGCACCTCCGTCTCGCGCGCGCTCAGCGCCGCCGACGGCGTCCGCATCCGCTCCAGCAGCCGGTCCGCCACCGTCGCCGCCAGCGCCGTCCGCCCCTGCGCCGCCGAGCGGACGGCCCGGGCCAGCTCCTCCGGCGGCGCGTCCTTCAGCAGGTAGCCGGTGGCGCCGGCCTCCAGTGCGGGCAGGGTGTCCGCGTCGGTGTCGTAGGTGGTGACGATCAGCACCCGGGGCGCCGCCGCCCGGGCCGTGATCGCCGCGGTGGCCTGCGCGCCGTTCATCGCCGAGCCCGGCCCGAACTGCAGGTCCATCAGCACCACGTCCACCTCGACCTCCGCCGCCAGCTCCACGGCCCGCTCGGCGGTGGCGGCCTCGGCGACGACGACGAAGTCCCGCTCGCTCTCCAGCACGGCCCGCAGCCCGGCCCGGACCACCGGGTGGTCGTCGGCGAGCAGCAGGCGGATCACGGGGGCGGTCACGGGGTCGGTCACGGGGAGTCCTCGGTGGTGGGGACGACGGGCAGCAGGACGGCGAGCGCCGTCCCCTCCCCCGGGGCGGACTCCACCGCGAAGGTACCGCCCAGCGCCCGCGCCCTGGCCCGCATGGACGGCAGGCCGAAGCCGCCGTCCCCGCCGCCGGCGGTCACGCCCGCCCGGGCGGGGTCGAAGCCCGCGCCGTCGTCGAACACGTCGAGCGCCACCTCGCCGTCCATGTAGCTGAGCGTCACCTCCGCGTGCGAGGCCTTGGCGTGCCGCACCGTGTTGCCGAGCGCGGACTGCGCGATCCGCAGCAGCGCGACCTCGTGCGGCACCGGCAGCCGCACCTGGTCGCCCGAGACGTGCAGCCGGACGGGCAGGCCGGCCTGGGCCGTCGTGGTGGCGCAGAGCCGTTCGAGGGCGACCGCCAGCGAGGTGTTCTCCAGGTCGGGCGGGGTGAGCGCGCGGACGAAGCGGCGGGCCTCGGCGAGGTTGTCCTGGGCGGCCTGTCGTGCCTGCTCGACGTAGTCGGCGGCGGCCTCGGTCCGGTCGGGCAGGGCCCGCTGGGCGGCGCGCAGCAGCAGCTGGATGCTGGACAGGCTCTGGGCGAGGGTGTCGTGGATCTCCCGGGCGAGCCGTTCGCGTTCGGCCAGCACCCCCGCGGCGTGCTGCGCGGCGTCCAGGCCCGCGCGGGCCGCGGTGAGCTCGTCGATCAGCCGGCGGCGCTCCTCGCTCTCCCGGTGGAGCGCCTGGTAGCCGAAGACGGTGACGACGGCGACGGCCGCGCCGAGCGTGGGCCCGATCACCGCGGCGAAGTTGAGCGTGTGTTGGTGCCAGGACCACGCCACGATCGCGACGACGGTGGTGAGGGCGACGGCGACGAGCCCGCCCCGGCGGCCGAGCAGGTGCAGCTCCACGAAGCACAGCGGGAACGCGAGCCAGACGCCGTCCTGGGTGGCGATCAGCACGCCCACCCAGGTCACGCCGAGCAGGGCCAGCCAGGGCAGCACGGCGCCCGGTCGGGCCCGGCGGACGGCACCGATCAGCGGGCCGGCCGCGTAGACCGCGGCCATCGCGGTGCCGGCGGCGACGACGGCCACCGGGTCGCCGCCCGGGCCGAGCAGCGCGCGGGCCACGGCGAGTGCGAGCAGGCCCGCCACCATCAGGTGCAGGCAGCCCTGGAGCACGCGGGCGACGGGGGTGGTTCGGGGTCGTTCGGTCGCCATCCGTCCAGCCTAGGGTCCGCGGCACCGGGCGGCATCAATCAAAAGGTTGAACTCCGTCTCTCCCCTTCGATGCCGAGGATCCAATCCCGCGCGCGATGCCCGCCGGCCCCGTCCCGCGCGACCGTGGTGAGCGTCGCAGCCGCAACCGGCGGCCGTCACCGAAGAAGGAGAACCCGGACGTGTTCGTCGCCTGGAGGGACCTGCGGTTCGCCAAGGGGCGGTTCGCCCTGATGGGGACCGTCGTCGTACTGATCACCGTCCTGGTCGGCCTGCTGTCCGGCCTGACGGCCGGGCTCGGCCGGCAGAACATCTCGGCGATCACCGGCCTGCCCGCCGACCACCTGGCCTTCGCCGTCCCGGCCGAGGGGCAGCGGCTCTCCTTCACCGACTCCCAGGTCACGCCCGAGCAGTGGCAGGGCTGGGCGCAGGTGCCCGGGGTCACGGCCGCGCAGCCGCTCGGGATCACCACCACCAAGGCCGCCGCCGGGCAGCGCACCGCCGCGATCTCCGCCTTCGGCGTGCCGGACGGCTCGCCGCTGGCCCCGCAGGGCGCGGCGGTCGGACCCGGCCGGGCCGTGCTGTCGCGGGCCGCCGCCGACGACCTGGGCGGCCTGCGCCCCGGCGCGGCCTTCACCCTGGCCGGCCGCCCGCTCCAGGTCGCGGCGGTGGCCGGCGACGCCTCGTTCAGCCACACCCCGGTCGTCTGGACCAGCCTCACCGACTGGCAGTCGGTCGCCCCGGGCGGCGCCGGGCACGCCACGGTGATCGCCCTGACCACGGCCCCCGGCGCGGACCTCGGCGCGGCGGACGCCCGCCACGGCACCGAGACCCGGAGCAGGGCGGACGCGCTCGCCGCGATCGGCTCCTACACCTCGGAGAACGGCTCGCTGCAGCTGATGCGCGGCTTCCTGTTCGCCATCTCGGCGCTGGTGATCGGCGCGTTCTTCACGGTCTGGACGATCCAGCGCAGCGGGGACGTCGCGGTGCTGAAGGCGCTCGGCGCCTCCACCCGCTACCTGCTCACGGACGCGCTCGGCCAGGCGGCGCTGCTGCTGGTGCTCGGCACGGCCGCCGGCACGGCGATCGCGGTCGGCGCCGGCGCGCTGCTCGGCTCCGCGGTGCCGTTCGTCCTGGACGCCCCGACCGTCCTCGTCCCGGCCGTCGTGATGATCGCGCTCGGCGCGGTCGGCGCGGCCCTGTCCATCCGCCGGATCACCTCCGTCGACCCGCTGACCGCCCTGGGGAGCGCCCGATGAGCCTGCACCTCGACCGCATCACCCTGACCTACCCGGACGGCGACGGCCGGCTGACCGCGCTGGACGAGGTCTCGCTCACCGTCCCCAAGGGCTCGATCACCGCGGTGGTCGGCCCCTCCGGCTCCGGCAAGTCCAGCCTGCTGGCCGTCGCCGCGACGCTGACCACCCCGGACGCGGGCCGGGTGGTGGTGGACGGCGTCGAGACCACCGGGCTGGGCCGGGCCGAGCTGACCGCGCTGCGCCGGCACCGGATCGGCATCGTCTTCCAGCAGGCCAACCTGCTGCCCTCGCTCACCGCCGCCGAACAGCTCCAGGTGATGGCCCACCTCGACGGCCGCTCCCCGCGCGCCGCCCTCCCGCGCGCCCTCGAACTGCTGGCCGCCGTGGGCCTGCGCGACCAGGCGGCGCGACGGCCGCACCAGCTCTCCGGTGGTCAGCGCCAGCGCGTCAACATCGCCCGCGCCCTGATGAACGACCCGACGGTGCTGCTGATCGACGAGCCCACCAGCGCGCTGGACCACGAGCGCGGCGCCGCCGTGATCGACCTGATCACCGAGCTGACCCACCGCCGCGCCACCGCCACGGTGCTGGTCACCCACGACCGGACCCACCTCACGGCCGTCGACCGGGTCGCCGAGGTCCACGACGGCCGGCTCACGGTGCCCGCGGCGGCGTGAGCTACTTCTTCGCGGTGAGCACGTCGTCCACCGAGAGCGTCACCGACGCCCCGATCGACTCGGGCAGCGTGAACGACTGGCCCGGGTGGTGGACGGCGTGCACCCGGTACTCCCCGTCCTGCGGCTCGGTGAGCACCATCACCCGCTGGTTGCTCCGATCCACGATGACGTAGACCGGCACCCCGGCGGAGGCGTAGGCGGCGGGCTTCTTCTTCAGATCGTCAGCGAGGTTCGACGAGGTCACCTCCAGCACGAGGCGGAAGGCCACCGGGTCGTAGCAGTTGTACTCGACGAGGTGGTCCTCGATGTCGGCGTCGGTGATCACCAGGTCGGGAACGGCGAAGTCCGACGGCCCGTCCGGCAGCCAGAGGCCGACGTTCTGCAAGACCTCGCTCTCGCCGTGGCCGAGGCCCGCTGCGAAGAGCGCCGGCATGAGGCGGCTCAGCGACTTACCGTGCGAGGCGTTCGTCGGCGGCGTCACGGTGATCTGGCTCCCGACGATCTCGACCCGGTAGCCGGCGAACTGGTTGGAGATCAGCTCGGCGACCTCGAGCAGCGTCGGCTGCTCCACTGGCTCGTCCACTGCGGCGGCGGACATGGAGTCCCTCCTGATTGCCGATGTCGAGAGCATCATCGTAGGCCGCGGACGCCGTAGGCCGCCCGATCCTCGGTCTTCACCCGAACGAGCGGCCCCGGGCCCCTAACGCGCCCGCAGTCGCAGCGCCGGGCGGGCCTCCTCCTCGGCCTCCTCCTGGCCGGCGGCCCAGAGCGAGCGGACGTGGCCGAGGTGGCGGGACATACAGGCCTCGGCGGCCTCCGCGTCGCCGGAGAGCATCAGGTCGAGCAGCTCCAGGTGCTCCTCGGCGGAGGAGACCAGCTCGCCGCGCTGGTCGAGGCGGTTGAGGCCGTAGAGCCGGGAGCGCTTGCGCAGGTCGCCGACGACCTCGACCAGGCGGGCGTTGCCGGCCAGGCCGAGCAGGTCCAGGTGGAACTGCCGGTCGGCCTCCAGGTAGCCGATCAGGTCGTGCTTGCGGGCGGCGGCCACGATCGCCTCCGCCTGCGGGCGCAGCGCCTCCAACTGCTCGGCGGTGGCGGTGCGGGTGACCCGGCCGACGGTCGGGACCTCGATCAGGGCGCGGATCTCGGTGAAGTCGTCGAGGTCGCGCTCGGTCAGCTCGGTGACCCGGAAGCCCTTGTTGCGGACGGCTTCGACCAGGCCCTCGCGGGCGAGGTCGAGCATCGCCTCGCGGACGGGGGTCGCGGAGACGCCGAAGTCGGCGGCGAGCGCGGGCGCGGAGTACACCACGCCGGGGCGCAGCTCGCCGGAGATCAACGCGGCCCGGAGGGCGTGGGCGACCTGGTCGCGCAGCCGCTCCTGGACGGAGATCAGGGTGCGGGGTTTGAGGTCGGCCATGGTGTTCCTCCGGATGGGTCGCAGAACACCAGCGTACAATGTCACGTTACGTTGAGTGTGCAACATTCCGTTATTCGGAGCATCCTCAACGACCCCTTTGCCCTGGCGGGGCCCATCGTGGCAGTGGCCGCCGGCCGTGGCAACGGCCGGCGGCACATCCGCCCCCGGGCCGCCCGGCCACGCCCGCCCGAACAGCACCTGCACGACTCTGTAACGAACGCTCTATTCAGTTCCCGGACTAGACTCACCCCCCGTGAAGACGACGACCACCGGGACCCGCGAACGGATCGTCCGGTCCACCTCCCGGCTGTTGCGGCGCCAGGGCTACGAGGGCACCGGGATCAAGCAGATCGCGCGCGAGGCGCAGGCCACCCTCGGCTCCGTCTACCACTTCTTCCCGGGCGGCAAGCAGGAGTTGGCCGCCGAGGCGATCCGGCACGGCGGCCAGGAGTTCGCCGGGCTGCTCCGCACCGGCCTGGCCACCGCCGACGACCCCGCGGAGGCGATCACGGCCTGCACCGGGCTGCTCGCCACGAGCCTGCGCGAGTCCGAGTGGCAGGACGGCTGCCCGATCACCAGCACCGCGCTGGAGACGGTCGGCCGCGCGCCCGTGATCGAGCAGGCCGTCGCCGAGGCCTTCACCCACTGGCGCGCCGTCGTGGCGGAGAAGCTGCTGGCGGGCGGCCTCGGCGCGGACGACGCACGCGAGCTCGCCGCCACGGTGGTCAGCACCCTGGAGGGCGCCGAGCTGGCCGCCCAGGTGGCCCGCGACGAGGAGCCGCTGCACACCGCCGGCAGGCACCTGGCCCGGCTGATCCGCACCTACCGGTAGCGGGCACGCGAAAGCGGCCGGCGTGGCCGGGGATCCCGTCCCACCACGCCGGCCGCGGCTTCGGCCCACCCGTACAGCAATCGACCACAGCCCGAGGAGACCGACATGGGCATCGAACTCGCCCTCTACACCGGCCGCCCGCACCGCGGCCGGGGCGCCCCCGCCCTGCTCCGGGGCTCGTACCACCACGGCGAGGCACTGGCGGCGGCCCTGGCCGCCCACACCCACCCCACCGACCAGCGCCTCGGCCGGGTCGACCCGTACGGCGACACCCTGTTCAACGAACAGGACGCCGGGGCCGCCCTGGCCGAGACGACCGCCCTGCTCGCCCGCTGCACCACCGAGGACCACCGGGCGGCCGTCCTCGACCTGGCCGAGCTGCTCGCCGCGTGCGCCCGCACGCCCGGCAGTTGGCTCTGCTTCGTGGGCGACTGACGCCCGGCGGCGATCGGCCCCGGCGGGCGCCGCGCGGCGCGGCCCCGCCCGTCAGCCCCGGCGGTGGATCTCCGCCGCGACGGCGAGGTCCTGCCAGGCCATCCCGACGCTCTTGAAGAAGCGCGGCCGGTCGCTCGGCACCGGTACCTCGCCGCGCACCAGCTCGGCCAGGTTCCAGAGCGGATCGGCACCGGTGACGCCCGCCATCAGCAGGTCCCCCGCCTCCCGCAGCGCGGCCGCCCGCGCCTCCACGTAGAGCGCGGCCCGGCCGACCAGCACCGAGTCCACCTCCCGCGCGTCCGGCTCGTGCGAACCGACGGCCGCCACCGCGGCGTGGTCGGGCACCAGCGCGCCGTCGAACAGCGGGGTGCGCGCGGTGGTGCAGCAGACCACCAGGTCCGCCTCGGCCACGGCGGACGCCGTGCCCACCGAGGCCGCCAGCCCGAGCCCGCGCGCGTACCCCGCCAGCGCCTCGGCGGGCGCCGCGCTGCGGGCCACCACGGTGACCCTGGTCAGCGGCCGGACGGCGAGCAGCGCGTCCAGGTGCCCGTACGCCTGCGGGCCGGCCCCGAACAGGACGAGGTGCGCGGCGTCCGGCGCGGCCAGCCGGCGCAGCGCGACGGCGGTGACGGCGGGCGTGCGCAGCGCGGTGAGCGCCGCGCCGTCGAGCAGGGCGACCGGCTGCAGCGTCGGCCCGTCCAGCAGCAGGTAGCTGCCGGTGATCCGGGGCAGGCCCCGGGCGGCGTTCCCGGGGGCCACCCCGGCGATCTTCACCCCGGCGTACTCGGCCGTGGCCGCGGGCATCAGCAGCAGCTCGCCGGCCGGCACCGGTACCGCCGACCGGGCGGGCCCGGCCTCCGGGTCCAGCCCGGCCAGCAGCACCCGCTCGATGGCCTCGGCCGCCCGGGCCGGGCTCACCAGCCCGTCGGCCGGCCCGGCGGAGCCCGGCGCGGCGGGCTGGAGCGGCTCAGCCGCCGCGCCGGGCAGCAGGAGGGGTTCGGGGCGGGAGGCGGTCACAGCAGGAACCCCGTCCCCAGCGTGTCGTCCGGGTCGAGCAGGAAGGTGTGCTCGCCGGTGCGGTGGGCGGTGCCGGTGACCTCGGTGACCACGCCGGCGCCGAGCGGGTCGCCGCCCGGGAGCACCCGGCCGGTGAACACCGTCCCGATCACCGACTCGTGCCGCAGCTCCTCGCCGGGTGCCAGCCGCCCCTCGGCGGCGAGCACGGCCAGCCGCGCCGACGTGCCGGAGCCGCAGGGCGAGCGGTCGATCTGCCCGTCCGCGAACACGGTGACGTTGCGCTGGTTCGGCCCCGCCGCGCCGTCGGGCAGTTCGTCGTGGAGGATCACGCCGTAGACGCCCGAGAGCCGCGGGTCGGTCGGGTGCCGGACGGCCGGCGAGTCGGCCAGGGCGGCGCGGATCTCCCGTCCGACGGCGGTGAGTTCGGGCAGCAGGCCGGGTTCGACGGCGAGCCCGAGCGCGGCCGCCGGTACCGAGGCGTAGCACGCCCCCGCATGGGCGACGGCCACCTCGACGGTGCCGCGCGAGGTCCGCACCGGCAGCTTCTGCGCGCTGACGACGGCCGGGACGTTGCGGAAGGTCACCCCGGTGGTCCGCCCGCCGGCCCGGTGGACGGTGGCGGTGACCCGCCCGGACGGCACGTCGATCCGGACCCGGGCCACCCCGTCGTCCGGGGCCTTGACCAGTCCGGAGTCCACCGCCCAGGCGCCGAGCGCGATGGTGCCGTGGCCGCAGGCGGTGGAGTAGCCGTCCTTGTGCCAGAAGAGCACGCCCAGGTGCGCCTCGTCGTCGTCCGGCGGCACCAGGAACCCGCCGTACATCCCGGCGTGCCCGCGCGGCTCCCGGACGAGCAGCTGCCGCACCTCGTCGAGCGCGCCCGGCCGGGGCGCGGTGGCCGTGCCGCCCGCACCGATCGCGACGGCCCGCCGCTCGGCGACGCCGTCCCCGGGCACGGCGGGGGCGCCGCCGACGACGATCCGGAAGGGCTCACCGGCGCAGTGGTAGTCCACCGTGCGAACGGGCATCACGCACCGCCGGCCGGCAGCAGGGTGACGGTACGGGCGGCGGTGTAGAAGTCCAGCGCCGCCTGGCCCTGCTCCCGGTCACCGTGGCTGGCGCCCTTGGCGCCGCCGAACGGCAGGTGGAAGTCCACGCCGCTGGAGGGCGCGTTGACCCGGATCATGCCCGCGTCGAGCCGGTCGGCGGCGGCGAGCGCGGCGTCCAGGTCGCGGGTGTGCACCGAGGCCGCCAGCGTGTACGGGGTGTCGTTGGCGAGCGCGATCGCCTCGTCCAGGTCGGCCGCCGCGTGCAGGACGGCGATCGGGCCGAAGAACTCCTCGCGGCGCAGCGGGTGGTCGTCCGGCACCGCGGTGACCAGGGTCGGGTCGAGGTACCAGCCGGTCCGCTCCGGTGCGTCACCGCCGGTCAGCACCTCGGCCCCGGCCTCGCGGGCGGAGGCCACCGCGGCGGTGATCCCGTCCCGGGCGGCGGCGTTGATGACCGGCCCGCAGGAGGTGTCGTCGAGCTGCTCCAGGGCCTTCACCAGGGCGGCCCGCAGCGGCTCGTAGGCCGCGCCGACGGCGATCACCCGGCTGGTGGCGGTGCACTTCTGCCCGGCGTACCCGGCGATCGCGGCGGCCACGTGCGCGGCGGCCTGCGTCATGTCGGCGTCCGGAAGGACCAGGGCCGCGTTCAGCCCGCCGAGTTCGGCCTGGACCGGGATGCCGCGCTCGGTGGCGGTCCGGACGACCTGCCGGCCCACCCCCGTGGAGCCGGTGAACGAGACCACGTCGGCGATGCCGACCAGCTCGCCGCCCTCCGCGCCGCCGCCCGGCAGCACGGTGAGGACGTCCGCCGGCAGACCGGCCTCGGCGATCAGCTCGCCCAGCCGCAGCGCGCAGCCGACCGCCTCCGAGGACGGCTTGAGCACCACGGAGTTGCCGACGGCCAGCGCCGGGGCCGCCTTCCAGGTGGGGATCGCCAGCGGGAAGTTCCACGGCGTGATCAGCCCGGCCACCCCGTAGGGGCGGCGGCGGGTGAGCAGCAGCCCGGGCCCGGCGGCGGTCTCGTGCACGGCGCCGGAGGCCGCGAACGGCGCCTGCGCGTAGTAGCGCCAGATCGCGGCGGTGCGGGCGACCTCGCCGCGCGCCTCGGCGAGCGGCTTGCCGACCTCGCGGACGACCAGCGCCGTCAGCTCCTCGGCGTTCGCCTCGACCAGCTCGGCGATCCGGGTGAGCGCGGCGGACCGGGCGCCGGCGCCGGCGGCGAGCCAGCCGGCCTGCGCGGCCCGGGCGCGCGCGACGGTGGCCCGGACGGCTTCGACGCCGGGCGCGTCGACCTCGACCACGAGGTCCTCGGGGTCGGCGGGGTTGTACGAAAGGATCGTCACAGCAGGCAGCCCTTCAGGGTGTTCAAGGGGGTTCAGAGCAGGAACCCGGCCGGGAACGGGTCGCTCGGGTCGAGGAAGTACTGGGCGGTGCCGGTGATCCAGGCCCGTCCGGTGACGGTGGGCACCACGGCGGGCCGCCCGGCCACCTCGGTCTCCTCGACCAGGCGGCCGGTGAAGGTCGTCCCGATGAAGGAGTCGTTGCGGAAGTCCCGTCCGAGCGGGAGTTCGCCCCGGGCGTGCAGCTGGGCCATCCGCGCCGAGGTGCCGGTGCCGCAGGGCGAGCGGTCGAACCAGCCGGGGTGGATGGCCATCGCGTGCCGGGAGTGCTCGGCGGTGGAGCCGGGGGCCAGCAGCTGGACGTGGTGGCAGCTGTGGATCGACGGGTCCTCGGGGTGCACCGGCCGGTCCGGGCCGGCGTTGATGGCGTCCATCAGGGCCAGTCCGGCGTCCATGATGTCCTGCTTGCGCTCGCGCTCGAACGGCAGCCCGAACTCGGCGAGCGGCAGGATGGCGTAGAAGTTGCCGCCGTACGCGAGGTCGTAGCCGATCGTGCCGTACCCGGGCACCTCGATCTTGCGGTCCAGGGCGGCGGAGTACGAGGGCACGTTGCGGATGGTCACGGCGGTGGCCGCGCCGTCCTCGACGTGCACCTCGGCGATCACCAGCCCGGCGGGGGTGTCCAGCCGCACGGTGGTGACCGGCTCGACCACCGGCACCATGCCGGTCTCGACCAGGACGGTGGCCACGCCGATGGTGCCGTGGCCGCACATCGGCAGCAGGCCGGAGACCTCGATGTACAGCACCCCGAAGTCGGCGTCCGGGCGTGTCGGCGGCTGCAGGATCGCGCCGCTCATCGCGGCGTGGCCGCGCGGCTCGTACATCAGCAGCGTGCGGAAGTGGTCCAGGTGCTGCTGGAAGTGCACGCGGCGCTCGGCCATGGTGGCGCCCGGGATGACGCCGAATCCGCCGGTGACGACCCGGGTCGGCATGCCCTCGGTGTGCGAGTCGACGGCGTGGAACACGTGGCGGCTGCGCATGTGGTTGCGGCTCCCGTCGGGGTGGGGTGGGGTGGTGGGCCGGGCCGGCTGCCCCAGCAGCCGGCCGCACCCGATGGCAGCGGTGTCGGTTACCCGAGACCCTCGGCCAGCGCCTTCTCGGTGGCCGCGCGGACGGCCGCCTCGATCTCCGCGTCGAGCGGCAGCCGCGGCTCGCGGGTGGGCCCGCCCGGGCGGCCGGCGATGTCCATCGAGAGCTTGATCGCCTGGACGAACTCGGTCTTGGAGTCCCAGCGCAGCAGCGAGTGCAGCGCCTTGTAGAGCGGCAGCGCGACGTCCAGGTCGTGCGCGACGGCCGCCTGGTACAGGGCGACGCTCGCGGCCGGCAGCGCGTTCGGGTAACCGGCGATCCAGCCGACCGCGCCGGCCAGGGCCAGCTCCAGCAGCACGTCGTCGGCGCCGATCAGCAGGTCCAGCCCCGGGGCCAGCTCGGCGATCTCGTACGCCCGGCGGACGTCGCCGCTGAACTCCTTGACGGCGACGATCGAGCCCTCGCCGTGCAGCTGCGCCAGCAGCGCGGGGACGAGGTCGACCTTGGTGTCGTACGGGTTGTTGTAGGCGACGATCGGCAGACCGGCCTTGGCCACCTCGCTGTAGTGGGCCCGGACGGCGGCGTGGTCGGCGCGGTAGGCGTTCGGCGGCAGCAGCAGGACGGAGCCGGCGCCGGCCTCGGCGGCCTGCTCGGTCCAGCGGCGGGACTCGGCGCTGCCGTAGGCGGCCACGCCGGGCATGACCCGGGAGCCGTCACCGGCCGCCTCGACGGCGACCTCGACGACCTTGGCCCGCTCCTCGGCGGTGAGCGTCTGGTACTCCCCCAGGGAGCCGTTGGGGACGACGCCGTCGCAGCCCGAGTCGATCAGCCAGCGGACGTGCTCGGCGTAGGCGTCGTAGTCGACGGAGAGGTCCGGGCGCAGCGGGATCGTGGTGGCGACCATGATGCCGCGCCAGGGCCGGGTGGTGTCGTGCGGGGTGAGGGACACAGGTGACTCCTTGGTGAGGTGTGACATTTTATTAGACGTCGCGGGCGGAGACAAGTGCCCCCGCGCCACGGGTTCAGGACGGCGGCGGTTCGGCCGCCGGACCGGCCGCGAGCTGCGAGAGCGGAACGGGGCAGGACAGTGGACGGCTGTCCGCCCGCGCGTCGCCGGCGCCGGAGAGGCAGGCCACCGCCGGACCGCACATCCGGCCCTGGCACCAGCCCATCCCGGCCCGGGTGAGCAGCTTGACGGTCCGCGCGTCGCCCGCGCCGAGCTCCTCGACCGCCTCCGTGATCCGGGCGACCGGAACCTCCTCGCAGCGGCAGACGTCGGTGTCGGGGCGCAGCCACTGCGTCCAGCCGGGACCGGGCCGGTGCGCCGCCGCCATCAGCTCGGCGAAGGCGCGCAGCCGGGAGCGGCGGCGCAGCAGAGCCGTGCGGACCGGGGCGCCGGCGACCGCGTGCGCGGCCAGCTCGCCCTCGGCGATCGCCAGGTCGGCCCCGCCGACGCCGCAGGTCTCGCCGGCCGCCCAGAGGCCGGGGAGGCTGGTGCGCAGCCGGGAGTCCACCGCGAGCGCGACCGTGCCGTCGGCCGTCGTCCTGGTCGCGGCGCCCAGTTCGGTGGCCAGCTCGATCTGCGGCAGCAGGCCGTGCCCGACGGCGAGCGCGTCACAGGCGATCCGGCGCTCGGTGCCGGGCACCGGCCGCCACTCGGCGTCCAGCCGGGCGACGGTGACGGCCGTGACCCGGTCGGTGCCGTGCGCCTCGACCACGGCGCTGCGGCGCCGCAGCCGGACGCCGTGGCGCAGCAGTGCGGCGCCGTGGCCGGCGCCCTCGACGAGCTTGGCCGGGACGGCGGCCAGGACGTCGGGGCGCCGCGCGTAGCCGAGGTAGTCGGTGGCCTCGACCACGGCGGGCACCTGCGCCCCCGCGGTGACCAGCGAGGAGGCCGCGGCGAGCAGCAGCGGCCCGCTGCCGGCCACCACGATCCGCCGGCCCGGCAGCACCAGGCCGGCCTTGAGCATGGCCTGCGCCCCGCCCGCGGTGACCACCCCGGGCAGCGTCCAGCCGGGGAACGGCAGCTGCCGCTCGTACGCGCCGGTGGCCAGCAGCACCGCGGCGGCCCGGACGGTGGCCCGGTCGGCGGCCTCGGGCCCCAGCGTGGCGTGCACCGCCCAGCCGGTGTCGCCCGGGCGCTCCAGCGCCCAGACCTGGTGGCCGGCCAGGAGGTCGACCCGGCCGGTCCCGCGGTGCACCGCGAGCCGGTCGGCCAGGCCGGTGTAGACGGACCAGCCGTGGTGCAGCCGGTCGGGGCGGGTGGCGCCCAGGCCGGGCGCGGGGTGGCGGTAGTACTGGCCGCCGGTGCGCGGGCCGGCGTCGAGCAGGGCGCAGCGCAGCCCGAGGTCGGCGGCGGCCACGGCGGCGGCGAGGCCCGCCGGGCCGGCACCGATCACGGCGAGGTCGTAGGCGCGGGGCCCGACCGGCTCGGACGACCCGGATGCTCGGGACGACCCGGACGACTCGGACGGTTCAGACGGCGAGGTCGGCACGGCCGTTGCCCTCCTGGGTGGTGACGACGGTGCCGGGCTCGGCCGGCAGCAGACAGGTGCGCTGGTTGGGGCGGCCGTCCACGACGGCCAGGCAGTCGAAGCAGGCGCCGATCCCGCAGAACGCCCCGCGCGGCTTGCCGCCCACCCGGGTGGTGCGCCAGGCCAGCACGCCGTCGGCCCAGAGCGCGGCGGCGATCGACTGCCCGGGCAGTGCGGGCACCGGCCGGCCGTCGAAGTCGATGGTGTGGGCGGGCCCCGGCTCCGCCCCGACCAGCGCGGCCGGGGTCCGGCGTTGCATCGGCGGGTTCATCCGCGCGTTCTCCATTCCGAAGTTCCTCCGATCCGCCGTGGCGCCCCTGCGCCACTCGTCCGCCCCGACAACCCGGCGGCCGGCCGCTCCGCCGGCCCGACGGCCGCCGGGCGCACCGGCCCCACCGCCGTTCACTCCCCGGCCGGGAACCGGTCCGCCCGGAACGGCGAGAGATCCAGCTCCGGCCGCTTGCCGGTGAGCTGCTCGGCGATCAGCAGCCCGGTCGCCGGGGCCAGCCCGATGCCCGCCCCCTCGTGGCCGCAGGCGTGATGGAGCCCCGGCACCCGCGGGTCGGCGCCGATCGCGGGCAGGTGGTCCGGCAGGTACGGACGGAAGCCCCGGTAGGCACGGAGCACGCTGACGTCGGCCAGGACCGGGAAGAGCGCCGCGGCCTGCGCGGCGAGCCGGTGCAGCACCTCCACCGAGAGGGTCCGGTCGAAGCCGACCCGCTCCCGGCTGGCGCCGATCAGCACCGGGCCGCCGGGGGTGCCCTCGACCACCGCGGAGGTCTGCAGCGCGGCCGAACCGCTGGCCACGTCCGCGACGTAGTCGGCGGCGTAGACCTTGCGCCGGACGATCCGCGGCAACGGCTCGGTCACCAGCACGAAGCCCCGCCGGGGCAGTACCGGCAGGTGCACGCCGGCCAGCGCGGCCAGCTCGCCGCCCCAGGTGCCGGCGGCGTTGATCACGGCGGGCGCCGCCAGCCGGCGCCGGTCGGTGACGACGCCGCGCACGGCGCCGTCCGGCCCGGTGGTCACCGCCCGGACGGTCTCACCGGTGTGCAGCACGGCGCCCGCGCGCCGGGCGGCGCGCAACAGGTGCGCGGCGGCCAGGGCGGGCTGGACCTGGGCGTCCTGCGGGTAGAGGAACCCGCCGGCCAGCCCGGGGGCGAGGTGCGGTTCGAGCTCGCGCAGCCGCTCGCCGGGGATCTCCTCGGCGCTGACGCCGACCGTCGCCTGCTCGGCGGCGAAGGCGCGCAGGGCGTCCTGGCGGGCGGGGGTGGCGGCGACCACCAGGCCGCCCTTGGGCTCGTACTCGACGGCGGTGCCCAGGTCCTCGGCGAGCTCGCGCCAGAGCCGGGTGGAGAGCAGTGCGAGGTCGAGCTCGGGCCCGGGTTCCTTGTCGGAGACCAGCAGATTGCCCTCGCCCGCGCCGGTGGTGCCGCCCGCGACCGGACCGCGGTCGATGACGGCGACGGCGAGCCCGGCTCGGGCGGCGTAGTAGGCGCAGGCGGCGCCGACCACGCCGGCGCCGACCACGACGACATCCAGGGGAGGTCTCTGAGGCTTGGACACGGCAGTAATATGTCACATGCCATCCCGCCTGCCAAGAGCGCCCCACCGGCCGGTCACCTCCACGCAAAAACCCCGGCCCGCCGGGGTGCGGCGGGCCGGGGTCGCGAGGTGGTTCACCTCATCACGTGATGTCGTCCATCTGCTCGTGCCGCGCGGCCGGCACCGGCGCGCTGGCCACCGGCGCACCGGAGGCCTCCACGGCCTCGGCACCGGCCACCGGCTGCACCGACAGGTCCAGGTGCGAGGCCTCCTCGTCGTCCAGCCCGAGGTCCGGGTTGCGACGGGCCTTGCGCCGGTCGTTCACGATGGCGATCCCGACCGCGACGAAGTACAGCGCCCAGATCGGCGCGGCCAGCACCAGCATGCTGACCGGCTCGGCGCTCGGCGTCGCGAAGGCCGCGAACACGGTGATGGCCAGCACCATGCCGCGCCACCAGCCGAGCAGCCGCTTGCCGGTGACCATGCCGACCATGTTCAGCATCACCAGCAGCAGCGGGAACTCGAAGGCGAGGCCGAAGACCAGCACCATCCGGGTGGCGATGTCGAGGTAGTCCTCGGGCGGCAGGATCGGCGTGGTGTTGTTCGGGGTGAACGAGATCAGCACGTCCACCGTGGTCGGCAGCACCAGGATGGCGCAGGTCACGCCGGCCAGGAACAGCGGCGCCCCGGCGGCCATGAAGATGATCGTGTACTTCTTCTCGTGCCGGTGCAGGCCCGGCGCGACGAAGGCCCAGACCTGGTAGAGCCAGACCGGCACGGACGCGACCACACCGGCCGTCAGCGCCACCTTGAGCATCCAGGTGAAACCGGCGGTCAGACCGATGTTGGAGACCTGGGCGCACTTGCCGTGGAACTGGTTGGCGGTCTCCACCGTGCAGTGCGGCAGCGGCTTCAGCAGGAAGTCCTCGAGCTGCTTGTGGTAGACCGCCGCGACGATCGTGACGAGCACGATCGCCAGGACCGACTTGACCACGCGGTTCCGCAGTTCGCGCAGATGGTCGGCAAGGGCCATCCGCCCCTCAGGATCCTTGGGCGCCTTCGACGCCTTGGAGAGCTTGCTCAACCCCGGTCCTCAACTCGTGCGTCGAGGCCCGCCGGTCGGCGGGCCTCAGTGGTCGCGTGCGTCACGTGCGTCGCGGACCGCTCAACGCGGGCCGCCGCCGTCCGTTCCCGTCCCCGCGGGCTGCTCGGCCACCGGCCGGGCCGTCCCAGACGCCCCCGGAGCGGCCTGGATCGTCTTGGCGGTGTCCACCCCCACGGCGGGCGCGGGCTGGGCCGGCGCGCTCTCGTCCGCGGCACCGTCCGACCGCATGGCCTTGGTCTCGCTCTTCAGGATCCGCATCGACTGGCCGAGCGAGCGCGCCAGATCGGGCAGCCGCTTGGCGCCGAAGAGCAGAATGGCAAGAACCACGATCACCAGGATCGCGGTCGGCGAGATCCGCATGTTCGACCACCTTCAGTCATGGCGGCGCCGGCGGGCCGCCCGCTGCGGGGATGGTAACCGCTGCGGATGACGCCCTGACGACGGCCGCCCGAACAGGACAGCGGCCCCCGTCGCACTTTCAGGAGCCTGCTGAGAGCGTAACCCGCCCGAACCTCCGGACAGCAGCCCCCCGTACCCCTGAGGTGCGCCCGACCGCCGCCGGTTCCCGGCCGCCGG
This sequence comes from Kitasatospora sp. NPDC003701, assembly GCF_053587085.1. Taxonomy (NCBI): domain Bacteria; kingdom Bacillati; phylum Actinomycetota; class Actinomycetes; order Kitasatosporales; family Streptomycetaceae; genus Kitasatospora; species Kitasatospora sp. NPDC003701. Next base: position 27,643 of record NZ_JBSFNM010000078.1, read on the forward strand.
CCGGACCGGCCGACCCGGACGGCCGCCGGCGGGCCGCTCAGCGCCCGGGGACCGCCGCCGCGAGATCGCCGGCCGCCTCGGCCAGCGCCCGGGAGGCGGCGTCCACTCCCTTGGCCAGCGTCCGCACGTCCAGCCAGAGCCGGATCGCGAGAACACCGAGGACCAGCAGACCGGCGGTGGCGAGCAGGACGGCGGCGACGAGCATCCAGGACATGGCCACCACCCTATCCGCCGGCCCCGGCCCGACCGGCCCCGCCCGACGCCGGGCCGGCCCGGGCCGCGCACGACCCGGCGCTCACCCCTGGGTGGAGCCCCCGGCCGGCACCAGCCGCATCGTCCGCACCCCGGCGCCGGTCAGCGCCGACACGATCTTCTCCCCCGCCGGCTTGCGGACCGACGCCCCGCAGAGCGGGCAGCCGAAGCTGTAGTGCGCCTGGGCCGGCGTCCGGCCCAGCGTGAGGCGGAACTCCTCCGCGGGCAGCTCCACCTTCTCCCGGCACTGCGAGCAGTAGACCTTGAATCTGGTACCCGGCTCCACGGCTCAGACCTGCCCCTGCCCGCCGACCGTCCGCTCCCCGTAGGCGGCCAGCGCCTCCAGCGCCGCCGCCCGCGCCTGCTCGGCGAGCGCCGGCGGCGAGACGATCCGCCCGTCCCGGCCCAGCCGCAGCGCCAGCGGGCGCAGCTGCGACGGGTCGGCGCTGCGCAGGGTGATCCGCAGCCCGCCGTCCGGCAGTTCCTCGGCCCGGTCGTGGGTGTAGTACTCGGCCACCCAGCGCCCGCCGGAGGACACCTCGACGACCACCTCGGGGTCGCTCGCGGACGGGTTGACCAGTCCGCCCGAGAGGTCGCGCGGCTCACGCCGGGGCGGGTCGGAGGGGACGTCCAGCACCCTGATCTCGGCGACCCGGTCGAGCCGGAACATCCGGTGGTCCTCGGAGGTCCGGCACCAGGCCTCCAGGTAGGTGTGGCCCTCGGTGAGCAGCCGGATCGGGTCGACCTCGCGCTCGGTCATGCCGCCGCGCCCGTGCGAGTAGTAGCGCAGCCAGAGCCGCCGGCCCTCGCTGAGCGCGCGGTCGATGTCGGCGAAGACGTGGCTCTCGGCCTCGAAGGTGACGCCGACCCGGGCGCTGCCCTCGGCACTGTCCCCGGCGGCGTTCTCGATCTTGGCGACGGCGCGGGTGAGCGCCTCCCGGTCACCGGCCCGCAGACCGGGCAGGCCCGCCACCGCGCGGGCGGCGACCAGCAGCGCGGTCGCCTCGTCGGCGGCCAGCCGCAGCGGCTGGGCAACGTCGTCGACGTTGTGCCACCAGATCCGCTCGCCGTCGGTGTCGATGTCGAGCAGGTCGCCGCCGCGGAAGCTGGTGCCGCACATCGGCAGGACGTTGAGGTCGCCGATCAGCTCGCGCTCGGTGATGCCGAAGGCCCGGGCCACCTCGGCCACCTCGGCGCCGGGGCGCTCGCGCAGGTAGGTGACCAGCGACAGCATCCGCCGGGTCTGGTCGATCGCGTTGCTCATGCCCGCACTCCTTCAGCACTCTCCACCGCGCCGCCGTCCGCGGCGCCCGCCCCGGCCACCGCGCGCAGCCGCTCGATCACGTCGGAGCGCAGCTCCTCCGGGCCGAGCACCAGCACGTCCGGCCCGAACTCGGCGAGGTCCGCGCCGAGGCCGTTGCCGTACGGGATCTCCAGCCGGTCCCAGGCCTCGTCGACCCGGACGGTGCTCAGCGCCTTGGTGCGCAGCGGGAAGCCCGCGCCCCGGCGGACCTTGACGACCGCGGTCGCGGTGGCGCCCTCGCCGGCGAACTTGGCGACGGTGGCCCGGACGTCGACGTGCTCGGGGACGGTGCCGAGGAAGGCACCGGAGCGGGTGCGGACCTTGCCGGTGATCCGGCTGAGCCGGAAGACCCGGGCGTCGGCCCGGTCGCGGTCCCAGCCGGCCAGGTACCAGTGGCCGCGCCAGCACTCCAGCGCCCAGGGCTCCACGGTGCGCTGCTCGACGGCGGCGGCGCCGGCCTTGCGGTACTCGAAGGTGACGGGGCGGCGGTCGCGGGCGGCGGTGAGCAGCGGCTCGAACGCGGACTCGCGCGCGGGGATGCGCGGTTCGAGGGCGGTGCGCCCCTCGGTCTCGGTGAACGGGACACCGGCGGCGCGCAGCTTCTGCAGGGCGCCGCTGGCCGCGCCGGACATCTTGGCCTGCTGCCAGACCCGGGCGGCGAGGGTGAGCGCGGCGGCCTCCTCGGCGTCGAGGGCGATCTCCGGCAGGCGGTTGCGGTCGGCGCGGGCGAGGTAGCCGAGTTCGCCGTCGAGGGCGTTCTCGTCGACGTCGATGACCAGACCGAGTTCGCGCAGGTCGTCCTTGTCCCGCTCGAACATCCGGTTGAAGGCGTCCTCGCTGCTGTTCTGCCAGGCCTCGCGGTACGCCTCGATGGATTCCCGCAGCTCCTTCTTGGAGAGCGGACGTCTGGTGTTCATCAGGCACAGGGCGAGATTCATCAGCCGCTCTGCCTTGGCGATCGCCATCGCTGACCCTTCCGGTGTGCCGCGCAGCGCGCGGGGTGCGCCCGCCGGGCAGTGGTCGACCCGGCGGGACCGACCGTACCGGTAGCGGTACGCACTGCAAAAGCCGAGTCCGGAAACGCGCGGGGCCGCACCCCCGGGGCGGGGGTGCGGCCCTCGGTCACGACCGGCTCAGACGCCCAGCAGGTCGACCACGAAGATCAGCGTCGAGCCCGCCGGGATGAGCGGGGACGGCGACTGGTTGCCGTACGCCAGGTGCGCCGGGATGACCAGCTCGCGGCGGCCGCCGACCTTCATGCCGACGACGCCCTGGTCCCAGCCCTTGATGACGCGGCCAGCACCGAGCGGGAACGAGAACGCGCTGCCGCGGTTCCAGCTGGCGTCGAACTCCTCGCCGGTCTCGAAGGTCACACCGACGTAGTGGACCTTGACGACCTGGCCGGGCTTGGCCTCGTCACCGGTGCCGATCTCGATGTCGCGGATCTGCAGCTCGACGGGCGGCTCGCCACCCGGGAAGTCGATCTCCGGCTTCTTCTTGTCGCTCACAACTGCCTCTTCTCACGATGGGTTCGATCATGACCAAGCGGCGGGCGCCCGCACCCCGGTCCGTTACCCGGACCACGGTACGGGCGCCCGCCGCCCGTACGGGCTCGGCCACGCGGCCGGTCCCGAAGGTCACACGCCCACCATTGTCACCCGAAAGTGGATCAGCCCTGACCCGCATCGAGGATATCGACCACGAACACCAGGGTGGAGTTGGCCGGGATGTCACCCTGCGCCTGGTCCTTGTAGCCCAGCGAGGCGGGGATGACCAGCTCGACCCGGCTGCCGACGGTCTGCCCCTCCAGGCCCTGGTCCCAGCCCGCGATGACCTGGCCGCCGCCGACCGGGAAGGAGAAGGCCTGACCCTTGCTCAGCGAGGAGTCGAAGACCTTGCCGTCCTTGAACAGCGCGCCGGTGTACTGGACGACGACCTTCTCGCCCTTCTCGACCTTCGGGCCGGAGCCCTTGATCAGGACGTGGGACTTGAGCTCGGTCGGGTCGGCGGCGCCGGCCACCGGGGTGATGTCGGCCGGCTTCTTGCCGTTGTCCTTCACCTGCGGGAAGTCCGCGGGCGGCGGGGTCACGGTGCCGCTGACCACCGCGTCGGGCGCGTTGCTGTTGCGGATGTCGATGACGAAGACCAGGTTGTCCTTGGCCCCGATCGACATGTTCGGGTTGCCCTGGGCGCCGAACGCGGCGGCCGGCGGGGCCACCACGAGCACCCGGCTGCCGGCCTTCTTCCCGACCACGGCCTGGTCGAGCGCCGGGATCAGCGCGTCGGTGCCGGCCTGGAAGATCTGCGGCTTGCCCGACTCGTCGTACGAGCTCGGGATGTCCTTGCCGGTCGTCCAGTCCTTGGCCGTGTAGTCGACCGAGGTCCAGGAGTTCTTCTCGACCTTGGGACCGTTGCCCTCGGACAGGACCTTCACCACGAAGCTGCCGTCGGCCTGCTCGCCGGGCACCTCGATGGTGGCCTTCTTGCCGAACTCGCCGGTGATGGTCGGCAGCACCTTGGCGCTGTCCTTGATCGGCGGCACCGGCTCGGCGGACGGCGTGGGCGGCGCGGACTTGACCGCGTCCGGCTTGGCCGCGGTGTCCGCCTTGGAGCCGCCGTCACGGTTCACGACGTACAGCGTGATCCCGCTGCCGACCAGCAGCACCGCCAGCACGGTGCCCAGGATCACACCGAGCTTGCCGACACCGGGCGGGTTCTCGTCGTACCCGGCCTCCGAGGTGTCCTGGCGGCGCACGTTCGAGGCGAAGATCTGCGGGGTCTCGTCGGTCTTCGTCCCGCCCGCGCTCCGCTTCGCCTGGCCGGCTTCGCCGGGCTGGACCCAGCCGGGCGAGTGCTTCAGGATCGACGGCGGTACGACGATCGACTCGCCGTCGCCGGGCAGCGGGCCACCGGGCCGCGAGTCGGCCGGGTCACCGGCGGAGTTTCCGTTCGCGGTGCCGGCCCCGCCCGGGCTCGACGCTTTCTCAGACATGACTCCCCATCCATCTCGCCACGAGGTCTTCGAGGTCTACGGCCGGCGTGGTGAGCGCCGGAGTGCTGTCGCACTGCCGCCCGGAGCCCGGACGCCGACGGCGCCTACCACAGTGCGAGGGCAGTATGACAGGTCAGGATGAGGGCGGACGCTTCCCTGTGCGAGCGTCCGCCCAAGCGTACGGACCCCACCCGTCACTTCCTAGAGCCCGGCGGGCTCAGACCGCCTCAAGAATGTCGATCACGAAGACCAGCGTCGAGTTCGGCGGGACGGAGCCCTGCGCCTGGTCCTTGTAGCCGAGGGCGGGCGGCACCACCAGTTCCACCCGGCTGCCGACGGTCTGACCGACCAGGCCCTTGTCCCAGCCCTCGATCACGCTGCCGGTGCCGATCTGCAGCGCCTGCGCACCGCCGTGGCTCCAGGACGAGTCGAACTGCTGGCCGTTGCTCCAGAGCACCCCGGTGTACTGCACGACGAGGGTCTGCCCGGACTTCACCTGCTTGCCCTCGCCCTTGATCAGCACCGCCTGCTGGAGGTCGGTGGGCGGGGCCTGCCCGGGCGGGATGGTGATCGTGACGGCGGCCTTGCCGTTGTCCTTCACCTGCGGGAGGTTCGCCGGCGGCTGGGTCATGGTGCCGGAGAGGGTGGAGTCCTGCGGCAGGCTCTCCATGATGTCCAGCACGAAGACCACCGTGTCACCCGGGCCGACCCCGAGCTGGCCGTTGCCCTGGGTGCCGAACGCGGCGGCCGGCGGGGCCACGACCAGCAGCCGGCTGCCGACCTTCTTGCCGATCACGCTCTGGTCGAAGGCGGGCACCAGCTGCCCGCTGCCCGCCTGGTAGAGCTGCGGCTTGCCGCCCTCGTCGTAGGAGCTGGGCAGGTCCTTGCCGGTCGTCCAGTCCTTCGCCGAGTAGTTCACCGTCACCCAGTCACCCTTGTTGACCGTGGAGCGGTCGCCCTCACTGACGGTGTTCACCACGAACTGACCGCTGGGCGCTCCGTCCGGGATGGTGATGGTGGCCTTGCTCCCGAACCCGCCGCCCGACAGGGTCGGCATCGGCGAGGCCTCGTTCACCGGCGCCGGCACAGTGGGGGCCGCGCTCGACGCCGTGGGCGTCACCGGGCTGGTCGCCTTGGTGGAGCTGCTGCAGGCGACCGCCAGCAGCAGGGGCAGGGTGAGAAGCAAACCGGCGGTGCGGCGCACGGCGTTCCTAACTGTCGGTCAAAGTCGGATCTCCGGACTCGACGGACAGCGTATTCCCCGACGGTGTCCGGCCCCGGTAGACACCGCCGGGGCCGGACACCGCAAAGATCACATCGGGACGGCTCGGTCTCACATCCCCGCGATCAGCTTCTCCACCCGCTCGTCGACCGAGCGGAACGGGTCCTTGCAGAGCACCGTCCGCTGCGCCTGGTCGTTCAGCTTCAGGTGCACCCAGTCGACCGTGAAGTCCCGGCGCTGCTCCTGCGCCCGGCGGATGAAGTCCCCGCGCAGCCGGGCCCGGGTGGTCTGCGGCGGGACGGACTTGGCCTCGAAGGTCTTGAGGTCGGTGGTCATCCGCTTCGCCTGGCCCTTGCCCTGGAGCAGGTAGAACAGGCCGCGCCGGCGGTGGATGTCGTGGTACGCGAGGTCGATCTGGGCCACCCGCGGGTTGGACATGCTCATCTGGTGCTTCTCGCGGTAGCGCTCGATGAGCTTGTACTTCATGATCCAGTCGATCTCGGTGGCCACCCCGTCCAGCCGCTCGGTGCGGACGGCCTCCAGGGTGCGGCCCCAGAGGTCCAGCACCTGGGCGATGGTGCCGGTGTTGATGCCCTTGCGGTCGGCGAACTCCAGCGCCTTGCTGTAGTACTCCTCCTGGATGTCCAGCGCGCTGGCCTCCCGGCCGTTGGCGAGCCGGACCTGGTGGGTGCCGGTGAGGTCGTGGCTGACCTCGCGGATCGCCCGGATCGGGTTCTCCAGGGTGAGGTCGCGCATCACCACGCCGGCCTCGATCAGCCGGAGCACCAGGTCGGTCGCGCCGACCTTGAGCAGGGTGGTGGTCTCGGACATGTTGGAGTCGCCGACGATGACGTGCAGCCGGCGGTACCGCTCGGCGTCGGCGTGCGGCTCGTCGCGGGTGTTGATGATCGGGCGGGAGCGGGTGGTCGCGGAGCTGACGCCCTCCCAGATGTGCTCGGCGCGCTGGCTGACGCAGTACACCGCGCCGCGCGGGGTCTGCAGCACCTTGCCGGCGCCGCAGATCAGCTGGCGGGTCACCAGGAACGGGATCAGCACGTCGGCCAGCCGGGAGAACTCGCCGTGCCGGGCCACCAGGTAGTTCTCGTGGCAGCCGTAGGAGTTGCCGGCCGAGTCGGTGTTGTTCTTGAACAGGTAGACGTCCCCGGCGATGCCCTCCTCGTGCAGCCGCCGCTCGGCGTCCACCAGGAGCCCCTCGAGGATGCGCTCGCCCGCCTTGTCGTGCGTCACCAGCTCGACGACGTCGTCGCACTCGGGGGTGGCGTACTCGGGGTGGGAGCCCACGTCGAGGTAGAGGCGGGCACCGTTGCGCAGGAACACGTTGCTGCTGCGGCCCCAGGAGACAACGCGGCGGAAGAGGTAGCGCGCCACTTCGTCCGGTGACAGCCGTCGCTGACCCCGGAATGTGCAGGTGACGCCGTACTCGTTCTCCAGCCCGAAAATTCGGCGGTCCATGGCACCTTCTCTCGAAGGAATCACCGGCTGTGGCCGGTGCGCGGATCTGGGTCCTGAATTCTGCGGCACCGGGCCGCAGCTGGCCTCGTGGCTGATCCCCTGCTGCGGCAGCGGGCAGGGCTTGTCCGGGGCCGGCCGTCAGGTCGGCTCGAAGCCCCGCGGTCTCGACCGTTGGGGAGGAGTCACGAGGCATCCGTTCTCTGGGAGGACCTCCGAAGGAAGTCCCGCACGACGGCGGGTGGTGACCGCCGTACGGGACTCCCCGGCACTGCTAGTCCGACTCGGCCGCCGGCGGGGCGGCCGCCGGCTTCTCGTCGTCGTCCGTCTCGGCGGTCTCGTCGCCGTCGAGCAACCGGGCGAGCTGGCCGCCCAGGATGCGCTTGAACTTGCGCTGCTGGAAGCGCTGGCGGTCCAGGACCGCCACCTCCAGCTGCTCGGGGGTCAGGGTGCGCGGGCTTCCGCCGTTGGGATCCCGGGCGAGGGAGTCCACCGCGACCTTGATCGCGTCGGTCAGGGACAGCCCGCTGCGGTGGCGCTGGCCCAGGTAGTTGCCGATCGAGTCGGCGTTGCCGCCGACCACCACGTAGTTCTTCTCGTCGACGACCGAACCGTCCGGGGTGAGCCGGTAGATCTGGTCCTCGTCCGGCGTGCGGCCGACCTCGGCCACGATCAGCTCGACCTCGTACGGCTTCTCGCCGACCGAGGAGAAGATGGTGCCGAGCGTCTGGGCGTAGACGTTGGCCAGGCCCCGGGCGGTGACGTCGGCCCGGTCGTAGGAGTAGCCGCGCAGGTCGGCGTAGCGGACGCCGCCGATGCGCAGGTTCTCGAACTCGTTGTAGCGGCCGACCGCCGCGAAGGCGATCTTGTCGTAGATCTCGGAGACCTTGTGGAGCGCCCGCGAGGTGTTCTCCGCGACGAAGACGATGCCGTCGACGTAGGTGAGCACGACCACGCTGCGACCGCGCGCGATGCCCTTGCGGGCGTACTCCGCGCGGTCCGCCATGGCCTGCTGGGGCGAGACGTAGAACGGTGTCGACACCGGCGGTCGTCCCTTCCTTGGTAGGTGTGGCTAGAGCAGCGGGGCCTGCGGGCCGTTGGGGTGGATGAGGCGCTCGTCGGTGATCGAGACGGCGATCGCGGAGACCTCGGCCTCGGTGAGCCGGCGGAAGCCGTCCTCGGTGATCAGCGAGACGATCGGGAAGATCTTCCGGGCGAGGTCCGGACCGCCGGTGGCGGAGTCGTCGTCGGCCGCGTCGTAGAGCGCCTGGACGACCAGGGTGGAGGCCTGCTCGGCGGTCAGGTCGGCGCGGTAGAGCTTCTTCAGCGAGCCGCGGGCGAAGACCGAGCCGGAGCCGGTGGCGGCGAACCCGCGCTCCTCGGAGCGGCCGCCGGTGACGTCGTAGGTGAAGATCCGGCCGCGGCCGAGGTCGAGGTCGTAGCCGGCGAAGAGCGGGACGACCGCGAGGCCCTGCATCGCCATGCCGAGGTTCCCCCGGATCATGGTGGTGAGGCGGTTGGCCTTGCCCTCCAGCGAGAGCACCGCGCCCTCGATCTTCTCGTAGTGCTCCAGCTCCAGCTGGAAGAGCCGGACCATCTCGACCGCGAGCCCGGCGGTGCCGGCGATGCCCACCGCGCTGTACTCGTCGGCCGGGAAGACCTTCTCGATGTCGCGCTGGGCGATGACGTTGCCCATGGTCGCGCGTCGGTCACCGGCGATGACCACACCGCCGTCGAACACCGCCGCGACGATCGTCGTCCCGTGCGGGGCCTCGATGACCGCCCCCGCGGGGAGCCCGCGCCGACCGGGAATCAGCTCCGGCTGGTGGTCGGCCAGGAAGTCGAGGAACGACGAGGACCCCGGGGTCAGGAAGGCAGCCGGTAGACGCCCGGTGCCACGAGTGTTGGCTTCCACACGATTCCTTCCAGGTAGTCGGCAGCCCGGCGCAGGGCGTCGGGCCTGTCCTTCATCTGCCCCAAAGCCGCATTGCAGGCGAAACGGAGGACACCACGGACCCTACCCGTTTCATGGTCGTGATCCACATGCTCCGCCCGCTTCGCCGGGCAGATCACGCGCAGCCCATGCTGTTCGGCGAGCACGGCCTGCAAGTCGGCCTCGGTGAGCCCGTGCGTCTTCGCGAAATAGCGGCGCCGCCCCTCCACCTTTCGGCAGGGCTTGCAGTAGGCGTTGCAGCCGCCCGCCGAGGTGCGGTTCCGGCCCCACTCGGCATGGGGCCCGATCTCCTCGCACCTCGGGCACCGCTTGTGTCCTTCGGGGACGGCGACGCGCTGCCGCACCACCTTCCCCCTGGCGAGCCGGCGCCGCCGGTAGTACTCCGCCGAGCATTCCCGGCAATAGTGCTGCAGACCATTCTCCGCAGTCCTATTGCTCGCGAATTCCGCCCGAAAGAGCCATCGCCGGCAGCGCCCGCACCATGCCCGATTCACAGAATCGGACATAAGCGTTATTGCCCACCCTTTTGGACAAATTGACGAACGAAATCTTCAGCATTGGACTCGAGGACCTCGTCGATTTCGTCGAGAACCGCGTCGACGTCGTCGCTCAGCTTTTCCTGGCGCTCCTTGAGCTCGTCGGAATTCTGCGCTTCCGCGGCCTGCTCCTCGGCCTCCTCGGAGGAGCGGTTCGCCCGCTGCTGGCCGCCGTCGGTGTCCTTGCTCGCCATTTCCCTCACCCCGCTCGATCGGTCTGGCACGGTTTGGTCGCTGCTTGCTGCACCGACCCTATACACAAGGTGCGACTACCGCTCCTGCTTTGCCGGTGGCGCTTCCTGTCCAACACCCGCTGTCACTCCGGATGATTCCCATTCGGCGGACGTTCACCCGTGGTGATCGAAAAGTTACCCGCCGGACAGCACCCGGAGCAGGTCCTCGGCCGTGCGGCAGCGGTCCAGCAGCTCCTTGACGTGGTTGCGGGTGCCGCGCAGCGGCTCCAGCGTGGGGACCCGCTGGAGCGAGTCACGGCCGGGCAGGTCGAAGATCACCGAGTCCCAGGAGGCGGCCGCCACGTGGTCCGCGTACTGCTCCAGACAGCGCCCGCGGAAGTAGGCCCTGGTGTCCTCCGGCGGCTTGGAGACGGCCCGCTCGACCTCCTCGTCGGTCAGCAGCCGCTCGAACCGGCCACGGGCCACCAGGCGGTTGTACAGCCCCTTCTCGGGCCGTACGTCGCTGTACTGCAGGTCGACCAGGTGCAGCCGGGAGTTGTCCCACTCCAGTGCGTCGCGGCTGCGGTAGCCCTCCAGGATCTCCCGCTTGGCGATCCAGTCCAGCTGCCGGGAGAGCGACATCGGATCGCGCTCCAGCCGCCCCAGCACGTCCTCCCAGCGCGCCAGGACGTCCACCGTCTGCTCGTCGGCGTCGGTGCCGAAGCGGTCCTCGACGTACTTGCGGGCCAGCTCGAAGTACTCCAGCTGGAGCTGGACCGCGGTGAGCCGGCGCCCGTTGCGCAGCGTGATGAGGTGCTTCAGCGACGGATCGTGGGAGATCCGGTGCAGGGTGCGCACCGGCTGGTCGACGGCGAGGTCGGAGGCGATGAAGGAGTCCTCGATCATCGCCAGCACCAGCGAGGTGGTGCCCAGCTTGAGGTAGGTGGAGATCTCCGAGAGGTTGGCGTCCCCGATGATCACGTGCAGCCGGCGGTACTTCTCGGCGTCGGCGTGCGGTTCGTCCCGGGTGTTGATGATCGGCCGCTTGAGCGTGGTCTCCAGGCCGACCTCGACCTCGAAGTAGTCGGCGCGCTGGCTGATCTGGAAGCCGTTCGCCGAGCCGTCCTGGCCGATGCCGACGCGGCCGGCGCCGGTGACCACCTGGCGGGAGACGAAGAACGGGGTGAGGTGGCGGACGATGTCGGCGAACGGCGTCGCCCGTTTCATCAGGTAGTTCTCGTGGGTGCCGTAGGAGGCGCCCTTGTTGTCGGTGTTGTTCTTGTACAGGTGGATGGTCTGCCCGTTGGGCAGTTCCAGGGCGCGCTGGGCGGCGGCCGCCATGATCCGCTCGCCGGCCTTGTCCCAGAGCACGGCGTCGCGCGGGTTGGTCACCTCGGGCGAGCTGTACTCGGGGTGCGCGTGGTCCACGTAGAACCGCGCGCCGTTGGTGAGGATGATGTTCGCGAGGCCGATGTCCTCGTCGGTCAGCTGGCTGGCGTCCGCCACGTCGCGCGCGAGGTCGAAGCCCCGGGCGTCGCGCAGCGGATTCTCCTCCTCGAAGTCCCAACGGGCCCGCCGTGCCCGGTGCATCGCCGCCGCGTACGCGTTGACGATCTGGGACGAGGTGAGCATGGCGTTGGCGTTGGGGTGCCCGGGTACGGAGATCCCGTACTCGGTCTCGATGCCCATCACGCGCCGTACGGTCATGCGGCCCTCCTTGCCCGGTGTGCCGCCCCCCACGGGCGGAACACGCTGACGTACCGCTGAACAACACCGACGCGGGCGGTGTGCCCGCGAACGGTGGGTCGAGCCTAGAACGCGGCACCGACAGGCGGGCCCCGAGACGCGCCGTCCGGCTGCGGGGCCGCGAGGCGCCACAGCCGGACGGGGTGCGTGCTGTTCCGGGGGACGCCGCCGGCGGCCCGGAGTGGTTCGGTTACAGGTACTGCCCGGTGTTGGCGACGGTGTCGATCGAGCGGCCGGACTCGGCGCCCTGCTTCCCGGTGACGAGCGTGCGGATGAAGACGATCCGCTCGCCCTTCTTGCCGGAGATCCGGGCCCAGTCGTC
>NZ_JBSFNM010000079.1:0-39499 GCF_053587085.1 Kitasatospora sp. NPDC003701
CACGCCGCCCGCCGCCTCCGGTCCGTCCGCCGGTCCGTCCGCCGGCTCCCGGGTCGGCGCCTGCTCCAGGATGACGTGGGCGTTGGTCCCGCTGATGCCGAAGGAGGAGACGGCGGCGCGTCGGGCGCGCTCGCCGGCCGGCCAGTCGCGCTGCTCGGTGAGCAGTTCGACCGCGCCGGCGGTCCAGTCGACGTGGCTGGTCGGTTCGTCGACGTGCAGGGTGGCGGGCAGCACGCCGTGCTGCATCGCCAGCACCATCTTGATCACGCCGCCCACTCCGGCGGCGGCCTGGGTGTGGCCGATGTTGGACTTCAACGACCCGAGCCAGAGCGGCTGTTCGGCGTCGCGCCGCTGCCCGTAGGTGGCCAGCAGGGCCTGCGCCTCGATCGGGTCCCCGAGCCGGGTGCCCGTCCCGTGCGCCTCCACCGCGTCCACGTCCGCCGCCGACAGCCGGGCGTCGGCGAGGGCCTGACGGATCACCCGCTGCTGCGAGGGGCCGTTCGGCGCCGACAGCCCGTTGGAGGCGCCGTCCTGGTTGACGGCCGAGCCGCGCACCACGGCCAGCACCCGGTGCCCGTTGCGCTGAGCGTCCGACAGCCGCTCCAGCAGCAGGACGCCGACGCCCTCGCCCCACGCGGTACCGTCCGCGGCGGCGGCGAAGGCCTTGCAGCGCCCGTCGGGCGCCAGGCCGCGCTGGCGGCTGAACTCGACGAACATGCCCGGTGAGGCCATCACCGCCGCCCCGCCGGCGACGGCCATCGTGCACTCGCCGTTGCGCAGCGCCCGGACGGCGAGGTGCAGGGCGACCAGCGAGGACGAGCACGCGGTGTCGACGGTGATCGCCGGCCCCTCCAGCCCGAGCACGTACGACAGCCGGCCGGAGAGGACGCTCACGGTCGTACCGGTCAGGACGTGGCCCTCGACGCCCGCGCCCGCCTCGTGCATGCGGACGCCGTAGTCCTGCGTCATCGCACCGACGTAGACGCCGGTGCGCGAGCCGCGCACCGAGGACGGGTCGATGCCGGCCCGCTCGAAGGCCTCCCAGGAGGTCTCCAGCAGCAGCCGCTGCTGCGGGTCCATCGCCAGCGCCTCGCGCGGGCTGATGCCGAAGAACGCGGCGTCGAAGCGGTCCGCGTCGTGCAGGAAGCCGCCCTCGCGGGCGTAGCTGTGCCCGGAGCGGGCCGGGTCGGGGTCGTACAGCGAGGCCACGTCCCAGCCGCGGTTCCCGGGGAACGGCGAGACGGCGTCCCGCCCGTCCGCGACCAGCCGCCACAGGTCCTCGGGGCTGCGGACCTCGCCGGGGAAGCGGCACGCCATCGCGACGATCGCGATCGGGTCCGCCTCGGCGGCCGTCGCCGGCGGTTCCGACGCGGGCTCCTCCGGTGCGGAGCCCGCCCCGCCGCCCAGCTCGGCGAGCAGGTACCGGCCGAGGGCCTCGGGCGTCGGGTGGTCGAAGAGCAGGGTCAGCGGCAGCCGCAGGCCGGTCGCCGCCATCAGCCGGTTGCGCAGCTCGACCGCCGTGGCCGAGTCGACGCCGAGATCGCGGAACGGCCGGTCCGCGGCGGCCTCGGCCGCCGCCCCCGGGCCGCGCAGCGCCGCGATCTCCGCGCGGACCAGCTCCCGGACCCACCGGTGCTGTTCGGCGTCCGACCGCCCGGAGGCCGGCTTCGCGGCGCGGAACGGGTACGTCGGCAGCGGGACCCGTCGCGCGTCCGCGCCGCCGAGCACGGCGGCCCAGTCCACGGCCGTCCCCCGGACGTGCAGCTCCGCGAGGGAGGTCAGGAACCGGTCCGGTCCGCCCTGGTCACGCCGGAGGGTGCCGATGACGGCGGCCCGCTCCGTCGGACCGGCGTCGTCCAGCGTCTCCTGGAGCCCCCCGAGCAGGTCGGGGTGGGGGGCGACCTCCAGGAAGGTCCGGTGGCCGTCGGAGAGCAGCGCGCGGGTGGCGTCCTCGAACCGGATCTCGCCGGTGATGTTCCGGATCCAGTACGCGCCGTCCAGCGCGGCGGTGTCCAGCAGCCCGCCGGTGGCCGAGGAGTAGAACGGGACGGCCGAGGTGCGCGGCCGGATGTGTGCGAGGCCGGCGAGCAGCCGGTCGCGGTCCAGGCGCAGCCCGGAGAAGTGCGCGGCGAGCCCGTTGCTCAGCCTCCTCGCCCGGACGCCCTCGGCGGCCAGCTCGGCGAGCAGTTCGTCCACGGCCTCCCGGTCGCCGGAGAACAGGGCGGAGCGCGGGCCGTTGGTGCCGGCGATGTCGAGCCGGCCCCGCCACCGGGCCAGCCGGGGCGCCAGCTGCTCGCGGGGCAGCAGGGCCGAGGCCAGGTCGCCCTCGCCGGCCGCCTCGGCCTGCGCCCGGCTCCACCGCGTCACCACCTCGGCGGCCTCGTCCAGGTCGAGCGCACCGGCCACGTGGGCGGCCGCGATCTCGCCGAGGCTGGCGCCGACCACGGCGGCGGGCTCCACGCCGCAGGCGCGCCAGAGGGCCGCGAGGGAGACCATGACGGCGAACAGGACGGGCTGGACGACGTCCACCGCGACCGGGGCGGGGGCGCCCGGCGCCCCGCGCAGGACGTCGGTCAGGGACCACGGGACGTGCGGTTCGAGCGCGTCGGCGCAGGCCCGGAGGTGCTCCCGGAACACCTCGGAGGACTCCAGCAGGCCGAGCGCCATGCCGGGCCACTGGGTGCCCTGGCCGGGGAAGACGAAGACCGGGCCCGTTCCGGTGCCCGCGGTGCCGCGGACCAGCAGCGGGCCGAACCCGTCCTCGGCGACGGCGCGCAGGCCCTTCAGGGCGTTCTCGCGGCCGTCGGCGACCAGGACGGTGCGCTGCTCGAAGGCGGTGCGGGTGGTGGCCAGGGAGAGGCCGGCGTCGGTGAGCCGGAGCTCCGGGTCCGACTCGAAGCGCTCCTGGAGCACCCGGGCCTGGGCCCGCAGGCCGGCGGCGCTGCGGGCGGAGAGGAGCAGCGGCGTGAACGCGGTCGTCAGGGGGCGCGGGGCGGCGGGGGGTGCCCCCGCGGCTTCGGCGGCCGCGGCCGGTTCGGCGGGGCCCACCGGGAGCGCGCCGACCAGGGCGAGCGGACCGGTGCCGTCCTCGGCGCCGTCCGCAGGCCGACGGCCGCCGAGCACGCCGTGGATCCGTTCCCCGCCGCGGCGGGCCTCCGGCAGCGGCCGGAGCACCGCGAGGACCGTGTCGGCGTCGCCGGCGAGGGCGAGGTCGCACTCCCCGCGGCGCAGGCTCGCCGCGGCCAGGGCGACGGCGTCCCGGGCGGCGGATGCCGACGGTTCGAGGGTGACCCGCGGGCCGTGGAGGTCCAGGGCGGCGGCGAGGTGCTCCGCGGCACCGCCCCGGGGGGACGCGGTGAGGAAGACGCCCGTCCGGCCCCCGCCCAGTGAGGCGGGGACGATCCCGGCGTCCTCCAGGGCGGTCCAGCCGAGTTCCAGCACGGCCCAGTCGGCGGGGCCGAGCCCGGCTGCCCGCTCGGCGGGGACCCGGAAGAACGCGGCGCCGCCGTCCGGGCCGTCGTGGCCGCGGTCGTCGTGGTGGCCGGGCGCCGGGCAGGACAGTCCGACGACGGCGACCGTGTCGTCTTCACAACTCGTCTGGGGCACGGCGAACTCGGCTTTCCTCATCGTCTCGACTTCCCGCCCGGTCGGCCGGTACAGGTGTTGGCGCGTGGTCCGCGACCGCCGTGACGCCGGCGGTTCGCGGCCGGGTGTCCTTCGGTCGTGCTTGCCCGGGCCCGGCGGGACGGTCCGGGCCTGCCCGGTGTTGATCTTCCTGCCTGTCGTCAGCACCTTGCCAGGGCCGTCTTGGCTGCAACTTGGAGCCGACTCGGAGGTGACTTGAACCGGCTTTGGAAGCCGGATCCGACCTGCGGGGATTCGACGGCGAACGGTCTGCCGGCGACCCCGCCGGGCAGCTGCTAAGCCATGAGCATGCCAATGTCAAGGGCAGGCAAAAGGCCGGGCGGCCGGCGGGCGTGAAGGCCCGCCGGTCGCCCGGCCCTTTGCGCGGGAAGGCGTCTGCCGGCCGCTCAGGCGCAGTCGGCGATCGGGTCCCCGCGCAGGATCGTGCCGAACAGCTCCTGCAGCTCGGTGCCGGGGTCGACGCCGTACTCCTCGGCCAGGGTCCGGCGGGTGCGGTGGTAGGCGTCGATCGCGTCGGCGCGCCGGCCCGAGCGGTACAGGGCCTTCATCAGCAGCCAGCTGAACCGCTCCCGGGTCGGGAACCGGGTGGCGAGCGCGGGCAGTTCGGCGGCGAGCGCGGAGAAGTCGCACTCCTGGGCCAGTGTGGCGTCCCACAGGCTCTCCAGGGCCAGTAGTCGCAACTCCTCGAACCGCGAGGCCGTCTGCGCCCCGAGCGCGTAGTCGCTCACCTCCGGGTAGGCGGGCCCGCGCCACAGCGCCAGCCCGTCCTCCAGGGCCCGGCTCGCCATCCGGTGCATCCCGGCCTGGAGCAGCCGCCGGCCCTCGTGCAGCATCCGCTCGAAGCGGACGGCGTCGATGCTGTCGGCCTCCACCGCCAGGACGTAGCCGTTCGGTTCGCGCCGCAGGACGGTGTTCCGGCTCCGGGGCGGCCGGTTCGGCTCCAGCAGCCGCCGGAGGTTGGACACGTAGCTGTGCAGATTCGCCATGACGTCGTTCGGCGGGTTCCGCGGCCAGACGGCCTCGGTGAGCTGTTCCACCGTCACCGGCTGACCGGGCGTCAGCAGCAGGGCGGACAATACCGCCCGCTGCCGGGCCGACCCCGGATTCACGGGGATTCCTCCGGCCTGGACTGCCAGTGGGCCAAGAACCCTGAAATTCATGCGTGACCCTCCGCCACAAGTCACCCCCGTACCGAAGAAACATCGTCGACCGCGCGGAGGAATCACCCCGGTTCCGGGAATGGCCCCAAGGGGTCGAACAGGTTCTCGCGCGGTTAGATGACAGAGTACTTCCAAATCCTCCTGAAGAAAGGTCTGGATCGGTGGCGTCCGACTTGGTATGGCGCACTGACGTGCAGTCAGGTCGATGTTTCGGAAGTCCCTTCGCGGGTATTGCGGTCGACCGTCCCGGTCCGGGCGGTCCCGACCCGGACCGTTCCGACCTGGACCGTTCGTGCCGGTCGGCAGGCCGTCGACCTGGCGTGATTTCACCCCTCCGAAAGACGGTGAATCCTTGAAGATTGCACATCAGCGGGTCGAGGTCTGCGGGTTCGGCCCTGGTGCCGGGCGCCGGACCGTGATCCGGTGCGGCGGCGGTGGAACCGGGGAGTCGCACCGCGCCCGGATTGCCGCCCGGCCGCCGGATTCGGCCGAATTCCCTCGCCCGGGCGCACGCCCGTAGCGGGGCGTTCCCGGTCATTTTCGGCCGTGTCCGGTTCTTGCCACCTCGCATTGACCGGACCGGCCCGGCGGCGGCGGGTGTCTCGGGCCCGGCGGGGTCCCTGCGGATGATTGCTATGATCGGCTCCGGCGGTCCACGACCGGTCGAATGATCGTCAGGACTCTTTCGCTGCCGCATGATCGGGTCGGTGAATAGCCGTCGGGTGTACCAATGATCTTTGCTGGAAGAGCAGTTGGTACTCGCGGCCCCGGCCTGTGCGGCAGCGGCCTGTGCGGCACCGGCCCTCACCGGCCCGCCCGGCGCTGACGGGGTCGCCGGGCCCTCGCCGGGGCGGTGGCCCGGACGAGGGGCGCCGAAGGGGCGTCAGCCGAGCAGGCCGCGCCGGGCGGCCTGCAGCCCCGCCTGGAATCGTGTCCGGGCGCCGAGGGCGTCCATCAACCGGCGCATCCGGCGCTCGATGGTCCGCTTGTTCACCCCCACCTTGCGGGCGATGATCTCGTCGGTGTAGCCGGCGGCGGCGTAGCCCAGGAGCTGGACGTCCTGCGCGCTGAGCTCGTCGGCCGCCCGCCCCTTCCCCCACAGCGGGGTGCCGCGCTCCCACAGCGACTCGAACAGGGCGATCAGGCCGTCGAGCAGCGGGGAGCTCCGCAGGACGACGGTCTGGCGTTCCCCGGCCAGGACGAAGGGGACGAGGGCGGTGCTCCGGTCGGCGATCAGCAGCTTCATCGGCAGCCCGTCGACCACCCGGGCCCGTTCTCCCCTCTGTGTCAACCGCCGTGCGAGGGCGACCTGTTCGGGCTCGGCCAGCGCGGTGCGGTCGTAGACCGTGCGGTACGTCACCCCGCTGGCCATGAGGCCGAGCTGGACGTCGGTCTGAGTGGAGATGCCCTCCTCGACGTACGGCGGCATGTCGAGGATCAGCACCTCCTCCCGGGTCGACTGCTGGACCTGTTCGAAGTGCTGCGTGGTGGCCTCTCGGCCCTGCACGATCTGCACCGGCTGCTCGTCGCCGCGGCCGCTGCGCCAGAGGTCGGTGAGCCCGACCGCCGCGAGCCGCGCCCGGTCGATCCGTTGGTGCAGGCTCAACGCCAGTACTTCGAGCGCGAGTTCCGGGGGAGCCGGGCGGAAGCGGAGCGGTCGGGTGGGGGAGCGGGTCACCAGCCCCTTGGCCTCCAGCTCCCTGAGCTGTCGTCGGAGGCGGGCGGGTTCGGTCCCGAGGGCCTCCGCGAGTTCGGCCAGGGTCGGATCGGGGCGCCGCAGCAGGGCCCGGTAGAGCGTCTCCTCCTGCGGCGAGATTCCGAGCGCGTCCAGCACGGTCGGCCTCCTCGGTATCCGGTGGTCCGGCATCGGCCGCGGACCGTCGAGGGAGCATCGTAGGCCCGGTGCGACGGGGGAGGGGCGTTGACGGGTTCCCGACAGTGGCGGCAAACCGGTGGGTCGGATTGCGTCTTTCGGCTCTAGCCTTCTCGTCAACTCACCACCCCCACATGGAGGAAGAATGAAGCGCGCCGCAATTCTCGCCGGCCTCGTGCTGGCCGCGGTGGCAGGAACAGGGGTCGGCCCGGCCTCGGCGGAGGAGCCCTCCTCCGGTTACCTCGTGGTGCTCCGGGACGACGCGGCGACCGACCCCACCGCGGTCGCCCACGGCGTTCCCGGCGCCGAGGTCCGGTCGGTCTACCGGTCGGCGCTCAGCGGCTTCTCGGCCGACCTGACGCCCTCCGCCGTCCAGGCGCTGCGCGCCGACCCCGCCGTCAAGTACGTCGAGGCGTCGGCGATCGCCCACGCGCACGGTCAGGCCACCCCCAACGGCGCCAGCCGGATCCAGGCCCCGGCCAACGCCGGTCTGAAGGTCGGTGACGGACTCGACCAGCGCGTCGACGTGGACGTCGCCGTCATCGACTCGGGCAGCGACTACTACCACCCCGACCTGAACGTGGTCCGCCGGGTGAACTGCGTGGGCGTCACCTCGTGCGTGGAGAACGCCGGGGTCGACGACGACGGGCACGGCAGCAACGTGGCCGGCATCATCGGCGGCCTGGACAACGGCATCGGCTACGTCGGCGTCGCCCCGGGCGCCCGCATCTGGTCGGTCAAGTCGCTCAACAGCAAGGGCGAGGGAACCACCGAGGAGATCGTCAACGGGATCGACTGGGTGACGGCGCACGCCGGGGAGATCGAGGTGGCCAACCTCAGCCTCGGCTTCGACGGCACCGAGCAGTCCGTCGTCGACGCCGTGAACCGGGCGATATCCAAGGGGATCGTGGTGGTGGTCTCGGCGGGCAACGACCACCGGGACGTCGCGAACCAGAGCCCGGCGAACGTGCCGGACGCCATCACGGTCTCCTCACTGAGCGACGCCGACGGCAAGCCGGGCGGCCTCGGCAACTTCGCCTGGTGCAACAAGAACAACCGCAACAAGGACGACACCCTCTCGGACTACAGCAACTTCGGCCGGGGCGTGGACATCGCGGCCCCCGGCGACTGCATCCAGTCCGCGTTCCGGAACGGCGGCTACTCCAACTACAGCGGCACCTCCCAGGCGGCCCCGCACGTCGCCGGAGCCGCCGCCTGGCTGACCCGCGGCGCCAACAAGCCCACCAACCGCGCCGGGGTCCTCGCCGTCCGCGACCGCATCGTCAACGCGGGGAGCACGGCCTGGACCGACACCTCGGGCGACGGCGTCAAGGAACCCCTCCTCGATCTCGGCAACACCGCGGTCTTCCCGGCCGGCGGCACCGCCGGACCGGACGCCACCTTCGTGGCCGGCTGCGACGACAGCGGCCGCAAGTGCACCCTCGACGCGTCACTCACCAGCGGCAGCGGCCTCACCTACAGCTGGGACTTCGGTGACGGCACCACCGGCACCGGGGTCAAGCCCGTCCACTCCTACCGCGCCTACGGCGTCTACCAGGTCAAGCTGACCGTCACCGACGACTCCGGTCGCACCAGCCGCAACAGCGCGTACGTCCGTGCCACCGACCCGGCGTTCAACGAGAAGCCGGTCGCGTCCTTCACCCGCTTCTGCACCGCCGGCGGGTGGTGCGGCTTCGATGCCAGCGAGTCCTACGACCCCGACGGCGCGATCGCCTCGTACCGGTGGGACTTCGGTGACGGCACCACCGGCACCGAACTGAAGCCCGGCCACACCTACCCGGCCGCGACCGCCGTCTACACGGCCAGGCTGACCGTCACGGACAAGCGGGGCGCCACCGCCTCGTCGACCGCGACGATCAGCTGCACCAAGCAGCCCTACCTCACCATCTGCTCGGCGTCCTGACACCGACGTCCACCGGTCGTTCCGGGCCGGGGCCGGGCCGGGCACCGCACCGCCGTTCCCACGGCGGCGGCGCGGTGCCCGGCCGGGGCCGTTCAGCCGGCCGCCGGCCCGACCGAGCGGGCCAGCCGGGCCCCGGCCCGGAACAGCCAGTGGACGGCCCGCCGCTGCGCATCGCCGCCGCCCCCGGCCAGCGAGACCAGGGTGAGCGCCCGCCCGTCGGCGGAGTCGCCGGCGACCACCCGGACCGGTACGGCGGCGCGTTCCGCCCGGGCGATCACCTCGCCGACCGCCTTGCCGAGCAGGCTGGTGGCGTCGAAGCGGCCCTCGCCGGTGACGACGAGGTCGGCCCCGGCGAGGGCCCGGTCCAGCCCGAGCAGGTCGGCGACGGCGGCGGCGCCGGGGGTGATGCGGGCGCCCCAGGCGGCGGCCAGGCCGTAGGCGGTGCCGCCGGCGGCACCCGCACCCGGCTGGTCCGGGTCGCCGCCGAGCAGCCCGGCGAAGCGGCGCAGGCCGCGTTCCAGCAGGGCGGCCTCGGCGGGTCCGGCGCCCTTCTGCGGCCCGTAGACGGCCGCGGCGCCGGCGGGGCCGAGCAGGGGGTTGGTGACGTCGGTGAGCAGCCGGACCCCGCCCGCCGGGGCGGGTCGCAGGGCGCGGCGGTCGACGGCTCCGGCGCTGACGAGCGGGCCGCCGCCGTCGGGGAGCACCGCGCCCGAGCCGTCCAGGACCCGTAGGCCGAGGGCCGCGAGGAGGCCGGCGCCGCCGTCGGTGGAGGCGGAGCCGCCGAGGGCGACGGTCAGGGCACGCGCTCCGGCGTCGAGCGCGGCGGCGATCGTCTCGCCGGTGCCGCGGGTGGTGGCGGTGAGCGGGGCCTCGCGCCCTTCCACCAGCGGCAGGCCGCTGGCGGTGGCGAGTTCGACGAGGGCGGTGCCGTCCGGGAGGAGGGCGTAGCGCCCGGTCACCGGCCCGCCGTCCGGTCCGGTGCAGTTGGGGACCTCGTGCACGGTGGCCCCCGGGTACGCGGCGGCGATCGCGTCGAGGGTGCCCTCGCCGCCGTCGGCCATCGGCAGCGGCAGGAGGTCGTCGGCGGGCCGAACGGAGTGCCAGCCGTCGGCCAGGGCCCGGGCGGCCTCGGCGGCGGTGGCGGTGCCCTTGAAGGAGTCGGGTGCGAGGACGACCCTCACGGCGCGGCCACATGGGCGAGGTGGCGTTCGGTCAGGGTGCGCAGGGTCTGTTCGCCGGGGGTGTCCCAGATCCGCTCGTTGAAGATCTCGACCTCGATCCAGCCGGTGTAGCCGGCGACGGTGACCAGGTCGGTGAGGGTGCGGAAGTCGATGTGGCCGTCGCCGACGTGGCCGCGGCCGAGCAGGGCGTCGGTGGGCAGCGGCAGGGTCCAGTCGCAGACCTGGTAGGAGGCGAGGCGCCCGGTCCGGCCGGCCCGGGCGATCTGCGCGGGCAGGTCCGGGTCCCACCAGACGTGGTAGCTGTCGACGACGACGCCGACCTGGGTGGCGGGGTGGGGTGCGGCGAGGTCGAGGGCCTGGGCGAGGGTGGAGACCACGGCGCGGTCGGCGCAGAACATCGGGTGCAGCGGTTCGATCGCCAGTCGTACGCCGAGGTCGCCCGCGTGCGGGGCGAGTTCGGCGATCATGTCGGCGACGCGCTGCCGGGCGCCGGGCAGGTCGCGGCTGCCGTCGGGAAGGCCTCCGACGACCATCACCAGGGTGTCGGTGCCGAGTTCGGCGGCCTCCTCGACCGCTCGGAGGTTGTCGGCGAGGGCGGCCCGCCGCGCGGTGGGCTCGACCGGGGTGAGGAAGCCGCCGCGGCACAGGGTGCTGACGGCGAGCCCGGCGTCGCGGCAGAGCTTGGCGGAGCGGGCGAGGCCGGTCTCGGCGACCTTGTCGCGCCAGAGGCCGATCGCCGGGATCCCGGCGTCCACGCAGCCCCGGACGGCCTCCGGCAGGCTCCACCGCTTGGTGGTGATCTGGTTGAGCGACAGTCGGTCCAGTCCGGTCACGGTGCCGGGGTCCTTTCGGGCGGGGAGGCCGGGGTGGCGGGTGGCCGTCCGGCAGTGCGAGGTCGGGAACGGCGGGTGGCCGCCCACCCGGCGGCGGGCGGCCACCCGGGGGGGCGCCTCAGCCGAGGGGTGCGGCCACGGCGAGGAGGCGCCGCATCCGGTCGGCCGCGCGATCCGGGTCGGGCAGGACGCCGGCGGCGTCGGCGAGCCGGAAGAGCTCGACCAGGTGGGGCACGGACCGGCCGCTCTGCGCGCCGCCGACCATGGTGAAGTGCTCCTGGTGCCCGGCCAGCCAGGCCAGGAAGACGACGCCGGTCTTGTAGTGGAAGGTCGGCGCGGCGAACAGGTGGCGGGCCAGCGGCAGGGTCGGCGCGAACAGCGCGTCGTACCGGTCGAGGTCGCCCTCGTCCAGGGCCCGCAGGGCGGCGGCGGCGACCGGGGCGATGGGGTCGAACACGCCCAGCAGGGCGTCGCTGTGGCCGAGCCCGTCGCCGCGGACGAGCTCCGGGTAGTGGAAGTCGTCGCCGGTGTAGAGCCGCACCCCGGCGGGCAGCGCGCGGCGCAGCGCGACCTCCCGCTCGGCGTCCAGCAGGGACACCTTGATGCCGTCGATCCGGTCGGCGTGCTCCCGGATCAGGGCCAGCACGGTGGCGGTGGCCGTGTCGAGGTCGCCGGAGCCCCAGTAGCCGGCCAGGGCCGGGTCGAACATCTCGCCCAGCCAGTGCAGGATCACCGGGCGGGCGGACGAGCCGATCAGGTCGCCGTAGACGCGCAGGTAGTCGTCGGCTCCCCGGGCGGTGCGGGCGAGGGCGCGGCTGGCCATCAGGATCGGTCGGGCGCCGGCCTCCTCGACGACGGTGAGCTGCTCCTGGTAGGCGGCGGTGATCGTGGCGAGGGTGTGGGTCCCGGGGTCCAGCTGGTCGGTGCCGGCGCCGCAGGCCAGCAGTCCGCCGGCGGCCCGGGCCTCGGCGCCGGAGCGGCGGATCAGCTCGCGGGTGGCGGGCCAGTCGAGGCCCATGCCCCGTTGGGCGGTGTCCATCGCGTCGGCGACACCGAGGCCGAGGGACCACAGGTGGCGGCGGAAGGCGAGGGTGGTGTCCCAGTCCACGGCGGCGGGTGCGCCGGGGGCGTTGTGGCCGAGCGGGTCGGCGACGACGTGGGCGGCGGCGTACGCGACGCGGGAGGCCGGAGGTGTCGCGGCGGGCGGGAGGCGCAGCGGCTCGGACATCCGGTGACGGCCGTGGCCGGGCAGGTCGATCTCGGTCATCGCGTCGACGCCGTCGCTTCGGAGGCGGCCCGGGGCGGGAGCGTCAGGTCGGGGACGTCGAGGCGGCGTCCCTCGCGGGCGGAGCGCAGGCCCAGTTCGGCGAGCTGGACGCCCTTGGCTCCTTCGAGCAGGTCCCAGCGGTACTCCGAGCCGGTCGCCACGTGGCGCAGGAACAGCTCCCACTGCACCTTGAAGCCGTTGTCGAACCCGCCGTTGTCCGGCACCTGCTGCCACTGGTCCCGGAACGGCTCGGTGGCCGGCAGGTCGGGGTTCCAGACCGGCTTGGGGGTGGCGGCGCGGTGCTGGAAGCGGCAGTTGCGCAGCCCGGCGACGGCGCTGCCCTCGGTGCCGTCGACCTGGAACTCGACCAGCTCGTCGCGGTCGACGCGCACCGCCCAGGAGGAGTTGATCTGGGCGGTGATGCCGCCCGCCAGCTCGAAGATGCCGTACGCGGCGTCGTCGGCGGTCGCCGGGTAGGGGCGGCCCCGCTCGTCGACGCGCCGCGGGATGTGGGTGGCGGTGTGCGCGTAGACGGAGCGGACGGGCGCGATGACGCTGTCCAGCACGTAGCGCCAGTGCGGGAACATGTCGAGGACCATGCCGCCGCCGTCCTCCGCCCGGTAGTTCCAGGACGGGCGCTGGGCGTCCTGCCAGTCGCCCTCGAAGACCCAGTAGCCGAACTCGCCGCGCACGGAGAGGATCCGGCCGAAGAAGCCGCCGTCCACGAGGCGCTTGAGCTTGAGCAGGCCGGGGAGGAACAGCTTGTCCTGCACGGCGCCGTTGCACACGCCGGCGGCCGTCGCGAGCCGGGCCAGCTCCAGCGCGGAGTCGAGGGACTCCGCGGTCGGCTTCTCGGTGTAGACGTGCTTGCCGGCGGCGATCGCGGTGCGCAGTGCGGCCTCGCGGGCGGTGGTCACCTGGGCGTCGAAGTAGATCTCGGCCAGCGGGTGGGCGAGGGCCTCGTCGAGCGAGGTGGTCCAGTGCTCCAGCCCGTGGCGGTCGGCGAGCTCCTTGAGCTTGTAGGCGCTGCGGCCGACCAGGATCGGTTCGGGCCACAGGACCTCGCCGTCGCCGAGCGGCAGGCCGCCCTGCTCGCGGATGGCCAGGATCGAGCGGACGAGGTGCTGGCGGTAGCCCATTCGGCCGGTGACACCGTTCATGACGATGCCGGTCACTCTGCGGGGCATGGGAGTTCTCCGATCCGTGGGATGCATGGGATGCGTGGGATGAGTGGGGCGCGCGGCGGCGCGCCGGGCGGCAGTGGTGCGGTGGTGCGGCGGGCGGCTCACGCGGTGCGGTGGACGTCCTCGGCGAGCACGGGGTGGGCGAAGGGCCGGCCGACGGTGTAGCGGGCCAGTTCGTCCGCGGCGGCGGCGGCCATCCGGTGCAGCTCCCCGCCGAGCGAGCCGGCGATGTGGGGGGTGAGCACCACGTTGGGCAGGTCGTAGAGCGGGGAGTCGGCGGGAAGGACCTCGGGGACGGTGACGTCGAGGACGGCGTCGAGGCGGCCCGAGGCGAGTTCGCGGACCAGGGCGTCCTGGTCGACGAGGGAGCCGCGGGCGGTGTTGATCAGGGTGGCGCCGTCGCGCATCAGCGCGAGGCGGCGCCGGTCGATCAGGTGGAGGGTGTCCGCGAGTTCGGGGGCGTGGACGCTGACGACGTCGGAGGCGGCGCAGAGCTCGTCCAGCCCGACCCGGCGGGCGCCGAGGCGGGCGGCCTCGGCGGCGTCCACGTACGGGTCGTGCAGCAGCAGGTCGAGGTCGTGCGGGCGGAGCAGTTCGAGGACGCGGCGGCCGATCCGGGAGGCGCCGACGATGCCGACGGTGCGCCGGTAGTTGCCGGCGTCGGCGTAGGCGCGCTGCCAGTCGTGCGGGGCGCGGCGGTCCCGGTAGTCCTCGCGGATGCGCAGCAGCCGCTTGTTGGCCAGGAGCACGGCGGCGACGGTGTACTCGGCGACCGGCAAGGCGTTGGCCCAGGCGGCAGAGGTGACCTGGATGCCGCGCCGCCAGCAGGCGTCGGTGATGTGGTGCTTGACCGAGCCGGCGGCGTGGATGACGGCCCGCAGGCGCGGGGCCGCGGCGAGCACGGCGTCGTCGAGCGGCGGGCAGCCCCAGCTGGAGACGATCACCTCGGCCTCGGCGAGGACGGCGGCGGCCCCGGGGGCGGTGAAGTCGTCGACGACCAGGGCGGGGTCGAGGTCGGCGAGGGCGGTGAGCCGGCCCAGGGTGTGCTCGTCGATGAGCCGGCCGGCGAGGTCGCGGTGCATGGCGAGGACGGCGCGCGGGCGGTGGACGACCGTGCCGTCGAGGGGGCGCGGTGCGGACATGGGGTCCTTCCGGTCGGGGGCGTGCGGGTCGCTCACTTGACGCTCCCCGCGGTGAGGCCGGCCTTCCAGTGCCGCTGGAGGAGGACGAAGGCGAGGATCAGCGGGACGACGGCGAGCAGCGCGCCGGTGACGACCAGCGGGTAGTACTCGGGGAAGGCCCTGGTCTGGGCGTTCCAGGTGAAGAGGCCGAGGCTGACCGGGAACAGCTCGTTGTCGGAGAGCATCACCAGCGGCAGGAAGAAGTTGTTCCAGATCGCGGTGAACTGGAAGAGCAGCACGGTGACGAAGCCGGGCATCACCATCCGCAGGCCGATCGACCAGAAGGCGCGCAGCTCACCGGCGCCGTCCATCCGGGCGGCCTCCAGCACCTCGCCGGGCACGTACCCGGCGCAGAACACCCGCGCCAGGTAGACCCCGAAGGGGTTGACCAGGGACGGCACGAAGACCGCCCAGAAGGTGTTGACGACGCCGAGTTCGGAGGCGAGCAGGTACATCGGCAGGGCGAGCGCGGTGGTGGGGACCAGCACGCCGAGCAGGACCAGGCCGAACAGCTTCTCCTTGCCGGGGAAGGAGTAGACGTGGAAGGCGTAGCCGGCGGCCACGCAGACCAGGGCGCACAGCACGGAGCCGATCCCGGCGTACAGCAGGGAGTTGAGGTACCAGCGGAAGTAGATGCCGTCGCCGGTGGTGGCGAGGTCGCCGAGGTTCTGCCCGAGGTTGAAGCCGGCGGCGCTCAGGGACCGCCCGCCGAGCAGGTCGGCGGTGTTCTTGGCGGCCGCGGTGAGCAGCCAGCCGAGCGGCAGCAGGGTGTAGGCGGTGGCCAGCAGCAGGGCGCCGTTGACGGCGGCCCTGGAGAGGGTCCAGGGGCGGCGGTGGGTGTTCACGGGCGGGCCTCCCGGGCGCGCTCGGACCGGGACCGGGTCACCCGGGTGACGACGAGGGAGAGCCCGGCGGCGGCGAGGGCGAGCAGCACGGAGGAGGCCGCGGCCAGCCCGTAGTCGCCCCGCTCGAAGGCGGCGGTGTAGGCGTACATGTTCGGGGTCCAGGTGGAGACCACGCCGGGGGCGGTGCCGTGCAGGATCATCGGCTCGGTGAAGAGCTGGAGCGAGCCGATGACGGTGAACAGCCCGACCATGGCGAGCGAGGGCTTGATGAGCGGGATCTTGATGCCGACCGCGGTGCGCAGCGGTCCGGCGCCGTCGACGACGGCGGCCTCCAGCACCTCGCGCGGGATCGCCTGGAGCGCGGCGTAGAAGATGACCATGTTGTAGCCGGTCCACTGCCAGAGCGCCATGTTGACCACGGCGGGGAGCGGGTGCCCGAGCGGGTCGGGCCGGGTGCCGAGGGCTTCCAGGGCGTCGAGCACGGGGCTGATGCCCGGGGTGTAGAGGTACGTCCAGATCAGTGCGGCGATGATGCCGGGCACGGCGTGCGGGATGAACAGGGCGAGCTGGAAGAACCGCTTGGCGCGGGTCAGGGCCGAGTCGAGCAGCAGGGCCAGGACCAGGGCCAGACCGGTCATCAGCGGGATGTAGAGCAGGCAGTACTCGGCGATGGTGAGGAAGCCGTCGCGGAACGCCGTGTCCCCCAGCGCCCGGGTGTAGTTGCCGAGGCCGGTGAAGACGCTCTCGGTGCCGCCGAACCCGAGGCCGGAGCCGCGTTCGGTGAACAGGCTGAGCTTGACCGCGTAGCCGATCGGGACGAGCGTGCAGGCCGTGAACAGCACGAAGAACGGGGCGAGCAGGACGGCGGGCGCCCCGTACCGCCCGGGCCGGGCGGGCCGCCCGCGCCGCCCGGTGGTGGCGGTGCGGGCGGCCTCGGTGCGGACGGTCTCGGTGCTGGTGGTGCCGGTCGTCACTTCGCGACCTTCAGCCCGCGGTTCTTGAACTCGGCGAGGGTGGCCTGCTGGGCGCCGGTCAGGGCCTCGTCGATGGTGCCGGTCCTGCCGGCGACCTTGCCGAAGGAGTCCTTGAGGTAGCCGTTGGTGACGCCCATGACGGGGCCCCAGGTCCAGCCGGGCCGGATCGACTTCGCGGCGTCGGAGAAGACGGCGTAGAGGTCCTGCCCGCCGTAGAAGTCGGTGTTGAAGGCCTGCTTCGCGACGGGGACGAGGTCGGTGGCGGCGGGGTAGGCGGAGGAGGTGCCGGAGGCGATGCGGGCCGTGAAGCCCTCGGGGGTGGTGGTGGCCCAGGTGGCGAACTCGACGGCGGCCTTGGCCTTCTTGCTGTCCTTGGAGACGGCGAAGGTGGTGCCGCCGAGCATGCCGCCGGCGGGGTTGCCGTCCCAGGTGGGCATCGGGGCGACCGCCCACGTGCCGTTGACCCCGGGCGTGGTGCCGAGGTTGGCCTTCAGGACGCCGCCGCCCCAGGAGGCGCCGAGGTAGCCGGCGGTCTCGCCCTTCTGCAGGGAGGCGGTCCACTGCTGGCTGAAGGAGGGCTGGACGCGGACGAGGTCCTCGTCGACCAGGCTCTGCCAGTACGCGGCGACCTTCCTCGTCCCGGCGTCGGTCAGGTCGGCCCGCCACGCGTCGTCGGCGGTGCTGAACCAGCGTGCCCCGCTCTGCCAGGCCATCGCCTCGAAGGTGGTGGGGTCGTCGGGGAAGAAGGTGGCGATGCGGGCGTCGGGCTGGGCGGTCTTCAGCTTCAGGGCGGTGGTTCGGAACTCGTCCCAGGTCTTCGGCGGAGTGATGCCGGCCTTCTCGAAGAGGTCCTTGCGGTAGTAGAACGCCTGCGGGGCGGCGTCCAGCGGCAGGGCCCAGGTCCGGCCGCCGAGCGAGGTGAGCTCGGTGGCCTGGGGCAGGTACTTGGCCTTCAGGTCGGCCCCGACCAGTTTGCCGATGTCCTGGACGGCGCCCTGGCTGACGAAGTCGGGCAGCTGCGGGTACTCGACGTTGAACACGTCGGGGGCGTTGCCGGCCTTGACGGCGTTGGAGAGCTTCGCGTAGCCGCCGGCGTTGCCCGCGGGGATCTCCTCGAAGGTGATCCGGATGTTCGGGTGGCTCGCGTTGAAGGCGGCCACGACCTCCTTGGTGCCCTTGGCCCAGCCCCAGAAGGTGAGCGTCACGGGCTTGCCGTCGTCGGCCGGGGCGCCGGCGTCGCTGCCGCAGGCGGCGAGGAGGGTGACGCCGAGCGCGGCGGCGGTGGCGGCCGCGGCGGCGCGCAGGGCTCTGCGGCGGGAGGGGGCGAGTGAGCGCATGGCACGGCTCCTTGAGGGAAGGGGCGCGGGTCCGGGAGGGTCGGTGCTCTTCCGGACCCGTGAGGGGTGGGGGCAGCTGGCAGTCATCCTGAGCAGGTTGCCGATCGGAGTCAAGAGAACTGGATCGAATGATCCGATCCGATCAGATGGACAGATCGTCCGTGACACCCCTTCTGCGGCCTCCACCTGCGGAATCCTCGGCCGCGGCGGCGTGTCTCGGGCAAGGTCACAATCAGATCAACAAGTTCATTCGATCCATGAGCCTTGACGAATGATCGGTCGATCCTTAGATTCCGGCCAGGGACCCACCCCCCGGACCTCGGAAGGACACCCGCCATGCCGCTGCCGCCGGAGGACCGACGCCTCAGCCCCTGCACCGGCTGGACCAGGGCGCACTGGGAGGCGGCGGCCGACGACCTGCTCGCCTCCGTCCGCCCCTACGCCGGCCCCGGCCGCGCGCTGATCGACCTGCCGGGCACCCGCCCCAGCTGGTCGGGCCGCCGCTCCGACGCCCTGGAGGGCTACGCCCGCACCTTCCTCCCCGCGGCACTGCGGATCGCCGGCGCCGGCGGCGACGACCCGCACGGCCTGCTGGAGCACTACGCCGCCGGACTCGACGCCGGCACCCGCCGCCCCACCCGGGAACGCGACCTCGCCGACGGGGACCGCGACTCCTGGCCGCTGATCACCGACCGCGGCCAGGCCATGGTCGAGGCCGCCTCGATCGCCTTCGCGCTGCGCCTCACCCGGCCCTGGCTCTGGGACCGCCTCGACGGCGCCGTCCGCGCCCGGGTCGGGCGCTGGCTGGCCGACGCCCTGCGCCGCGAGCCCAACGACAACAACTGGTGGCTCTTCCCGCTCTCCGTCGGCGGCTTCCTCGCCGAGGCCGGCATCGCCGAGCCGGAGGCCCGCGCCGCCGTCCGGCGCGGCCTGGAGCGGATCGACCGGTGGTACCTCGGCGACGGCTGGTACACCGACGGCCGCCCCCGGGCGTTCGACCACTACAACGGCTGGGCGCTGCACCTCTACCCCGTCCTGCACGCCCACCTCGCCGGCGACCGCGGCCTGCTCGCGGAGTACGGCGACCGGCTCGCGGCCCACCTCGCCGACTACGGCCACCTGTTCGGCGGCGACGGCGCACCCGTCCACCAGGGCCGCTCGCTCACCTACCGGTTCGCCGTCGCCGCACCGCTGTGGGCCGGAGCGCTCGCCGGCCGCACCCCGCTCGGCCCCGGCACCACCCGCCGCCTCGCCTCCGGCGCCCTGCGCTACTTCCTCGACCGGGGCGCCGTCGACGACCGGGGGCTGCTCACCCTCGGCTGGCACGGCCCGGAGCCGCGGCTGGTCCAGCGCTACTCGGGCCCCGCCTCGCCGTACTGGGCGGGCAGCGGCTTCCTCGGCCTGCTGCTGCCGCCCGACCACCCGGTCTGGACCGAGCCCGAGCGGCCGGCCCCGTCCGAGGTCCGGGACACCGTGCGGCTCGTCGAACAGCCCGGCTGGCTGGTCCAGTCGACCGCCGCCGACGGCCTGGTCCGGCTGCACAACCACGGCAGTGACGACCAGCCCGCCGGGCAGGTCCAGCCGGACAACCCGCACTACGCCCGCCTCGCCCACTCCACCGCCACCGGCCCCACCCACGACGGCCCGGCCGACAACCACCTCGCCCTGCTGATCGACGGCGAGCCCACCGAACGCGGCCGGATCGTCCCGCTGGCCGCCGGCGCCGACTGGGCGGCCTCCACCTCGCACCCCCGGGTCGGCGGTCGCGAACTGCCCGGGGTCGTCGTCACCTCGGTGACCCTCGCGCACGGTCCGGACGAGGTCCGCGTCCACCTGGTCACCGGCGCGGCGGACGGCACCCCGGTCCGCCAGGGCGGCTGGGCCGTCGCGGGCGACCGCGTCGAGGCCGTCGGGCGCGAAACGGGCCCCGGCGCGGCGTGCCGCGCGGACGGGCGCCTCGGCAGCGAGATCCGCTCCCTGCACGGCTTCACCGGGGCCTCGGTCGCCGCGGTGCCGGCCGGCACCGCGTTCGGTCCCGAGGCGGCCGTCCCGGTCCTCACCGGGGTCCTCCCCGGCGGCCCCGCCCTGCTCGCCTGCGCGGTCCGGCTGACCGGGACCGGCGGCCTGCCGCCGCTCGACGCGGTGGACCTCGCCGTACAGCCGGGGGACCCGTGGCTGCTGCGGATCTCCTGGCCGGACGGCAGGACCGGGCGGATCCGCGTCGGCGCCGGCTCGGTCCGCGCCGACGAGCAGGAGTAGCGGCCGCCGTGCCCCTCGCCCTCGCCACCCTCGGACTGCCCGGCACCCCGCTCGACCGGGTCGTCGGACTGGCCGCCGACCACGGCTGGCACGGCCTCGAACTGCGCTGCGCCTCCGACCAGCCGGTCCGCCTCCAGCTGACCCCGGTGCAACGGCGCGCGGCGGCCGGACTGTTCACCCGCGCGGGAGTCGTGCCGCTGACCCTCGCCTCCTACCTCGGCGTCGCGGCGCCGGGGCCGGACGAGCCGGTGGTCGCGGACCTGCTGGCCCACCTCCGGCTCGCCGCCGACCTGGGCTGCCGCCATCTGCGGGTCTTCCCGCACGGGGGGCCGGGCCCGGCCGCCGCGGCCGACGCCAGGGCGGTCCACCGGCTCCGCGAGGTGGCCGGCCACGCCCGGTCGCTGGGCGTGCGGATCCTGGTGGAGACCCACGACTCGCACCGGTCGGCCGGTGCCCTCGCCGGGGTGCTCGACCGGGTCGGCCACCCCTCGGTCGGGGCGCTCTGGGACCTCCTGCACACCTGGCTGGCGGGCGAGACCCCCGCCGAGACCCGGCGCGTGCTGGCGGCGCACCTGGGCTACGTGCAGGTCAAGGACGTCGCCTCGGCCGAGGACCTCACCCCGCTGCCGCTCGGCGCGGGCGCGCTGCCGATCGGCCCCTGCCTGCGGCTGCTGCCCCGCGACAGCTGGATCGCCTGGGAGTACGAGGCCCCCTGGCACCCCGGGGCGGCCCCGCTGGCACCTCAGTTGGACGCGGGGGCCCGCCACCTGGCGACGCTGCCGCGTCGGTAGCCGGCGGACCCGCGCCGGGCGTCAACCGCCGCACGAGGTGCGGACGCGCAGGGTGGGCAGCAGCGCGGTGCGCTGCACGGGCAGCTCGGGGCCGCCGGCGAGGCGTCGCAGCAGCAGGTCGAACGCGGCCCTGCCCACCGCGTGCTTGGGCGGTGCGACGGCCGTCAGCGGCGGAGCCGCCAGCGCGGCGAAGACGTCGTCGTAGGCGATCAGCGCCACGTCCTCGGGGACGCGGAGCCCGCGTGCGCGCAGCAGGGGCGGCAGCCGGATCGCGTCCTGGTCGTTGTGGACCAGGACCGCCCGGGTTCCGTTCGCCAGGGCGCCGGTGATCCGGTCGGCCAGCAGGGCGGTGTCGGTCGGGACGCCCTCGGGCGAGAGCGTGTCCAGCACGGGCAGCTGCCGGAGCCCGAGGTGCCGGGTGCCCTCCCGGTAGCCGGCCCTGACCTCCTCGGCCGTCCAGGAGTCGCTGCGGGCGGCGAGCAGCACAGCGCGGTGGCCGAGGCCGGCGAAGTGCCGCAGGGCACGCAGGACGCCGTGGCGGTGGTCCGAGCCGACGGCGTCGAGCCGGGAGCCGGCGCCGCCCGGGGTGGGGGAGCCGCGTTCCACCAGGACGGCGGGCACCGGCAGGTCGTCGAGCCACCCGGACTCCCGGGAGGCCCGGCCGGGGAGCAGCCCCGGGGCGAGCAGCAGCCCCTCGGCGCCGGACTCCAGCAGCCGTTCCACCTGGACCCGGTCGTCGTCGGCCCGGTACGGCGCGATGCCGAGGACCAGCCGGGCGCCCGCGGCGGTGGCGGCCGTTCGGGCGCCGGAGATGACCTCGTCGAAGTACGAGCCCACGGACGGGACCAGCAGGCCGACGGTGCGGCCCGGTGCCGGGGCGCCGGCGGGGTCCGGGCCCCGGTCGGTGCCGGGGCGGCCGAGCGAGACGAAGCCGTGGGAGCGGCTGAGCCGTCCGGCGTCCGCCAGCGCGGCGACGTCCCGCCGGACGGTGACGGCGGGGATGCCCAGCCGGTCGGCGAGGTCCTTCAGCCGGACCTGGCCACCGAGGTCGCCGACCGCCGTGATGATCAGCCTGCGGCGCTCTTCCTGAGACGTGGCCATCCTGTCCGCCCTTCCGCGCTCGCTTCCTCGTCCAGTAGATCGAACAGTATCGTTCGATCGAAATCTGATCAAGATCTCTGGTCTATACCGTTTGATTGACCGCCCGATCGATCTGCCCCTAGGGTTGCGGCACGGCGATCGATCGACGATCACGCCCCGTCCGCCCGGCGCTCCGGAGCGACGCCGGGGCGCAACCGCCGCGGCCGCGCCGAGCGGCCCCACCTCCATGCCCGCCACCGCGGAGGCCCCCATGGCCGATACGGCCACCCACACCGCCCTGACCCTCGACGGTGACACCTTCCTGCGCGAAGGACGCCCGCACCGGATCGTCTCCGCCGCCGTCCACTACTTCCGGATCCGCCCCGAGCTCTGGACGGACCGGCTCACCCGGCTCCGCGCCATGGGCGTCAACACCGTGGAAACCTACGTCGCCTGGAACTTCCACCAGCCCGCCCCCGGCAGCTGCGACTTCACCGGCGACCGCGACCTCGCCGGGTTCGTCCGCGCCGCCGGGGAGATGGGCCTGGACGTGATCGTCCGCCCCGGCCCGTACATCTGCGCCGAGTGGGAGTTCGGCGGCCTCCCCGCCTGGCTGCTCGCCGACCCGGCCGTCCGGCTCCGCCGCGTCGACGGGCCCTACCTCGCCGCCGTCGACGCCTGGTTCGACGACCTCGTCCCCGTGCTCCTGCCGCTGCTCGCCTCCCGCGGCGGGCCGGTGGTCGCCGTCGCGGTGGAGAACGAGTACGGGAGCTACGGCAACGACACCGCCTACCTGGAACACCTGCGCGCCGGCCTGGTCCGGCGGGGGGTCGACTGCCTGCTGTTCACCGCCGACGGCGCAGAGGACGGGTTCCAGCTGGGCGGGACGCTGCCCGGGCTGCTCACCACCGGCACCTTCGGTTCCCGCCCCGAGGAGTCGCTGGCCTGCCTGCGCCGCCACCAGCCCGTGGGCCCGCTGGTCTGCATGGAGTACTGGGCCGGCTGGTTCGACCACTGGGGCGCCCCGCACCACGTGCGCGATGCGCGGGAGGCGGCCGACGTCCTCGACCGGCTGCTCGCCGCCGGTGCCTCCGTCAACATCTACATGGGCCACGGCGGCACCAACTTCGGCTGGTGGAACGGCGCCAACCACGACGGCACGACGTTCCGGCCCGACACCACGAGCTACGACTACGACGCCCCGGTCGGCGAGGCCGGCGAACTGACCGAGAAGTTCCACCTGTTCCGCCGGGTGATCGAACGCCACACCGGGCCGATCGCCCACCCCCTGCCGGCGCCGCCCGCCCGGCTCGCCCCGCAGACCGCTCCGGTCACCGCGAGCGCCGACCTCTTCGGCGCCCTCGACGAGCTCGCGACCGTCCACCACCGGCCCGAACCCGAACCGATGGAGGCCCTCGGCCAGAGCTTCGGGCTCATCCACTACCGCACCCGCCTGCGCGGCCCCCTGGACCACGGCGAACTGCGGATCGACGGCCTCGCCGACCGCGCCCAGGTCTTCCTCGACGGCGTGCCGCTCGGGGTCCTGGAACGCGACCGCCCCGACGAGGCCCTGCCGGTCGAGGTCCCCGCGGGCGGAGCCGTGCTCGACCTGCTCGTCGAGAACATGGGACGCGTCAACTACGGCCCGCTGCTGCACGACCGCAAGGGCATCACCGTCGGCGTCCGGATCGACGGGCAGTACCAGTTCGGCTGGGAGGTCCGGCCGCTTCCCCTCGACGACCCGACCGTCGTGCGCTTCGGGGCGGCGAGCACGGCGAACGGCCCCGCGTTCCACCGGGCCCGGCTGCGGGTGGACGCACCGGCCGACGGCTTCCTGGCCCTGCCGGGCTTCACCAAGGGCATGCTCTGGCTCAACGGCTTCGCCCTCGGGCGCCACTGGGAGCGCGGCCCGCAGCGCACCCTCTACGCCCCCGCCCCGCTGTGGCGCCCCGGCGTCAACGAGATCGTGATCCTCGAACTCGGCCGGCCCGGCTCCCGGATCGAACTCCGGGACCACCCCGATCTCGGCCCGACCTCCACGGCGCGGACCCCGCAGGGGTGAGCGGACCACCGGCAGGCCCGACGTGCACCGTCACCTGCGGCGGGCCGGGCGCGGGCCCTGCCGGTGGTGTTCGTCGACGGATCAGATGGCGATCGAATGATAGATTCCTGTGCCACCCGGGCACCCGCTCGCCCGGACCGAACCATGGGGCAGGGAGTGACATGTCGATCTCGGCCGACGAACGCCGCACCCGCATCGTCGAGGCGGTGCAGAGCCTCGGATCGGTGCGCATCGCGGACCTCGCGGAACGACTGGGCATCCCCGCCGTCACCGTCCGCCGGGACGTCGCCGCCCTCGCGGACGCCGGTCTCGTCCGCCGCACCCACGGTTCGGTGTCGACCACGACCCGGCCGGCCCCGGTGCCCGGGGCCGGGCCGGCCCTCGGACTGCTGGTGCCCTCCGTGGGCTCCTACTTCGACGAGGTCATCGCCGGAGCCCGGACGGCCGCGAGCCGCGCGAGTGCCCACCTGGTCCTGGGGATCTCCTCGTACGACGCCGGCGCCGACCGCGTCCAGGTCGAGCAGCTGCTGAAGTCCGGCGTCCACGGCCTGCTGCTCGCGCCCAACTGGACACCCGACGACCGGCGCGGTGGCCGGGGCTGGGTCGAGGACCTTCCGGTGCCCGCCGTCCTGGTGGAACGCCGAGCCGTTCCGGGAAGCCCGGCGGAGGAGCTCGACTCGGTCGCCTCCGACCACCGCCACGGAGTGTTCCTCGCGCTTCGCCACCTTCGCGGACTCGGGCACGGGGCCGTCGCCCTGGTCGCCCGCCGGGACACCTGGACGGCGCACGAGATCCGCCGTGGCTACGCCGAGAGCTGCGAACTGCTGGACCTTCCCGCCGAACCCGTGATCGACGTCGTGACCCCGGCCGTGGACGCCGACGCGGTGGCGGACAGCCTGGCCGAAGCCTGCGCCCGCGGCGTCCGGGCGGTCCTGGTCCACAACGACCAGGACGCGATCCAGCTGTTGCCGCTGCTTCGCAGCCGCGGCCTCCAGGTGCCCGAGCAGCTGGCCGTGGTCAGCTACGACGACGTGTTCGCCGCCCTCGGGGCTCCGCCGCTGACGGCGGTCGCCCCGCCGAAGCGGGCCGTGGGGGCCGAAGCGGTGGCCCTCCTCCTGCGGCGGCTCGGCAGCGAGGACCCGATGCCGGTGCACCACGTGCTGCTGCTCCCCGAGCTGACCGTCCGCGAGTCGTGCGGCGCCGTCCGGGCCTGACGCGGAGCACCGCCCGTCCGAGCCGGTGACCCCCGTACCGCGGGCGTCGCGACGCCCTCCTCGAACGGTCCGGACCGGTGCACGGCGCTAGGTTGGACCAGGCAGGGCACCGAACCGGGTACGGGCCCGGGGCAGGCGCGGTTCGAGCGGAGAACACAGCGGATGACCATGCGGGCCGGCACGGGGAGCAGCGGACCTCGCGGGCGCGCCCCCGCGTTCGTCGGGCGGCAGCGCGAGCTGGCCGCCCTGCTGGGCGCCGCCCGCTCGCGCCCCGCGGTGATCCTGGTCGAGGGCGAAGCCGGCATCGGCAAGTCGCGGCTGGTCGCCGAGGGCGCCGCGGAGCTGCGCCGCGAGGGCGTGCGGGTGCTCACCGGAGCCTGTCACCCGCTGCGCGAGCCGCTCCCGTTCGGACCGGTCGTCGACGCGCTGCGGGACGTCGGCCCGTGGCTGCCCGGCGACCGCCGGCTGGGCGCCTCCACCGGGGTGCTCGCCACGCTGTTGCCCGACCTCGCGGACCGGCTGCCGCCCGCCCCGCCGGAGCAGCCCGGGCGGACCACCCCGCGCCACCTGGTCGCCCAGGGCGCGCGAACGCTCCTGGGGGCGATCGCCCCGGCGGTCCTGGTGGTCGAGGACATGCAGTGGGCCGACGAGGCCACCAGGGAACTGCTCCTGCTGCTCGGCCGCGACCTGCCCGCCGACTGCGCGCTGGTGCTCACCTACCGTGCCGAGGACGTCCCCGGCCGCGGGCCGGTGCTGGGCGCCGCCTTCCGCCGCCCGCCCGGTACCAGTGGTGCCGAGATCGCGCTCCACCGCCTCGGCGCCGACGACCTGCGGACGATGGCCCGTTCGGTGCTCGGCGAGGAGGTGCCGCCGGCGTTGCTGCGCACCCTGGCCCAGCGCAGCGAGGGGCTGCCGCTGGTCGCCGAGGAGGATCTGATCACGTTGGACGGCCGGCCCGCCGGATCGGCGCTCGGGGTGCCGCGCAGTCTGCGGGAGATCTTCGCGGAGCGCGTGGAGCGCCTGCCGCCGTCGGCCGTGGCCGTGGTCAACGCCGCGGCCGTCCTCGCCGTGCCGGTCGGCGAGCAGGTGCTGGCGGCCTGTGCCGGGCTGGACGAGGGCGCCGCCGGACAGGCCCTGCTCGCCGCCCTGTCGTCCTCGGTGCTGCGGGAGCACGGTCCGGACAGCTACGGGTTCGCCCATGTGCTCGCTCGGCAGGCGCAGTACGACAACCTGCCGGGACCGGTGCGCCAGCACCTGCACCGCCGCGCGCTGGAGGTGCTGCAGGCGCTGCCGGTCCCGCCGCTCGTCCAGATCGCCCACCACGCCCGCGCCCTGGGGGACACCGCCGCCTGGCTGGAGCACGCGATGGCCGCCGCCGACCAGGCCGTGCGCGTCGGCGACCAGGGCACCGCGGCCGCCCTGCTGCACGAGATCCTGGAGGAGCCGCGGCTGCCCTCCGACCTGCACGCCCGCGCCGCGCTGTCGCTCGCCCGGATCGCCTGGGACGCCACCGAGTACACCCGCACGATCGCCACCCTGCGCCGGATCGTGTCCGGTCCGGGCCTGCCGGCCGCCGCGCGCGGCGAGATCCGCCTCGACCTGGGGCTGATGCTGCTCAACCAGGCCGCCGACCCCGGCGGCGAGGCCGAGATCGAGCGGGCCGTCGAGGAACTGGCGGGCCACCGGCCGGAGCAGGCCGCGCGTGCCATGTCGCTGCTCGCCATGTGGGAGACCAGCCGGTTCTCGGCCGCCGAGCAGCGGGCCTGGCTGGAGCGGGCGGAGGCCACCATCGCCGGGAGCCCCGACCGGGCCGCGCGGGCCTCGGTCACGGCCAACCGGATCACCGTGCTGGCCGCGCAGGGGCGTCCGGAGACGGCCGGCCTGCTGGCCGCGCTGCCCCGTAGCGACGAGGACCCGGAGGTCGTGCGGCACACCGCCCGGGCGCTGGCCAACGCCGCGGAGATCGGTCTCTGCCTGGCCCAGGACGCCCGGGCGGCCGGCCAGTGCGCGGAGGCGTCGGCGCTCTCCCGGCGTCACCACGCGCACGCGCTGATCGTGCACTGCCGCTCGTACGAGCTGTTGCTGTCCTGGTTCGCCGGCGAGTGGGCCGGCTGGGACGAGCGGTACGCGGCCTTCCTCGCGGAGTACGTCGACGAGCCGCTCGCCGTGGACGACCTGCTCGCCACCGTCGAGGGCGTCACGGCGGCCGCGCGGGGCCGGGCCTCCCGCGCGGTGGAGCGGTTCGGGCGGGTCCTGGCCCGGGACGGCGCGCGGATGAACGTCAACGCGCTGGGCGCGGCGGCCGGCCTGGCCCGGATCCAGCTCTCCCGCGGGGACGCGGACGCGGCCTGGCGGACCGTCGCCGACTACCTGGACCTGCTGCCCCGCAAGGAGGAGTGGGTGTACGCGCTCGACCTCGTGCCGGCGGCCGTGGAGATCGCCCTGCACCGGGGCGAGCGGGTGGC
This sequence comes from Kitasatospora sp. NPDC003701, assembly GCF_053587085.1. NCBI lineage: Bacteria > Bacillati > Actinomycetota > Actinomycetes > Kitasatosporales > Streptomycetaceae > Kitasatospora > Kitasatospora sp. NPDC003701. The sequence continues at coordinate 27,276 of NZ_JBSFNM010000079.1, forward strand.
GGCCGAGCGCCTGGCCGACGGGCACCGGGACGGCGTCGAGGGCTTGGAGGCCCCCGGGGCGGTGGCCGAGCAGTACCTGTGCCGGGGCCTGCTCGCCGCGGCGGGGGACCCGGAGGGCGCGGCCCGGGAGTTCGACCGGGCGCGGGCCCAGTGGGCGGGAATCGGTCGGCCGTACCACGCGGCGCTGGCCGCCGAGCGTGCCGGGCGGACCCTGTCCGCGGTCCGCGCCACCGAGGCGGTGTCCCGGCTCGCCGAGGCGGCCGGGGTGTACGACCGGCTGGGCGCGACCACCGACGCCGCACGCTGCCACCACCTGCTGCGCGGCCTCGGACAGGAACGCCCGCTCTCCCGCGGGCGGGCCGGGTACGGCAGCGAGCTGTCCCCGCGGGAGCAGGAGGTCGCCAGGCTGCTCGGCGACGGCGCGACCAACAAGGAGATCGCCGCCGCGCTCTTCCTCTCGCCCCGTACGGTGGAGCAGCACGTGGCGAAGGTGCTGCGCAAGCTGGGCACCACGCGCGCGGACATCCGGAGCAGGCCCGAGTGAGGGGCGGGGAGCAGGCCCGGGTGAGGGGCGGGGAGCACGCCCGGGTGAGGAGCGGGGAGCACGCCCGGTGAGGGGCGGTCGACCGCATCACTCTGCGTCGTGGACGGGGGCGGGCCGGTGACCGAGGGTGTACGTAGGTAGGGCCCCGCATTGAACACCTACCGATCCGCGCGCTGTGCTGGTGGTGTCGCAGCACCCCGCGCGGCCCGAGACCAGGCAGGTGGCAGAGATGTTCGCATTCGACCGGAGCAACGACACCGGGCGGGCGCCGCGGACGGCGATCTACCTCCGCTCCTACCCCTTCGACGTGACCGGGATGGAGTGCCACCGCCGCGCACTGGAGGACCTCGCGTTCTCGTCCGGGCTGCCCGAGCCGGTGATGTTCCTGGACAACGGGCTGCGTCCCGGTGACGGACTGCCCTCCCGGGACGCCCTGCTCAAGGCCGTCGCCGCAGGGTCGGTGGACACCCTGCTGGTTCCGGGGCCGTACGTGTTCGGCCTGGACGACGACGAGGCCCGGGCGGTGGTCGAGGAGCTCGCACGGCACGGCTGCCGGCTGGTCCAGCTGCCCTCCCGCGGTGCCCGCGGGCGGCGGGCGGAGCGGCCGGGCCGGCTCTTCGGGAGCCTCTCCCCGGCGGCCTGACGGCGGGCGGTGCCGCTGCGTCGGAGGAGTAGGGGCGGACGGCCGATGTCTGATCGTTCGATCGGATTGGCGGAAATCCGGTCGAGATGGATTGACGTGATCAGATGATCGCCCTACTGTGCGGGCGGGCGCTCAAGCTCCCTCCTCCCTCCCCCACCTCGGGAGTCCCGCATGTCCTCATCCGTCACACTCGGACGGGCCCTGCTCGTCGCGGCCACCGCGGCGGCCCTGGCCGTCCCCGCCGTCCCGGCGGCCGCAGCCGCCACCCCCACCTCCCGGTACCTGGACTGCTCCGCCGCCACCAACGGCGACGGCAGTCAGGCCAGCCCGTGGAACACCCTGGACGCCGCCAACGCCCATGTCTTCGGACCGGGTGACCACCTGCTGCTCAAGCGCGGTGCGACCTGCGACGGAACCCTGAAGCCGCACGGGTCCGGCAGCGCCGGCGCCCCGGTCACCCTCGCCGCGTACGGCGCCGGGAGCGCCCGCCCGGTCGTCGCCGGCAACGCCTCCTCCGCCGAGAAGGCCGCCGTCCACCTCTACAACGTCGAGCAGTGGGAGGTGCGTGACCTGGAGATCACCTTCCGGGACACCGGCTCCGCCAAGCGCGAGCGCAACGGACTGCTCGTCGAGATCGCCGACCTGCCCGACGGCGTCGGCAGCCACTACCTCGTCGACGACGTCTACGTCCACGACGTCGACGGCGATGCCACGAAGTGGTCCAACGGCATCCAGCTCCGCGTCTCCGGTACCACCACCCCGACCAACTTCGACGACGCCGTGGTCCAGAACTCCCGGATCAGCGGTGTCGACCGGGAGGGCCTGACCAACCGCTCGACCTGGATGTGCCGGCCCGAGTACGGCAGCAGCGACGGCTGCGGTGGCAAGAACAACTGGCGCGCCAGCACCCGCGTGGTGTTCCGCGGCAACACCGTCGACAACACCGGCGGCGACGGCATCGTCCTGCGGGCCTCGGCCAGCGGCCTCGTCGAGCACAACCTGGTCCACGACGTCGCCGTGCGTCCGATGGGCTCCAACGTCGGGGTGTGGGCGATCGACTCGGACGACGCGCTGATCCAGTTCAACGAGGTCCACCACGTCCGCCGGCTGTCCGACAACGGCGACGGCCACGCCTTCGACTCCGACTACGGCAACCGGCGGGCGGTCTTCCAGTACAACCACAGCCACGACAACGAGGGCGGCTTCATGCTGTTCTGCGGCAACTGCGGCTCGGGTTCGCAGAGCACCGGCACCGTGGTGCGCTACAACCTCAGCGACCACGACAAGGGCCGCTGGCTCACGGCCTCCGGCGAGCTGAGCGCCGACATGTACCACAACACGGTGTTCCTGCCCGCCGGTTCGACCACCGACATCATCGAGGACGGTCACGGCACCACGAAGGTCCGGCTGACCAACAACGTCTTCCACAACCTCGGCACCGGCGGCTACCGCGCCATGCCGGGCAGGACCTACCGGCCGGCGAACTTCACCTGGGCGGCGAACACCTTCTACGGCAACCACCCGGCAAACGAGCCCGCCGACCCGGAGAAGCAGACCGGCGACCCCCGGTTCGTCCGGGCCGGCGGCGACGACCCCGCCGACTACCGGCTGGGCGCGGCCTCCCCGGCCCGCGCCGCCGGTGCCCCGATCCCCACGCTCGGCACCCGGGACTACTTCGGCGACGCCCTCCCGCAGGTCTGTCGCCCCGACCGCGGCTTCCACCAGGCCGCCGCCTTCGACGACGGCGCCTGCGCACCGGTCAACCTGGTGCGCGACGCCGGTTTCGAGAACACCGCACTCAACCCGTGGACGAGTTACGGCGGCGCCACCCTCGACACCTCCACCAAGTACGCCGGCAGCCGCGCCGTGAAGGTCGGCCCGGCCCAGGCCGCCGCCGAGCAGATCATCCAGGTCAGGCCCGACACCACCTACACCCTCAGCGGTTGGGGCAAGGTGTCCGCGAGCGGCACCGAACTCTCGCTCGGCGCCAAGCAGTACGCCTCCACCGGCAGCAGCAGCACGGTCTTCTCCGGTACCACCTTCACCAACCGGTCGACCACCTTCACCACCGGCCCCGACGCCACCACGGCCAGGATCTACTGCTACGCCCGCAGCGGCACCGGCTACGGCTGGTGCGACGACATCACCGTCCGCGCGAACTGACCCGCCCTCTCCGCCCCGGCGCCGGCCTCGTCGGCGTGTGGGGTGGTCGGTGCCGGGATCAACTGCATACGAATGGCCCGGACGGCACAAGGCCGTCCGAGCCACTCCTGTGAGCCCTCACAGATATGGTATACGAATTCTCCCCTTGGGTGGACATCCTTCGTCCTCGCTTCACGGCCGGTACACGTGGGCGGCATGGAATCGAGTCCGCCGTTCGCACACCGGCGACGGCGGCCCGCACCGCGGCGGCGGAGGCGGGCACAGGCAACTCGACAGGAGGAGACCCTGTGCGCAAGCTCCTGCACCGCACCTCGGCGCTCGCCGTGGCGCTCCCGGTGGTTCTCGGTCCGGGGATCGTTCCCGCCGCGGCGGACGACGGCTCCGGCGGGATCCCGGTGGTGACCGCGGCGGTCGAGACCCCCTCGCTCTTCGACGACGAGCAGGGCGGGAACGCGAACGCGGACGACCCCGCGATCTGGCGCGACAGCGCGAACCCGGACCGCAGCCTGGTCATCGCCACGGCCAAACAAGGCGGCCTGCGGGTCTACGACCTGGACGGCCGGCAGGTGCAGTCGCTCGCCGCGCCGGCCGCCCCCCGGCCGGGCGACAAGCCCGGCCGCTTCAACAACGTCGACCTGGTGAGCGGACTGCGGTTCCCGGACGGGACGCGCCACGACGTGGCGGTGGTCTCGGACCGCGGTCGTGACCGGATCCGGATCTACCGCATCGACGGCTCGAACGCCACCGGCCCGCTGACGGACGTCACCGACGAGACCCGCGCTCCGCTGGTGTTCTCCGCGAACCAGGACGAGGTCGACGACCAGCGCACCGCGTACGGCCTGGCGACCTGGACGGACCGCGACAGCGGACGCTCCTACGCGGTCACCAGCCGGCGCCACGGCACCGAACTGGCCCTGGCCGAGCTCGGCGCCACCTCCGCCGGACACATCGGCTACCGGGTGGTGCGCACGATCACCCTGCCCTCCGCGTTCGTGCTGCCCAACGGCACGACCTGGAGCCCGTGCGCCGAGCCGGGTGAACTCCCGCAGGTCGAAGGCATGGTGGTCGACCCGGACAGCGAGGACCTGTACGTCGGGCAGGAGGACGTCGGCATCTGGAAGCTCGACGCGGACCTCGACGTCGACATGACGGACGACGACGACCTCGAACTCGTCGAGAAGGTCCGCTCCTACGGGCGGCCCGCGACGTACGACCCGGCGAGCGAGACGTGCGTCGAGGGGGCCGACCCCGGTTACGGCGGCGAGCACATCAGCGCCGACGTCGAGGGCCTGACCATCTGGCGCGACCCCGAGGACCCGGAGGACGACGGTTACCTGCTCGTCTCCAGCCAGGGCGACAACACCTTCGCGGTCTTCTCCCGGGACGACCACAACGAGTTCGTGCGGACCTTCCGGGTCGGCGCCGGCTCCGCCGCGGGCTCGCCGGACGGCTCCGAGGAGTGCGACGGCGCGGCGGTGACCGGTGCGCCGCTCGGCCGGCGGTTCCCGCACGGCCTGCTCGTGGTGCAGGACGGCCACAACACCCCGGCCGGCGGCGGTGCCTCCGGCGGGGAGCGGACGGACACCGACTTCAAGTTCGTGGACTGGAAGAAGGTCGAGGACAAGGCGGACCTCTGAGCCTGCGGGCTCCGGCGGGCCGCCGCTCCGGTGGGCCGCTCCGGTGGGCCGCCCCGCCCCGCCCCGGCGCTCCCGGCCGGGGCGGGGCGGGCCCGGCTCAGCCGCTGTTGAGGTCCTTGCCGACCTTGGCGTCGAGGTTGCGCAGTGCCTCCGCGACCGGCGTCCGTCCGTCGACCCCGGCCACGATCTCGGACTTCTGGGCCTCCCAGCGGGTGGCGAAGGCGTGGCGGTCCTGGAGCAGCAGGTCGGGGGTGCTGCGGTCGAGCTGGGTCGTGATCGCCGCCCAGCTGGGGTCGGTCTGGTAGAAGGAATCGACCACGACCTTGGTCTCGCGCGGCACCTTCGCGGTGTCGTACGGGAAGATCCCGTGGAACTCCATGAACTGGGTGCTGACCGAGGGGGACGCGAGCCAGCGCATGAACGTGCCGGCGGCGCCGGGGTCGGGGAGACCGGAGCGGGCGACCAGGCTGTGGCCGCCGACGGCGGAGCAGCCGCTCTTGGGGCCGACGGGCATCGGGGCGGCCGCCCACTTGCCGTTGGTCTTCTCGTTCCCGGCGGCGATGTCGGAGATGACGCTCTGGTAGAAGGAGAACATCGCGACGTCGCCCTCGATGAAGCCGCTCAGGGCGCTGGTGCCGGTGGTCGAGACCTTGTCGGTGTAGAAGGACTTCATATAGGTCATCGCGGTGCGCCCGGCCTCGGTGTTCTGGGTGGAGGTCTTGAAGTCGGGTGAGGTGAGGGCGCCGCCGGCCTGGCAGAGGAAGCTCTCCCAGGTGGGGTTGATGGCGTTGAGGTGGTCGTCCATGCCCTTGAACTGCCAGCCCGTCACCTTCTTGCCGGCCGCGGCCGAGCGGCCGGTGATCGCGGCGGCCGTCGACTTCAACTCGTCCCAGGTGCGGGGTGGTTCGGTGAAGCCGTACTTCTGCAGGATGTCCTTGCGGTAGAGCAGGACGTTGACGTCGAAGTACAGCGGTACGCCGTAGAGGCGCCCCTGGTACTCGTTGACCTTGACCAGCGGGCGGAACCGGCCGAGGTCCTCGGCGGTGTAGCCGAGGGCGTCCAGCGGGGCCAGCTTGGCGGCGGTCAGGAGGTCGAGTTCGAGGCCGTTGTTGGCCAGCCAGACGTCCGGGCCCCGGCCGTTCATGACGGCCTGCTTGATGACGTCGCGGCCGGTCTGCCAGTCGAGCACGGTGAGTTCGACCTTCACCTTGCCCTGCGAGGCGTTGAAGTCCTCGACCAGGTGTTTGAGGTTGTTCGGCCGGCCGATCCAGAAGGGCATCGTCCAGAAGGTGATCGTGGTGCGCTCGGGGGCCCGGGGGGCCGGATCGGCGGTGCAGGCGCCGACCGTGAGCGCCGATGTGGCGGCCAGGGCGGTGGCGACGAGTCTGTGGGGCAGGGACGCCATGGGTGGGAACTCCTCGGGTGGCGGAGTCGGATGATGGCGCAGAGTATTCGATATACGAAATGACTTCCAGGGGTGTTGCCGGATCGTTTCCCGCGCGGGCGCCCGGGCGCCCCGCGAACGGCCCCCCTCGGCCGATCGGTCCGGCCGGTGCGTACGGCCCGGGTGGTCGGTATGCACGGGGTGCGGTCCTTGCGCACCGGGTCAGTGGGTGTCGAGCGGCGGCAGCCCCATCCGCTCGCGGTGGGCGTCGCGCAGCAGGCTGGCCGGGCTGACCACCGAGGCGCCCGCGTCCAGGACCAGTTCGGAGCCGGAGAGCATGCCGGCCGCCGGCGAGGAGGCGAAGGCGACCGCCTCGGCGATGTCCTGGGCGTCGACCAGGGTGCGCATCGGGTTGCTCTCCCGCAGTCGCGTCAGGTCCTGCTCGCCGGAGGCGAGTCGGGACTCCGTCGCCGGGGTGCGCACCCAGCCGGGGGAGAGGGTGACGAAGCTGATGCCGTACCGGCCGTAGTCCACGGCGAGCTGGCGGGTCAGCGCGGCGATCGCGCCCTTGGCGGCGGCGTAGGCGGGCAGGCCCGGTGCGGCGGTGCGGTGCAGGACCGAACCGATGGTGACCACCGAGCCCGAGCCGGCCGCCATCATCGCGGGCAGGACCTCCCGGACGCAGAGGAAGACCGAGCCGAGGTTGGCGGTCAGCACGCGCTGCCAGTCGTCGTCGGTGGTCAGGTGCAGCGGGCTGCCCTCGGTGATGCCGGCGCAGGTGACCAGCACGTCCACCCCGCCCAGGCCGTCGACGGCCGCGTGCACCGCGGCCCGGACCTGCTCGGGGTCGGTCACGTCCGCCCGGTGGAAGGCGACGCCGGGCAGCTGCGGATCGGCGAGGTCGAGGCCGGCCACGCGCAGGCCGTCGGCCACCAGGCGGGCCGCGACGGCGCGGCCGATCCCGCCGGCCGCGCCGGTGATCAGGGCGGTACGGGTCATCGAGGGGCACCTTTCGTCGGGTGGGCGTGCGGGGCTGGCGTCAGTCATGAAAGTATACGATATCCTAAAGTCATCACCTGGGCTTCGGAGGCACCCGTGCAACCAGACGACCTTCTCTCCGCTCTGCGCGATCGCAGAATCCTGGCCATCGTCAGGGGGAACGACCCCGACGCCGCCCTGGATGCGGTCCTCACCCTCTTCGCGTCCGGTATCGACCTGGTGGAGGTGTCGCTCACCACCACCGGCGCGCTCGACGTCCTGGAGCGCGCCCGGACGGCCCTCGGCCCCTACGCGGCACTGGGCGCCGGCACCCTGCTCACCTCCGCGGACGCCCGGGCCGCCGCCCGGGCCGGCGCCGCCTTCGCGGTGACCCCGGGGATGACCGAGGCCGTCGGCGAGGCGCAGTCCCTCGGCATGCCGGTCCTGGCCGGGGCGGTCACCCCGACCGAGGTGGCGCTCGCCTACACGGAGGGCGTGACGGCGGTCAAGCTGTTCCCCGGCAGCCTCGGCGGCCCCGGCTACCTGCGCGCCCTGCGCGACCCCTTCCCCGACGTGCCCTTCGTGCCCGTCGGCGGAGTGGACGCCGAGGTCGCCCGCGACTTCCTGGCCGCCGGCGCGCTCGCCGTCGGCGTCGGTGGCCCGCTGCTCGGCACCGCCGCCAGGACCGGCGGTGACACCGCCGGGCTGCCCGACCGCATCGCCGCCTTCCGCGCGCTCGCCGAGGAGTTCCCGTGCTCGACGTCCTGACCCTCGGCGAGGCCATGGCGGCCCTGCGCGCCGACCGCCCCCTCCAACTCGGCGCCACCCTCGCCCTCTCGATGGCCGGCGCCGAGGCCAACGTCGCCATCGGCCTCGCCAGGCTCGGGCACTCGGTGCGCTGGGTCGGCGTGAACGGCGACGACGAACTCGGCCGCCTGGTCCTGCGCACCCTGCGGGCCGAGGGCGTGGACGTCTCCTGCGTGTCCGTCGACGCCGCGCCGACCGGGCTGGTGCTCTTCGAGCCGAGGGTGGCCGACCTGACGCGGGTCTCCTACTACCGCGCCGGCTCGGCCGGGTCCCGGCTGACGCCCGCCCGCCTGGCCGTCGCCCTCGCCGAGGGCGCCCGGATCGTCCACCTCACCGGCGTCACGGCCGCACTCGGGCCCGGCCCGCGTGCCGCCGTCGAGGCGGCCGCCCACGCGGCCGGGGGCGCGGTCTGTCTCGACGTCAACTACCGGGCCAAGCTCTGGTCGCCCCAGGAGGCCTCGGCCGCGCTGCGCCCGTTGATCCCGCTGGTGGACATCCTGGTGGCCTCCGACGACGAGCTCGCCCTGGTCGCCCCGCCCGGCGTCGAGCACGAGGCCGAGTGCGTCGAGGCGCTGCTCGCCCAGGGCGTCGGCGAGGTGGTCGTCAAGCGCGGCGCCGCCGGTGCCGAGGTCTTCACCGGGGACGGGTCGGTCGCCCGGCCCGCCGTCCGGGTCCCGGTCCGGAACACCGTCGGGGCCGGCGACGCGTTCGTCGCCGGCTACCTCTCCGGGCTGCTCGACGGCCTGCCGGTGGAGGAGCGGCTCGGCCGGGCGGTGACCACCGGGGCGTTCGCGGTCGCCTCGGCGGGAGACTGGGAGGGCCTGCCCTTCCGCGACGAGCTGACCCTGCTGGACGCCGCACCCGGCAGCACGCTGCGATGACGGGATCGGCACGGGAGGAGGCGGCGGGTCCGGCCGGCGACGGCTGGCGGCCCTGCTGCCCCGAGCGCTACCGGCTGGGCGAGGGGGCCCGCTGGCACGAGGGCCGGCTCTCCTTCGTCGACCTGCTCCGGGGTGCGCTGTACAGCTGCGCACCCGGGGGTGACCCGGTCGGCCCGCGCCGCGAGGCCGACCTGGGCATCCCGCTCGGCGCGGCCGCCCCGGTGGCCGGGCGGCCGGGGGAGTGGATCGTCGCCGCCGGCCCGGGCGTGGCACTGCTGCGCTCCGGCGGGGAGCCGCGCTGGATCGCGCGGCCGGAGGCGGACGCGCCGCACCCGATGCGGATGAACGACGCGGCCTGTGATCCGCGGGGGCGGTTCTGGGCCACCAGCATGGCCGTGGACGCGGCGCCCGGCGCCGGATCGCTCCACCGCATCGACCGGGACGGTTCGTCGCACCGGGTGCTGACCGGCCTCACCGTCCCCAACGGGCCGGCCTTCGACCCGTCCGGCGGCACGCTCTACTTGGCCGACAGTGCCCGCGGTCTGATCGCCTCGCACGCCGTCGCCCCCGACTCCGGGCAGCTCGGGCCCGCCCGGCCGTTCGTGAGCCTCGGCCCGGGCGAGGGGCGGCCCGACGGCATGACCGTCGACGACCGGGGCCGGCTCTGGGTCGCCCTGTGGGGCGCGGGGCGCGTGCAGTGCTACGACCCGCAGGGGCGGCTGTGCGCGGCGGTGCCGGTGCCCACCCCGCACGTCAGCAGCGTCGCCTTCGGCGGCGGCCGGATGTACGTGACCACGGCGTGGCACCGGCTCGCGGACCCGGACCGGCTCGCGGGTGCCGTCCTCGCCCGGCCGTCCCGCGTCACCGCCCCGCCGGTGGCCTGTTACCGGCCCTACCTCTCGTGAGCGGGCCGACCGGAGAAACCGGCTCCGGAGCCTGGCCCTCAGTTCGTATATAGCATACGTTTAGACCCTCCCGGTTCGGTCGCGCCCTCTTCGGAGGCACCGCGCCTTCATCGGCACGGCCCTGGTCGGGGCCGCCGACGGATCCGCCACCCCGGTCGTCCTCCATGCCGCCGCCGGCTCCGCGATCGCCGCGATCACCGTCCTCACCGGCCGCGGGACCGCAGGCGGCGAGAGCACCGGCGGCAGCCGAGCCGCCCTCCCCATGACTCCCTCCCCACGACTCCCCCCATGACTCCCCCCATGACTCCCTCCCCCGCACGGGGGAGGGCCCGGCACCCCCCAGGAGCGATCCCCGTGAGCACCCAGCCACTGCGCATCACCAAGGTCGAGGCACTGGCCCTGTCCGCCAGCTTCGACGACCTGTACGACTCGCCCGAGGACGTGCCGGACTGGCTGCGGTACCCGGCCTCCAGCCACCTCGTCCTCCCCCGCCGCGGGCAGTACGCGACCCTGGTCAAGATCCACACCGAGGACGGCTCGGTCGGCATCGGCGAGGCCTACGGGCTGCCCAGCCCCCAGGTCACCGCCACCGTCGTCGCCACGGTGCTCGCCCCGCTGCTGATCGGCCAGGACGCCCTCGCCACCGCCGCGATCTGGGAGCGGCTCTTCAAGGGCCAGGCCGCCGGGGGCCACAACCGCGGCTTCTACCTCGAAGCGCTCGCCGGCGTCGACCTCGCCCTGTGGGACCTGCGCGGCAAGCTCGCCGGCGTACCCGTGCACCGCCTCCTCGGCGGCCCGATCCGCGAGACCGTCGACTGCTACGCCAGCCCCGTCGCCCTGCACGCCGACCCCGAGGACTCCGCCCGCCAGGCGCTCGGCTTCGTCGACGCCGGCTTCAAGGCCCTCAAGGTCAAGATCGGCCGGGGCGAGCGGACCGACCGCGCCCACCTCACCGCCGTGCGCAACGCCGTCGGCGAGGACATCGAGATCCTCACCGACGTCAACTGCGCCTACGACCTCGACCAGGCCACCCGGGTCGGCGCCGTCCTCGCCGACCTCGGCATCTCCTGGTACGAGGAGCCCCTCCAGGTCGACGACCTCGCCAACCTCGCCGAACTGCGCCGCCGCACCGGTCTGACCGTCGTCAACGGCGAGACCCACTTCACCCGCTTCGACCTCCGCGACTCACTGCTCCAGCGGGCCATCGACGTCTTCATGCCCAACGTCGCCCGCTGCGGCGGCATCACCGAGGCCATGCGCCTGTCCGCCCTCGCCTCCGCCTTCCACGTGGACATCGCCCCGCACGGCGTCGGCTCCGGCGTCAGCCTCTGCGCCGCCCTCCAACTGTGCGCCGCCACCCCGAACCTGCGCACCTACGAGTACAACCGGCTCCCGAACCCGATCCGGGAGAACATCCTGCTCAACCCGCCGAAGTTCACCGACGGCGCCCTGGTGGTGCCCACCGGCCCCGGCCTCGGCTTCGACCTCGACGACGACGCGGTCGACCGCTACACCGTCGCCCACCTCTGACCCTTCCCGCACCACCGCGCCGGCGGCCCCGCGAGGCTGCCGGCCCCTGGACGGCGGTGGCGGGCTGTCGCTGCCCTGACTCGACCCGCCACCGCTCACGGTTCCCCGTCGCCCGTCCACCGGGCGGCGGGGACCTACACCGTCCGCGAGCACCTCGCCCGCCCCACACGCACTCCCGCCCCGGCATTCCCGCCCCCCGTACGCCCGGGTTGCGGAACGGCACCGTCAGCCGTTCCGCAGCCCGGGTCTTCTGTTTGCCCGCCCCGGCTCCCGGCTCTGCGTACCCGGCCCGCCCCCGCTCACCGCGTACCGGGGGCGCCGGTCCGCCGGACGGCGGGGCGTGCCACACGGCCGTCCCGGCGGGGAACCCGGTCCCGCTGAGGGGCCGCCGGAGGCGCTACGGGCGGACCGACGCCGCCGGGTGCCGCCGCAGCCGAACCGCGGTCGGCCGCGCCACGCCCCCGTAGGTGTCCGACGCGGGCGCACCGCGCCGGACGGCCGAGCACGTCGAAGGGGGCGCCGGCTGTCCGGCGCCCCCTTCGACGGGACCGTTGACGACCACACCGCGAGCCCGGCCGAGTGCCGCCCTCAAGGCACTCGACCGGGCTCGGGTCATCCGCTGGTCCGCCCGACGTGGACCAGGGGCTCTATTCCTTCACGGCGCCGCCGGTGAGGCCGCTGACGAAGGTCTTCTGGAGGAGGACGAAGGCGAGGACGACGGGGATGGCGGCGAGGACGGAGCCGGCCATGAG